>CANFJQ010000001.1 GCA_947447615.1 Comamonadaceae bacterium
CGATTTACGCCCCACGCTTCCTTCCCACGCTCGGTCACCCTCACGCAGTTGCGCTTCACTTTGCTCACTGTGACCAGCTCGCAGCGGGACTTGCACCCGCAGGTGTGCGCCCATGCTGGGCGCACCAATGAAAAAAGCGACCAACCCTTGTGGGTTGATCGCTTTATAAAGTTAGCGCTTACGTCTTAACTTTAGAACGTAGCTGCCAAGCCAATAGCGATTTGGCTCATAGTCGCGCCAGTGTCCACTGCAAAGCCCGAGGCAGAGGTGAACTTGGCGTTAGCTTTATTGGCCAAGTTAGTGTAAGAGCTAACAAACTTCACGCTTTTGTTGATCTCATAGGCGTACATCAAGCTGTACTGGGTTGCGCCTGTGTCGGCTTTGAGGGCGGTCGTGCCGGTATTGCCTGTGACGTCAGACGCGACTGCGTAACGCAGGTGCGCCTCGTGTGGGCCGCTCTTGTAGGCACCGATTAAAGCGTAAGTCGCCTGCGACTGGTCAAAGTCTTTGGCCGCGCTCACGCCTTTTTGATTGGAAGAAGTCACCTCATACATGCCACCGACCGAATATTCGCCGAAGGTGTATTGGCCACCGAGCTGGTATGCGGTCAGACCAAAGGACGCGCCTGCGGTGGTGTTGAAGGCAGCTTTCGTGGAGCTGCTGCCGTCCAGTTGCCAAGCTGCGTTACTGATGGTGGTGTAACCAAAGGCTGCAGTGATCGGACCTTGTGCGTAGGCCAGACTCAACGCGGTTTGAGGCATCAGAGTGCCGGGTAATTGCGAAACCGACGAAACCTTGGTGGTTGCGGTGGCTGCCGAATAGTCTGCTGCGCCCAAACCATTGTCCGAGTCCTTGCCCATGTTGTAGCTTACCAGTGCCTGCAAGCCATTGAACTTAGGCGACTCATAGGCCACCATGTCGCCCATGCGTCCGCCCAGACGGGTCATGATTTGCTTATCGCCATACTCAGCGCTTGCGTCATTGATGTTGTTGTAGATGTACGGTGCTGCAGCCTTCAAGCTCAGCTTATAGGCATTGTCGTAGCGGCCAAGGCGTACCGTTCCAAAGTCGTTGCTACCCAGACCAACGAACGTGTTGCGTGAACCCACTTCGGCTTTGTCCTGGGTGTTGTTGCCACCATTGCCCAGGTAAAAACGGCTTTCTACTTGGGCCAAACCGGTCATGCCCTGGCCCAGATCATGGGCGATTTTGAAGCCGAGCTTGGAGGTTTGGTCCATCAAGCGGGTTTGGCTGGTTTTGCTAGTGTCCGTGGTGTTGTCGGTAGAGCGACCGGCAGCAAAAGAGATGTTGACGTTTTCAATGGCTGACTGGGCAGTACCATAAACGGAGAAAGGGCCAACGGCGACGTCGGCCATAGCGGGCAATGCAAATGCAGTCGAAACCGCCAGGGCGATCAAGTTTTTGTTCATGTCAAATTTCCATTTAAAAAGTGTTTAGGTATATCGTCAGGGGAAACCCTGCTGACCTGGCAAGTTTGTCGGTGACCCCTGAAAGTTTTGTGAAAAATCCATGAAAGGAGGTATTTGTTGCACTGCGGAAACACAACTTTGGAATTCAATGGATGTAGTGATCCTGTAAAAAATATCTGTTAACAAAGCGTTGCTAGCAATGTCTTGTTTGTGGGCTGTTCATTCACAATGCGGCATTGCACCGTAAAGCGCATGATCGCTTGTCACTGGTCTGTCATGGGCTTAGCTTAAATTGAAGGTCTCAAATGCTTGGAGAGAAAAATGTTGCATAAATCGGTACTACTTATCACCATGACCCTGTTGGTGACTTTAGGCGCGCAAGCGCAGACAGCGGCAAAGCCGTTTTCCTTCGGCTTGTGGGGTGATATGCCCTACAAAAAAGCGGGTGATGATGCCAAGCTACCTGCAGTCCTGCAAAGCATCAATCGTTCCGATATCGCGTTTTCTATGTATGACGGCGATATCAAGGATGGAAGCTCCAAGTGCACCGATGATGTCTATGCGGACGCGCTGAAAATGTTTAACACCTTGGTCAAGCCGGTGGTCTATGTGCCTGGCGATAACGAATGGACCGATTGCCATCGCACCAACAACGGCGGCTACGACGGCCTGGAGCGTCTGAGCTATATCCGCAAAGTCATGTTCCCCACCAGCAACAGCCTGGGCCAAACCACCATGGCTTTAGAGCACCAAGGCAAATTGGGTGAGAAATTTGTAGAGAATACCCGCTTTGCCCACGGCGGCGTGGTGTTTGTCGGCATTAACCAGCCTGGTAGTAATAACAACCTGATCATGAGCGAGAAGGAATGCAAGTACAAGAGTGCTCGCGATAACGCACAATGTGACGCCTCTAACGCCGAGTACCTGGAGCGCGATGGTGCCAATGTGGCTTGGATGCAAGCTTCTTTCGCTGCGGCTAAGGCGCAGAATGCCGTAGGAATTGTGGTGGTTACGCAGGGCGATCCGGGCTTTGATTGGCCTGAAACCGAAGAGGTCGATGAAAGCACTGACCCAGCCTTTAGCGGGTTCCGTCACTTCATGTCTAAGTTGGTAGAGCAAACCGAGCAGTACACCGGTCAGGTACTGTTTGTTCATGGCGATACCCATTTCTTCAAACTAGACAAACCCCTGTACAGCCCCACCAAACTGCTGCCCAACTTCACCCGCCTGCAGACTTTTGGCAGCCCCAGCCTGCATTGGGTGCGTGTGGTGGTGGACCCTGCCAGCGCCAATGTGTTTAGCGTGCATCCGGTGATCGTGAAGTAAGACGGCAAGCCCTCGGATCTACTTTCTGAGGTATCTGCCGAATCTTTGCCCCGTTTAGATGAGGCTGTTGTCGCCAGGCGCTGCTTCTTTTTACGGTAATCGGGCGGGGGGATTGTCACAAATATGTAATTTTTTTGAAGCAAACTGCCCAAGCGCAGTGTTGCTTCGCCTCAGGGGCGCATACTGCTAAGTCGTCGTATTGCGTGAAAGGAGAGGCTTGCTAGCTTCTCGCCTTGCCATTACCCTTCGTTCTACAAGCCAGAAACCACGGATTTCAAGGAGAACGTCCCGTTGGATCAAACGAGCAAAGCCTTTCATGACGCCGCGCACCCGGAGCTGCTCGATCGCGACCATAGTCTGGTCGCATTCAACGAGCGGGTGTTGAGCTGGGCAGCGCGTGAAGATGTTCCTGTTTTAGAACGTCTGCGCTATCTGTGCATTGTTTCGTCCAATTTAGATGAATTTTTTGAAGTCCGCTCCGAGCCGCATTTGAGCGCAAAGCGCAGCGGCGACACGCAGGGCACCTACACCGAAAAGTCGTTTGATCGTTTGTCGGAGTCCTTGCATGCTTTGGTGGAGCGACAGTACGGGCTGTATAACGACGCGATCTTGCCCGCATTGGCGCATTGCGGAATCAAAATCGTGTCGCATGGCGAGCGCAATGCCGAACAACGCCTGTGGGTTAAGCAGTATTTTGAGCGCGAGGTACGACCGCTCCTCATCCCGGTTGGCCTAGACCCCGCCCACCCCTTTCCCCAAGTGGCCAATAAGGCCTTGAACTTTATTGTGCGCTTAGGCGGTAACGATGCTTTTGGGCGCAGCAATGAAATTGCCATCGTCAAGGTGCCGCGGGTGTTGCCGCGCATCATCCGAATGCCCGACAGGGTGTCCGGCACCAAAGTGGTCTTTGTGGCCTTGACCAGCGTCATACGCGCCCATTTGTCCGAATTGTTTACGGGGCGTACGGTGGATCAGTTTTCGCAATTTCGGGTAACCCGCCATTCGGATTTGGCGGTGGATGAAGACGATGTGCAAAACCTGCGTATGGCCTTGCGCCAGGGCTTGGTGCATCGCCATTACGGTGAAGCCGTGCGCCTGGAAGTGTCCTCCGGCTGCTCCGAGCATTTGTCGCATTTCCTTTTAAAGCAGTTCGATTTACCGGCTATGGCTTTGTACCGCGTGTCAGGCCCGGTGAATTTGGTGCGGCTGACCCAGATGATCGATCTGCTGGATCGACCCGATTTGTGCTTCCCCGCCTACAAAGCAGCGCCGCCGGTGCAATTGGATGTGGGGGGCAACGTTTTCGATCAGTTGAAACAGGGTGATGTGATTTTTCACCAACCGTTTGAAAGCTTTGAAGGTGTGCTGCTATTTTTGCGTGCAGCGGTGAATGACCCCGATGTACTGGCGATCAAGCAAACGATTTACCGGGCAGGCGCGGATTCGACCATCATGGACTTGTTGCGTGAGGCCGTGCGCAAAGGCAAAGAAGTGACTGTGGTTGTAGAGCTGAAGGCGCGCTTTGACGAAGAGGCTAATATCAATTGGGCAGAGATGCTCGAATCCATTGGCGCTCAAGTGGTTTACGGCGTAGTGGGACTGAAAACCCACGCCAAAATGCTGCTGGTTACGCGGCGTGAAGGCAAGGGGCTCAAACGCTACGGCCATTTGTCCACGGGCAATTACAACCCGCGTACGGCGCGCCTGTATACCGATATCAGCCATTTAAGCGCTGACTCGGAGTTGACTCGGGACATGGAAAATGTCTTTGTCCATCTGGCCAGCCAAAGCAGGCTGCCGCGCTTAAAAAAAATGTGGATGGCGCCCTTTTATTTGCATGACAAGCTGATTGCAAAAATAGAGATGCTGGCCTTGGCCGCTGCAAAGGGCGAATCGACGCGCATCGTCGCAAAAATGAATTCATTGACTGATCTTGACTTGATTCATGCGCTGATTAAAGCGGGGAAATGCGGCGTTCAAATTGATTTAATTGTGCGCGGGGCTTGCATGTTGCCGGCCAGGGTCAAGGGATCGACAGACAACATCCGTGTGCGCTCGATTATTGGCAGGTTTTTGGAGCACTCCAGGGTTTATTACTTCCGCCAAGGAAACGAAGACGAACTCTATTTGTCCAGCGCAGATTGGATGAATCGCAATATGGTCCGCCGCGTCGAATTGGCCTGGCCGGTGACCGATGATGTTCAAAGGCAGCGACTCATAGATGAATGTCTGTTGGCCTATTTGCACGACAGCCAGGACGCGTGGGATATGCAGCCTGACGGGAGCTACCTGTCGGCGCGAAGCCCAGGCGCGCGACCGGGCCATTCCGCGCAGTTAGCATTGATGACGCGCTACGGTATGCATAAGGTAAAGGCGGGTGAAAATTGAGCACAATGGATTTGGTGTTTTGGCGCCATGCCGAAGCCATAGACCTGGAACTGGTCGGTGACGATATGCTCCGAACCCTGAGCCCGCGTGGTGAAAAGCAGGCACAGCGCATGGCCGCTTGGCTGGACCGCCAACTACCGGCGGGTACCAAGGTGTACAGCAGCCCGGCGCTGCGGGCCGAACAAACGGCGAAGGCCTTGGATCGCAAGTACAAGGTCAGCGCCGCGCTGGCACCTTTGTCCGGCGTAGAGGAACTTTTGAATTTGGTGAACTGGCCGCATGCCAGCACCTGCGTTTTGGTCGTAGGCCATCAACCCACTATCGGTCAAGCGATCGCCCAATTATTAGCCATTCCAGGGCAGACTTGCGTAGTAAAAAAGGGTGCAGTTTGGTGGTTAAGGTACCGAGAGCGGCACGGCGAAGTGGAAACCACCGTGCTCAGCGTGCAGTCGCCGGATTTGCTTTGATACCGCGCCCGTCTTGCACACTTCTTTACGTGTCTAAGAACTCCATCTGCCAACCCGTCTTTTGCCAGGCCAGCGCTTCTTCACGTAGCAAATAGGCTGACTGTGGAAACTCCTTGGCCCAGCCGGGGTCGCATCGGACTTTCACTACCCCCTTGTTTTGGGTGACTTGCACGCAGTCCGGGCGGGGGTCGCGCCGGGCATGGCACAAAATCACAGAAATACGCAGCGCCATCAATTGCGCCCGCAAGTCGTCAAAGGCAAGGTCTTCTTCGATTTTTCGCAGTTTGCCGCGATGCCCCAACACCAAGAGACTTAGGCGCTGTAATTCGTCGAGGGAAAAGCCCATGGCGTCGGCGTTTTGCAAAATATAGGCGCCGTGCTTGTGGTAGTCGCTGTGGGAAATGTGGCTGCCGATCTCATGCAACTCAGCTGCCCAGCGCAGCTTGCGCATGCTGCGGTTGGACTCGTCGCTGGGATCCGGTGCATGGTCGCCCAAAATTTGTGCAAGCAAGAGAGCCGCCCATTTGCCGACGCGGGCGCCATGGGCGCGGTCTACATTAAATTTATTGGCTAAACGCTCGACCGTCTTGCTACGCAGGTCACTGGCGCTTTCGCGCGAACCCTGCATTTGGCATAAAAGCCCGTGGCGCAATCCGCCGGAAGTGGGGCTCAGGCTTTCAATGCCCAGCAAGTTAAACAATGCGCGTGTAACTGACAAACCACCGGCGATGATGGCTTTGCGGTCTTCGCGCAGGCCCGCTATTCTGGTGCCTTCAGACTGACCGGTTTCTATGAGCACTTCTTTAAGCCAGTCCAATCCTTCGGTAGTGACAACGCCATCGGTCCAACCACCCGCAGCCAAGGCTTCGCTCACCGCGCTGACCGTGCCGGCCGAGCCGTAGGCGATGTCCCAATTGCCGGGGTGGTAGGCCTGCAACGCGCCTTCCAATACCGCCTTGGCGGCGATTTCCGCCGTTTCAAATGATTTGCGTCGCCATTGGCCGTCGGGAAAATAGCGGGTGGACCACGCAATACTGCCAACGCGAAAGGACTCCATCACCCGCGGTTGTTGGTTCTGGCCGAGTATCAGCTCGGTGGAGCGACCGCCAATGTCCACCACCAGACGCCGCTCGTCGGACGGGGGCAGCAGGTGCGACACGCCTTTGTAAATGAGTCGGGCTTCTTCCCGGCCTGAAATGACATCAATGGGAAAGCCCAATACCTTGACCGCCCGCGCCAGAAAGACATCGCGGTTGCGCGCTTCACGTAGCGTTTGGGTGGCGACCGCACGCACCTGATGGGGTTTGAATCCGGCCAGCCGCTCGCCAAATCGGGCCAAACAATCCCATCCGTTTTGCATGGCTTGGGCGTTAAGGTTACGCTCACTATCCATGCCAGCGCCTTGGCGGACGGATTCTTTCAGGTATTCGGTACGCTCAAACGCGCCGTGGGAGATGACGCCAATTTCCAGGCGGAAACTATTCGAGCCCAGGTCGATGGCGGCCAGGCGGGTGGGAGAGGGCATGGGGAAAACGTGATTGGGCGTAACCGCCTGAGGATAGCATCCCAGGCAGAGGGGGCGACCATGGCAAGAGCCGCCTGACCGAGTCAAACGCCAATATCAGACTTTGTCAGAAATCTAAGATAAACCCAGGGAGCGTTCGCGAACGGGGTGGCTTGGCTAGCCACCCCGCAATGCGTGCAGTTATTTTTTGGGCGGTGTCATAACCGTGTCGATGATATGAATGACGCCATTGCTGGCCATCACATCACCCTTGACGGCCATGGCATTTTCCACCGTCACAAAGTCACCGGCTTTGGACAGCGCCAAGGGGTCGCCGTTCACCGCTTTGACAGTGCTGTTTTTCACGTCCTTAGCGGCGAGGGCGCCGGGTACGACGTGGTAGGTCAGCAAGTCTTTGAGTTTTTCCGGGTGCTTGCCCAAATCTTCCAAAGTACCGGCCTTCAATGCCTTAAAGGCGGCATCATTGGGTGCAAAAACCGTGAAGGGACCGGGCCCTTGCAGCGTTTCGGTCAGGCCGGCCGCTTTTACCAATCCATTGAGGGTGCTCAATTCTGGGGTCTTGGCAATGGTATCGGCCACGCTGACGGGCTTTTGCATGCTGGCGCAGGCGCTGACCAATGCGATGGTGGTAACTGCCAGGGTGAGGCGGCGTGTCAGGCGCAGGGCGGAATCAATGTGCATAGTCAATCTCCAGTTAGAAAACGCCGAGGATAAGAACCTAAAATGACAAATGTGTGACATTGAGAGCGTCGTAATGCTTGCTCTAAAACTTTGCTTAGGCGAATATTTCGGGAAAATGTCATGTTTTTGTCACAATCAGTGCTTAGAGTGCTTGGTATTCCCAATCCACTGAAAAGGTGTTCCATGCAGATCGTTTTCTCCCGCTCCCTCCTTGCACTGGCTTCGGCTTGCGCTTTTGCCGTTAGCGGCGTTCATGCCCAGGAAATCACAGGCGCTGGCGCTACATTCCCGGCCCCCTTGTACGCCAAGTGGGCCTCTGAGTACAACAAATTGACCGGCGTGAAGGTCAACTACCAGTCCATCGGCTCGGGCGGCGGCATCAAGCAGATCGACTCCAAGACAGTGGATTTCGGTGCTTCTGACATGCCCCAGACAGACGATGTCCTCAAATCTAAGGGCCAGGTGCAATTCCCCACCGTGATTGGTGGCGTGGTTCCCATCCTGAACGTCACGGGTATTGCACCTGGGCAGTTGAAGATGACGGGTCAGTTGCTGGGTGACATCTATTTGGGTAAGGTGACCCGTTGGAATGACGCTGCAATCAAGGCGATCAACCCTGGAGTTAATTTGCCGGACACCGCGATTGCCCAAGTGCGCCGCGCGGACGGTTCGGGAACCACCTTCGTTTTCACCAACTACCTCAGCAAGGTGAGCCCAGATTGGAAAGCCAAAGTGGGTGAGGGCACCGCAGTGAACTGGCCCGTAGGCGCGGGCGGCAAGGGCAATGAGGGCGTAGCCGCCTTCGTGGCCCGCCTGCCCAATTCCATTGGCTATGTTGAGTACTCTTATGTCAAACAAAACAAGCTGACTTATGCCTTAGTGCAAAACGCAGCGGGCAACTTTGTCAAGCCTGAAGACGACACCTTCAAAGCTGCTGCTGCAGGTGCCGATTGGGCTAAATCTTTTTATCAGATTTTGACCAACCAGCCTGGTAAAGACGCATGGCCTATCACGAGCGCCACCTTCATCTTGATGCACGCCAAACAAGACAAGCCCGCCAACGGTACCGAAACCCTGAAGTTCTTCAACTGGGCCTATGCCAATGGCGAAAAATCAGCGGCTGATCTGGACTACGTTCCTATGCCCGCAGCCGCGGTGGCAGCGATTCAAAAGTCCTGGGGCGAGATCAAAGACGCTTCTGGAAAAGCCATTCCTTTCAAATAAGCGCAAGCAACGCGAGGCCGGTTTCCGGTAGGGGCGCAAAGGTAGCTAAGCCACCTTTGCGGCTCAATCGGATCCCTCTTTTTTATAGCTAGGCGATCATGAATCCATCTTTAGCTCCCAAGCGAGCACGCAGCGGCCCGCTAGTGGACCAAATATTCGGCATCCTGGCCAAGTCTGCCGCCTTGCTAACGCTGGCCCTGCTGGCGGCGATTCTTTTGTCACTGACGGTGAGCGCCTGGCCTGCCATCCACAAATATGGTTTGTCTTTTCTGACCAGTACCGTGTGGGATCCAGTGCAAGAGGATTTTGGTGGGCTGGTGATGATTTATGGCACCGTCGCCACTTCATTGATTGCCCTTTTGATCGCAGTGCCGGTGAGTTTTGGTATTGCGCTGTTCCTCACGGAGTTGTCGCCCGCTTGGCTGAAAAGGCCTTTGGGTACCGCTATTGAGCTTTTGGCTGCGGTCCCATCCATTGTTTACGGTATGTGGGGCTTGCTGGTCTTTGGGCCCGTGCTTGCGACCTATGTACAGACGCCATTGCAGACAGCGTTTGCGGGGGTGCCCTACCTGGGGGCTTTTGTGTCCGGGCCACCGGTGGGTATCGGAATTTTGTCGGCTGGCATCATTTTGGCCATCATGATTATTCCTTTCATATCCGCTGTGATGCGTGACGTGTTTGAAGTTACCCCGCCCATGCTCAAAGAGTCAGCGTACGGCCTGGGCGCGACGACCTGGGAAGTAGTTTCGAGGGTGGTCTTGCCCTATACCAAGACCGGGGTGATAGGCGGAATCATGTTGGGCTTGGGCCGGGCCATTGGCGAAACCATGGCAGTTACCTTCGTGATTGGTAATTTCAACCAGCTTGATTCCCTTAGCCTGTTCCAAGCCGCCAACAGTATTACTTCTGCGCTCGCCAATGAATTTGCCGAAGCCGGGGAAGGATTGCACCAAGCCGCACTGATGTACCTGGGTCTAGTCCTATTTTTCATCACCTTTGTAATTTTGTCGCTGTCCAAAATATTGCTGGCCCAGTTACGTAAAGGCGAGGGAACGAAAACATGAGCACGAATGCATTATTGGCCTCGCGCCAGGCGCGCTTTGCCAGCCGCAAACGGGTCAACATGGTGGCTATCGCCTTGGCCATGGCGGCTATGGCGTTTGGACTCTTTTGGTTGTTTTGGATTCTTTTTGAGACCGTGCGCTTGGGTATCGATGGCCTGACTTTTGCCACCCTGACCCAAATGACGCCGCCTCCCAATGAAGATGGCGGTCTGGCCAATGCCATCTACGGCTCTTTCCTCATGGTGACTTTGGCGACGCTTGTGGGCGCCCCCGTAGGCGTCATGGCCGGTATCTATTTGGCAGAGTTTGACTCCAAAAGCTGGCTTGCCGAGACCACGCGATTTGTTAACGATATCCTGCTTTCCGCACCATCGATTGTGATCGGCTTGTTTGTATATTCAGTGGTGGTGTCACGCTTTAAGTCCTTTTCTGGCTATGCCGGCGTGGTCGCACTGGCGCTGATTGTGATACCGGTGGTCATACGCACCACCGAAGATATGCTGCGCTTGGTTCCCGCTGGCTTGCGCGAAGCGGCTTATGCACTGGGTGCGCCTAAGTGGAAAGTGATTGCCAGCATCACCATGAAGGCTGCAAGGGCCGGGGTGCTCACCGGCGTGTTGCTGGCCGTGGCGCGTATTGCCGGGGAAACGGCTCCCCTATTGTTTACCGCCTTGAGCAACCAGTTCTGGACTTCCAGCCTGAGTGAACCGATGGCCAGCCTGCCGGTCACGATATTTAAGTTCGCCATGAGCCCGTACGAAAACTGGCAAAAACTGGCCTGGGCCGGTGTGTTCCTCATCACATTGGCGGTGCTCGGACTCAATATCGTAGCGCGCGTCTTGACGCGTCAAAAATCCTGAACGTTTTCGGATCACTTTTATCATGCTCAAAACAGACACCGGCATTGCCCGCACCAAAATCGCCATCAAAGACCTGAATTTTTACTACGGGAAATTCAAGGCCTTGAAAGACATCAATCTGGAAATCCCAGAGGGCAGGGTAACCGCCTTTATCGGACCGTCAGGTTGCGGCAAATCGACGCTCTTGCGTGTGCTCAACCGTATGTTTGAGCTCTACCCAGAGCAGCGCGCTGAGGGTCAAATTTTGCTTGATGGTGAAGACTTGCTTAACAGCAAAGAAGACGTAGCCCTGCTGCGCGCCAAAGTCGGTATGGTGTTCCAAAAGCCGACGCCTTTTCCCATGTCTATTTTTGACAATGTGGCTTTTGGCGTGAAGTTGTTCGAAAACCTCAATTCCAGCGATCTAGAAGAGCGCGTGGAATGGGCCTTGCGTAAATCTGCGCTCTGGACGGAAGTCAAAGACAAGTTGCACCAAAGTGGCTCCAGTCTGTCTGGCGGGCAGCAACAGCGCTTGTGCATCGCGCGCGGTATTGCCATCAAGCCTGAAGTCCTTCTTTTGGATGAGCCTTGCTCTGCGCTGGATCCCATTTCTACGGCCAAGGTGGAAGAGCTGATTGTCGAACTCAAGGCCGACTACACCGTCGTGATAGTGACCCACAATATGCAACAGGCTGCACGCTGCAGCGATTACACCGCCTATATGTACCTGGGCGACCTGATCGAGTTTGGTGAAACAGAGCAAATGTTTTTCAAGCCCAAACGCAAAGAGACGGAAGACTATATTACCGGCCGTTTTGGTTAATTTGTTTTTATACTTAAGCTAACCAGTCCCTTTTCCAACCCATGAGGAAGCCCCATGCCTGATAAACATCTATCAACCCAATTCGACTCAGAATTGACCTCGGTGTCATCGCAAGTCATGGAAATGGGTGGTTTGGTGGAATCGCAGATTATTCGTGCAATTTTCGCGCTTTCCCATTTCAACATCGAGGCGGCAGATGAGGTAGCTGGCAAGGAAGCTCGAGTCAATGCGATGGAACTTGAAATTGACCGCGATCTTTCGTCGATCATCGCGCGCCGTCAACCCACGGCGCGCGATCTGCGCTTGCTGATAGCGATCTCCAAGACCACCGCCAACTTGGAACGGGTAGGCGATGAAGCTGCCAAGATTGCCCGCATGGTCCGCGCCATTATTGAAAGTGGCTCGCCGCGCTCATTGCCATCTTTGGAGTTGCGTTACGCCGCAGATTTGGCATCTGGCCTACTGAATAAGGCCTTGGATGCTTTTGCGCGTTTGGATGTGAATGCCGCCTTAAGTATCTTGAAAGAAGACGACCTCATCGACCAGGAATTTGATGGCTTTGTGCGTAAGCTGATTACCTACATGATGGAAGACCCACGCATGATTTCCCCCAGCTTGGATCTTTTGTTCCTTGCTAAAGCGATTGAGCGTATCGGTGACCACGCGAAAAATATTGCCGAATTCATTATCTACGTGGTCAAAGGCGAGGACGTGCGCCACAGCAGCATTGACCAGGTGGAGCAGGTCATCAAATGAGAAACACGCCCACGGTGTTACTGGTCGAGGATGAACCCTCGATTGCTGAACTCATCGCGGTCAACTTACGGCATAACGGTTTCCGTCCGATTTGGGCTATGGACAGCGTTAGTGCGCAGCGGGAAATTGACGCAGCCCTGCCCGACTTGATCTTGTTGGACTGGATGTTACCCGGCGAGAGTGGTCTTTCGCTGGCCAAGCGCTGGCGCGGAAACGAGCGGACCCGTGCGGTACCGCTGATTATGTTGACGGCGCGTGGTGACGAGGCGGATCGCGTGGCTGGTTTGGATGCCGGTGCCGACGATTACATCGCCAAGCCTTTCTCCACCAAAGAGTTGTTGGCCCGTGTACGCGCGGTGCTGCGCCGCCGGGCTCCGCAGATCAAGGACGAAGCGATTTTGATTTCAGGCTTGCGGCTTGATTCGGCAACACACCGGGTGTCGTTCAACGACCAGGCGATCAAGCTGGGACCCACTGAATTCAAGCTTTTGCAGTACCTCATGGGCCACGCTGAGCGGGTACATAGCCGTGGGCAGTTGCTCGATAAGGTGTGGGGCGACCATGTTTATATCGAAGAGCGCACGGTGGATGTGCATGTCAAACGCCTGCGCGAAGCCTTGGGTGATGCGGCTGCCATGGTTGAGACGGTCCGCGGTGCCGGTTATCGCTTGACGGCCAAACCGCAGCTGCAAGCGCAGTCCAGCGACTTGGCCAGTCAAGCGGGTTAACTGCCTCTGGCTTTACATGCTAATTCGCCTGCTTAGTTTTGCCTTATTTCAATGTGTTGGCGCATTATTGGCGGCCATTTTTATGCATGTTTTTGCGCCATCCCACGGTGGCGTGGTCGTGTCATCGCTGGTGGGTGCCTTAGGGGCTACCTATTTTTGGTTGTTGTGGGATTTGTCGCGCGGGTTGCGCGTCATGCGCTGGTTGCGCAGCGAGGATACCCGCGAAGTTGCTGTGGAATCCGGTTTATGGGGTGAGTTTTCGAACCGCATTCGGCGCGTTTTGCGCAACAACGAACGTGCCGTGCAGCAACGCGACGAGCGGCTACAGGAATTCTTAGCCGCGATGCAGGCTTCGCCCAATGGCGTGGTGTTGCTGGATAGAGAATTCCGCATCGAATGGCTGAACGAGTCGGCGGAATTGCATTTTGGTTTGGATGCGCGGCGCGATTTGCAGCAGCACTTTGCAAATTTAGTGCGCGACCCTAGCTTTGCGGCCTATTTTTCTGCCAAAGACTTTGAAAAGGATGTGCTCATGCCGGGCCGCGCTAGCACCGCCTCCTTGCCAGTGCGCTTGTCGGTACATGTGCATCCCTACGGTGATGGACGCAGCTTATTGCTGTCGCGCGATGTCACCGCAGTGGAGCAGGCCGAGGCGATGCGTCGCGATTTTGTGGCCAATGTGTCGCATGAAATCCGCACCCCCTTAACGGTACTTGGCGGCTTTGTGGAAACCTTACAAACGCTTTCACTCAATGACGCCGAGCGCGCACGTTATCTGGATTTAATGGCCCAACAGGCCTCGCGCATGCAGTCTTTGGTCAGCGACCTACTAACGCTTTCGCGCCTAGAGGGCAGTCCGCTGCCGTCTGCGCATGAGTGGGTGGATGTCAATTTCCTGGTAGACCAATGCCGCCAAGAAGCGGGCGAGCTATCGCGCGTCTTGTGGGGCCAAACCCATAGCCTGAGCTTCGATATTCAGAGCGGTTTGTCGCTGGCTGGTTCGGCTGCAGAGTTACACAGTGCATTTTTCAATCTGATCGGCAATGCGGTGCGCTACACACCGGCGGGTAAGTCCATCCGTGTCATTGCCAGGGCGATGGACAATGGCGGCGCTCTCTTCGCCGTCCATGACCAGGGCATGGGCATTGCGCAAGAGCATATTCCGCGCCTGACCGAGCGTTTTTACCGGGTCGATCGCAGCCGCTCCCGTGATACGGGCGGCACCGGACTAGGGCTTGCCATCGTCAAGCACGTGGTGCAGCGCCATGGCGCTGAACTGTCGATTGCCAGCGTTCCAGGGGAAGGCTCCAACTTTCAGATCCTGTTCCCACCGCACCGGGTGCAATTCCTACCTGAGCCAGCGCCTGCAGAAGCAATCGCCGCCTAAGGTAGTACTGCCACTGCCGCCGCTTTAGGCCTGAGGCGCTATGGGCCTAGGTGCCTTGCGTCCGTGCTGGTGCAAGGCACAATAGCGCCCGCTATGTCAGTGCTTGATTACTACCGCAAAGAATTGTCGTCCAGAGGTTTCCAAAGCGATCCGGCCCAATTGCGCGCGTTGCAGGCTTTGGATGTGTGCGCCAAGGGGTGGGCGGTTTACAAGGAAAAACGTGGCACTTCCTTCAAAAAACTGATCCACCACCCCCCGATTCCCCGGGGTGTGTACCTGTATGGCGGGGTCGGCAGGGGCAAGAGTTTCTTGATGGACTGTTTTTTTGAAGCCGTGCCACTGCAGCGCAAAGTCCGCTTGCATTTCCATGAATTCATGCGTGAAGTGCATCGCGAACTGCATGATTTGCAGGGCACTGCCAACCCGCTGGACGTGCTAGGTGAGCGCATCGCCCATCGGTACAAGCTGATTTGTTTTGATGAGTTTCATGTCGCAGACATTACTGATGCACTGATTTTGCACAGGCTGCTGGTAGCCCTGCATACCCATGAAGTGGGCTTTGTCACCACCTCGAATTTCAAGCCCGATGATTTATACCCCGGCGGTATGCACCGAGACCGAATGCTGGGTGCGATCGAATTTTTGAACCAGCACATGCAGGTGATTAATGTGGACAACGGCGTGGACTATCGCCGCCTGGCCATGGGCGCTTTGGACCTTTACCATGTCCCCAACGGGCCGGCTGCAGACGAGGCAATGGCCCAGGCCTTTGCGAAGCTTGCCGAAGCGCAGGACGGTGAGCGCGTATTGCGCATCGAGCAGCGCAGCATCGTGGCCCGAAAGCGCGCCGGTGGTGTAGTCTGGTTCGACTTCAAAGAACTGTGCGGCGGTCCGCGCTCTCAAAATGACTATCTGGAAATTGCCAGCCAGTTTCATACCGTACTGCTGAGCGATGTTCCCCATATGCCGGTCAACCGCAATGCAGAAGCCAGGCGCTTTACCTGGTTGGTGGACGTGCTTTATGACCGGCATATCAAGCTGATTCTTTCAGCCGAAGTGCGGCCCGAGACACTGTATACCGAAGGCCCGCTGTCGCATGAATTTCCGCGTACGGTATCGCGCCTCAATGAAATGCAAACGCCACAGTTTTTGGACCTCGAGCGCCGTAAGGTCGATACGGGTCTAACGTGAGCCCCCTGATTGACGCGGTCGAGTCCGCGTTTTCGGAGGGCGGCGTATTAGCGCGCAAGCTAGAAGGTTTTCGCGTGCGGCCGGGCCAGCAGGCCATGGCCAAGGCAGTCGCGCAAGTGCTGCAAGACGGCGGCGTGCTGACCGTGGAAGCGGGTACGGGGGTGGGCAAGACGCTTGCCTATTTGGTACCAGCCCTACTCAGCGGCGATAAAGTGATTGTCTCTACTGCCACCAAGACCTTGCAAGAACAGCTTTTTTTACGCGATTTGCCGCGCGTCTTGAAAGCCTTAGGCTTTCCCATTCGGATGGCCTTGCTTAAAGGGCGCAGCAGCTATTTGTGCGCCCAACGTCTATCGATCGCCCACCATGCGGCCTACGATTTTTCCGCACATGAATTGCAAATGCTGGACGCGGTGCGCCTTTGGGCGCAAAGCACCATCGAGGGTGATATTGCCGAATTAGGCGCAGTGCAGGAGCACGCAGGGCTAGCTGCACTGATCACCTCAACCCGCGAGAACTGCCTGGGTGCAAGCTGCCCACAGATTGGTAACTGCCATACCTTGCAGGCGCGCCAGCGAGCCATGCAAGCGGAATTGGTCGTTGTCAACCACCATTTGTTTTTTGCCGATGCAGGCGTGCGCGCATCGGGCGTGGCCGAACTGCTGCCCAGCGTGCGTACCGTCATATTGGACGAGGCGCACCAACTCAGCGACATCGGGGTTCAATGCTTGGGGCAGCGCTGGAGCACTGCGCAGGCGCGTTCTTTAGCCCAGCTTCTGGCCGCGCAAAACAGCGGACCTGCGCGCGGCATGGCTGATTGGCTGGGGTTGGCCGCCGACCTTGCGCAAGCGACAAAAAATTTGCAAGCGCTGGTAACCAGTGTTGGCCATCAAGCCCGACATTCCTGGACGGACGCCAGCCCCGACATGCTCCCGACCGCAGAGTGGGATGCAGCAATGCGCGACTTATTGCGAACCGTCGACCGGGGTTTGAGGGCTAGCCATTCGCTGGATCAGGCCTGGCCTGACTTGGCGGCGCTGGCGCAGCGCTGCCAGGATATGCATGAAAGTCTCAGCCTATTTGTACAAACACGGCAAGCCGATCAACTGCGCTGGCTGGAATGTGGTGCCGAGCTCAATTTGCACCAAGCACCCCTGACCATTGCGGGGTATATGCGCGCGCTTTTGCCAAGTGCGGGTGCGCAAAGTTCAGAGCGTGGCACCTCCTGGATTTTCACCTCAGCCACGCTGGGCACAGATGCCCAACTCAGTTGGTTTGTAAATAGCTGTGGTTTAGAGGGCCACACCGTGTTGCAGGTCCCTAGCCCGTTTGACTATGCCCGGCAAGCGGCGCTGTATGTGCCAAGCCAGGGGCAAGCGGCCGCAACTTTAGACCACAGCGCCGGAGTCGCCGCGCTGGTTGCCAAAGGTGCCCGGATTTTGGGAGGCCGCACGATGGTGCTGACCACCACACTACGCGCTATGCGCGCCATTGCCCAGGCATTGAGCGCTGATTTGGCGGGCACAGGCATCGAGGTACTGGTGCAGGGGCAGTATGCCAAGCGCTTATTGATTGAAAATTTTTTGCGCTCGCATGGTGCAAGTGCGGCTGATGCGGACCAGGCGCAGGCTGGGAGCGTCCTGGTCGCCACCGCTTCGTTTTGGGAAGGCGTGGACATTGCAGGCGACGCTTTGCAGCTCTTGGTGATTGATAAATTACCTTTCGCCCCGCCGGATGATCCCTTGGTACAGGCGCGCGCTTTGGCGATAGAGCAGGCCGGCGCAAAGCCGTTCAAAGAACTCCACCTTCCCCAGGCAGCGCTTGCGCTTAAGCAAGGTGCGGGTCGTTTGATACGCAGCGAAAGCGACCGGGGCGTTCTGGTGGTGTGTGATCCGCGCTTGGTGCAAAAAGGCTATGGCAAAAAACTATTGGCGGGCTTGCCGCCGATGCGTCGATTGGCCGACGAGGCGCAGTGGCTGGACGCTTTAGAGGCCTTGCGCCAGGAGCGTTGACCGAAGGCTGCCGAAAACGTCGTGGCCCCTTTAGTACCGACTAGTTTGACTTAAACCAATTGAAGTTAGGAAAACTCCAATCCAGCTTAGTGGGGTTGAGTTTATTGAGGTCCAGCCAGCTTTCCGTATCTTTCTTGCCATTCGGATTGAGAAATTCGCTTCCTGGGTAAGTGGCTTCCAAAACACGTTTTGCGTCTTGGCTGAGTTGCGTCATCCCCAGCGCGTCGTAAGATTTATAAATGAGGTAAAGCGCTTCTTCCACAGCAGGTACATCGCGGTAATCTGCAACGGCGGTTTGCGCCCGGTTCAGCGCAGCCACATAAGCGCCGCGCTTAAAGTAGTACTTGGCGACATAGACTTCGTTCTTAGCCAGCATCTGCACGATGTAGCGCATGCGCAAAAGAGCATCCGGCGTGTACCGTGATTGTGGAAAGCGGTTGCTCAATTCCTTGAAGGCTTCAAAAGACTCTTTGGCCGCTTTCTGATCTCGCTCGGCCAAGTCCTGTCCGGTGTAGGCGCCGAAAATGCCTAGGTTTTCATTGAAATTGGACAGGCCTTTGAGGTAAAGCGCATAGTCCAAGGCTGGGCTCGCCGGGTGTAGCCGCAAAAAACGGTCTAGTGTCGCCATGGCTTGGGCTTTATCGCCCGATTTGAATTGCGCGTAAGCTTTGTCTAGCTGGGCTTGTTGGGCTAGGGGAGTTCCCGCAGCCCGGGATTCCAATTTTTCCAGAAAGGGAATGGCTTTGTCCCATTGGCCCGAATCCATGAGGTCTCGCGCTTCGCTGTACAGCTTGTCAGGGCTTAAACCCGCTGTTTTGTCTTCAGGGGTAGTCGAGCAAGCGCTCAATAAGCCGAATGTCAGAGCCAAAAGCACCGAGTAAACAACCGATAATTTGACTCTCAACATGGTAAAAACTTTCGTGGAAGACGCTCATCCCATTATATCGGCCACCCCTTTAGTAGCCACTGAAATGGATGAGGGCGAAGACCTCCTGACCGCCGGTATAGAGCTGCGTCAGCTCAGCGTCGGACTTAGCTTGCATGGCCAGCGACTCGATAAAGTGTTGGCGCAGATAGCGCCCGAGTTTTCTCGCAATTATTTGCAGCAGTTGATTGACGCAGGTGGCGTTTGCGTTAATGGGTTGCAGTCCTACAAGCAGTCGGCCAAACTCAAAGCGGGCGACGCTTTGCAGTTGGAGTTGCGCCCAACAGCGCAAAGCCAGGCCTTTGCGCCGCAAGCCATGGACTTGCAAGTGGTATACCAAGATGCGCATGTGTATGTGCTGGATAAGCCGGCGGGTCTGGTGGTGCATCCGGCGCCCGGCAATTGGAGTGGCACACTGCTTAACGGGCTTTTGGCCATGGACCCCGATTTGGCGGCGGTGCCGCGCGCGGGTATCGTCCATCGTCTGGATAAAGACACCAGCGGCCTGATGGTGGTGGCCCGCACCCGCCAGGCCATGGACGCTTTGGTGCATGCCATTGCCGCGCGCAGCATGCACAGACAGTATTTGGCGCTGGCCAAAGGCCCCTGGCGCGGCAAAGCGGAGCAAAACGTCAAAGCACCTATAGGGCGCGACCCGCGCAACCGCCTGCGTATGGCCGTGGTCGATTTGGCCACCACGCCGGGTAAAACCGCACAAACCGATATCTATTTGCTGGGACAGAGCTCGCAAGGCTGCCTCGTCCATTGCGTGCTCCACACCGGGCGTACCCACCAAATACGGGTGCACATGGCTTCCCTGGGCCATCCCTTAATGGGGGATGCCGTGTATGGCGGCCCAGCCGCGACGGAGCTTGCCCGGCAGGCGCTACACGCCTTCAGGCTGGCTTTTGCCCATCCGATGACCGGTGCGCCGCTGGCCTTTGAAAGTCCCTTGCCTCCTGATTTGGCCACCCTGCTGGCCGATTGGGGCCTTCGGTACAATATCCCTTCGCTCTAGGCGCCCCGGCGCCTGAACCCTGGCTGCAGTTTGGAGCAGCCGCTTCGGGGTTCCAGAACATGCGACTTTCGCGCTTCTAGCGCAAGCACTATCCGCCCCGCTATTTGAAGAATGACTATGGCCCACGCTTTGCGAATCCTGGAAACCGCGCTTTTGTGCGGACAACAAGCCTTGAGCTTGCGCGATATGGCAACTTTGTTTCAGGACACCTTGGGTGAAGAAGATATTCATGCGCTGCTGGCCGAATTGGAAACCGAATGGGAGTCCAAGGGCATTGAACTGGTGCAAGTGGCCACCGGCTGGCGTTTTCAAAGCCGCCCGGACATGCGCGAATACCTCGATCGTCTGCACCCGGAAAAGCCGCCCCGTTATACCCGCGCTACGCTGGAAACGCTGGCCATCATCGCTTACCGTCAACCTGTGACCCGTGGCGATATGGAAGACATACGCGGCGTCACGATCAATTCGCTATTACTTAAACAACTCGAAGACCGGGGCTGGGTTGAAGTTATCGGGCACCGCGAGGCACCTGGTCGCCCCGCCTTGTTTGCCACCACCAAGCAATTTTTGGATGATTTGGGTCTGTCCAGCCTGGGTGATTTGCCGCCTTTGGAAGCCATGGGCCAGGCCAATGTCGAAATGCTCGCCGACGCGGTTGCAGGGGCCAGCCCGAACGCGGAGTTGTTGCTGGCCGGGCCAGAGGAAGCGCCCGAACCTTCAGACCCTGCCACACCTGACCTGGCTTTGGAGGCGCCTGAGGACTTGCCCGCCGCCGCCAGTCCTTCCACCCCCGATTGATCTTTATCCACGAAAGTCCACCACCGTGACACACCCCAAGGCTGAAGAGGCTTCGCCTGCCCAGGCTGACGATGTAGCGCTGCCCGCGGCCGCTTCGCAGCCGAGCGCCCCTGATCTGCGGGGTGAAGCTCAGATTGCAATGGGGCAATCCGTGGCGCCCACGGTCGAGGGCGCACCTGCCTCCGCTAGCCTGTTCGATGCGGTGGTCTCCGGTGCATTTGATATCGAAGATGCGGATGCACCGCCAACGGAGCCCCGCCGCATCTTGCAGCCCCAGGCCGAAACGCCCAAATTGCACAAAATCCTGGCCCAATCGGGCATGGGCTCGCGCCTAGAGATGGAGCGCCTGATATTGGAAGGGCGTATTTCTGTCAATAACGAACCGGCGCACATCGGCCAGCGCATTCAGTTTGGAGACCATATCAAGGTCAATGGCAAGCCCGTGCGTTTTCGCATCGACCCGCCACCTGCGCGCGTGATCGCCTACCACAAGCCGGTGGGCGAAGTGGTAACCCACGATGACCCGCAAAACCGCCCCACGGTGTTCAGGCGCTTGCCCAAACTGCAACAAGGCAAATGGCAATCGGTGGGGCGATTGGATTTGAATACCGAAGGCCTTTTGCTCTTCACCAGCTCGGGCGATCTGGCCAACCAACTGATGCACCCGCGTTTCGGGCTAGAGCGCGAATATGCGGTGCGGGTTTTAGGCTCGCTGAGCCGCGATGAAAAGCATATGTTGCTCGACGGCGTGCGCTTGGACGATGGCGTGGCCCAGTTCGGCAGTATTCAAGATGGCGGCGGCGAAGGCAGCAATTGCTGGTACCGCGTTACGATTTCCGAAGGCCGCAACCGCGAAGTGCGCCGCATGATCGAGGCCGTAGGCCATGCTGTCAGCCGCCTGATCCGTATCCGTTATGGCGCCATGTTGCTGCCGCGCGGCCTCAAGCGGGGCGCTTGGATGGAGTTGGAAGAATCCGATATCCGCGCACTCACCCAGGCTGCAGGTGGCGCCGCAGGTGCGCCAGGCCAAGCAGCTCCCGGTCGTCCTGAGCGCGCGGGGTCGGGCACTTCTGGGCGCGCAAAATTACGTGGCCCAGGGTCCAGTAGAGGGCCCCGAAGCGGCCGTGCGCCGATACCTACCAACAAAAAATTCGGTAGTCCGATGGGTAATCCGCGTCCAATCGGGCCCAAGGCGCCCGCTGGCCAGCCCGATCCCTTAAAAACCTCGGTCGGCTATATCGGCGCAGACAGCTTGACGCGCCAGCGCAAACAAGCGGGCGGCAAGCCGGGCGCCATGCCCTTTGGCCCCAGGGGGAAAGGGCGCCCCCGTTAGGGGCCGGGTGCTAAAATTGGGCGCTTTGCCACGCAGGGTGGCGATACTTTCTAAAACTAAGGTTACTTAAGACTATGGCAATCGAACGCACGCTCTCCATCATCAAACCCGACGCGGTGGCGAAAAACGTCATCGGACAAATCTATGCCCGCTTCGAAGGCGCTGGACTGAAGGTGATCGCGGCCCGCATGGCCCATCTTTCGAGCGCTGAGGCACAAGCTTTTTACGCAGTGCACAAAGAGCGCCCGTTTTTCAAAGATTTGGTAGATTTCATGATTTCCGGCCCGGTGATGATCCAGGTGCTAGAAGGCCCCAACGCCATCTTGACCAACCGCGACCTGATGGGAGCAACTGACCCCAAGAAAGCCAACCCCGGTACCATCCGCGCCGACTTCGCGGCCAGCATCGACGCTAATGCGGTGCATGGCTCGGACGCTGCGGAAACAGCGGCAGTAGAAATTGCCTTCTTCTTTCCCGGCATGCAGATTTACTCGCGCTAAACCCGACTATGCGGGCCAACCTACTCGACTACGACCTCGAGGGTTTGGCCCGTTTTTGCGAGCGCCTGGGCGAGAAGCGTTTTCGGGCGGTGCAGTTGTTTCGCTGGATTCACCAACGAGGCGCGAGTGACTTTGACGCCATGACCGACCTGGCCAAGGCCTTGCGTGAAAAACTCAAAACCAGCGCCTTGGTGCAAGCCCTGCCGGTGATTTCGCAGCATGTTTCGGCAGACGGCACCATTAAATGGCTGTTTGATGTCGGCGCAGGTGATGCGATTGAGGCGGTGTATATCCCCGAGGCAGACCGTGGCACTTTGTGTGTTTCATCCCAAGCCGGATGCGCCGTGGCCTGCCGCTTTTGTTCCACTGGCCACCAGGGGTTTAGCCGCAACCTCACAGCAGGCGAAATCATTTCCCAGCTGTGGTTTGCCGAGCATTTTTTGCGCAAACACCTGGGGCGCGATGAACGCATCATTTCCAATGTCGTGATGATGGGTATGGGTGAGCCGCTGCAAAACTATGCCGAACTGCTACCGGCCTTGCGCACCATGCTCGATGACCACGGCTACGGTTTGTCGCGCCGCCGCGTCACGGTCTCCACTTCCGGCATGGTGCCCATCATGGACCGCTTGGGTCAGGACTGCCCGGTAGCTCTGGCGGTGTCCCTGCATGCGCCGCAGGACGCGCTGCGCGATGACTTGGTCCCTTTGAATAAAAAATACCCGCTTGATGAATTGATGCGCGCTTGCGAGCGCTATCTGGCTGTGGCCCCGCGCGATTTCATCACTTTTGAGTACTGCATGTTGCAGGGCGTGAACGACACCCCGGCCATCGCGCAGGAATTAATTGCCCTGTTGCGCCGCTATGGCCAGGGCCGCGCCGGTTGGTGCAAGCTCAACCTAATTCCTTTCAACCCTTTCCCAGCCTCTGGCTTGCAGCGCTCCACCCAAGCAGCCGTGGCAGCTTTTGCCCGCGTCTTGAATGATGCGGGCATCATCACCACGGTGCGCAAAACCCGTGGCGACGATATCGACGCTGCTTGCGGGCAACTGGCCGGTGAGGTGCGTGACCGCACCAGTGTGATGCTGCGCATAGACAAACGTAAAGCGCGCGAAGCCGGGCACTCCGGTGTGGCGACGAAGGTGGAGATCCTGGATGCGGTTTGATGCGCGGGATTTCGCGGCAGCTGGGTTGGGCCGTGCCTATAACAAAGGCTTGGCCTGCGCGCGTCTTCTTGCGGGCTTGTGCTTGGTCGCGTTGCTGGCGGCGTGCACCAGTACGGGCAAAACCGATCTGAGCACCAGCACCGACGATACCGAAGCGCGCAAACGCGCCCGCGTGTACTTGGAACTGGCATCTACCTATTTTTCTGACGGCAAAAACACGTATGCCTTGGACGCGGTCAAGCAAAGCCTGGCGGCCGACAATGGCTTGTTCGAAGCGCATAACCTGCGCGGCCTGATTTATATGCGTATGAACGAGCCCGGTCTTGCCGAAGACGGTTTTCGCAAAGCACTGGCGGTGCAGCCGCAGGCCGCTGCGGTGCAACACAATTACGGATGGTTTTTATGCCAGCAAGGCCGTATGGGTGAGGCCATGGCCCAGTTTGCTGCTGCGCTGGCCAACCCCAACTACGACGCGCGCGCCAAAACCTGGATGACGCAGGGCATGTGCCAGGCTAAAGCTGGGCAGGCGGCTAGCGCTGAAAAAAGTTTGCTTATGGCCTTCCAGTTGGAGCCCACCAATCCGGTGGTCAGCTATAACTTGGCTTTGCAGTTATTTAGGCAGGCGGATTACGCAAGAGCGCAGGCTTTCATTGCACCGGTTAATGATTCACAATGGGCGAATTCCGAGACCTTATGGCTGGGTATCAAGTTGGCCCGCAAAACCGGTGACGGCGCGCAGGTAACTGCGCTAAGTTCCGGTTTGCGCAAGCGGTTTCCCCAATCTCGTGAGGTGAGTTTGCTAGACAAAGAGGTGTTCGATGACTGATGCAGACGAACCAACGATCGGCCTGCGTGTGCCGTCCGAATTTGCGGATACGCCGGTTGCTGCGAAAGCGCCTAGCGTCGGTCAGCAGTTGCAGCGCGCGCGCCTGGACGCCGGCCTGTCCTTGGAAAGTTTGTCGGCGCGCCTGAAAGTATCCGTGCCGCGCTTGCAGGCTTTTGAGAACGACCAGTTTGAACAAGGCCCGAATTTGCATATAGGCCGGGCCATGGTGGCCAGCGTAGCGCGTATTCTTGGTTTGGATGCGCAGGCCCTACTGGCGCAATTGCCGCAGCCCAAGCCCCAGGTGCCAGCGGCTGCTATGCATGAAGCGGCTGGGGGCTTTGGCAAGGAAACCCGGCTGACGATGCATGGCGATGAACGAGGGCCGATTTCTCCGGTCTGGTGGATCGCCTTGGCTTTGCTCGTGCTCGCTGGTGTGGTGTATTTCTATCCGCAAATCGCACAACTCAGCCACCGTGCACCGGTTGCGGCTCCGCAGGAGATTGCCGTCCCGGCGGCGCCAGCGTCCCAAGCCGGGCCGGATGACGCAGCACAAACCGCGCCTGTCCCAATGGCCGTGGCGTCCCTGCCCGAAGTACCTGTTGTGCCTGCAATGCCCACCGCACCGGATCGCAGCGCATCGGCTACCAAGGCAGTGCAATCGGTGCTGTTGTTCAAGGCGCGCGGCAGCACCTGGATTGAAGTTACCGATGCCAAGGGAACGGTATTGTTGCGACGGACATTGGCGGCCGCTGAAGCTGCCGAAGTGGGCGGGGACCTACCACTTTCGGTGGTCATTGGGCGGGCCGACCATACCGAGGTATTGGTGCGCGGCGGGGTGTTCCCATTGGAGACGCATACCCAGGACAATGTTGCCAGATTCAAGGTGCCATGATGACAAGCCAGACTTTTTTGAATTCCAATGGTGTAGCCGCACGCCAGGGCCTGCAGGCCGTCGTGCGCTGGGGCAGTAACGTAGTGACCATCGGCGGCGGGGCGCCAGTGCGTATCCAGTCCATGACCAATACCGATACGGTGGATGTGATCGGTACCGCTATCCAGGTCAAGGAGTTGGCGCTGGCCGGTTCTGAGATGGTGCGCATCACCGTCAATACGCCGGAAGCGGCGCAGGCGGTTCCGCATATCCGAGAGCAATTAGATCGGATGGGTATCGCCGTGCCGCTGGTGGGAGATTTCCATTACAACGGGCACCGACTACTCACAGACTTTCCCGATTGTGCGCAGGCGCTTTCCAAATACCGCATCAATCCCGGCAATGTTGGTAAGGGCGACAAAAAAGACCGCCAGTTCGGACAAATGATTGAAGCGGCCATCCGCTGGGACAAGCCGGTACGCATTGGGGTGAACTGGGGCAGTCTGGACCAGGAGCTGCTTGCTGATTTGATGGACGCCAATAGCAAACTGCCCGAGCCGCGCAACTACAAACAGGTGATGTACCAGGCCTTGATCAGCTCAGCGGTGGGTTCGGCGCAACTAGCGCAATCCATGGGTATGGCAGCGAATCAAATCATCATTTCCTGCAAAGTCAGTGGCGTGCAGGACCTGATCGCGGTCTATCGCGAATTAGGCCGCAGCACCTCTTACCCCTTGCATTTGGGCCTGACCGAAGCGGGCATGGGCACCAAGGGTACGGTGGCTTCTGCGGCAGCTTTGTCGGTCTTGCTGCAAGAGGGCATTGGCGACACCATCCGCGTGTCCCTCACCCCGGCGCCCGGCGAGTCGCGTAACCAGGAGGTCGTGATTGCTGCGGAGATTTTGCAGGCCCTGGGCTTGCGTGCTTTTGTACCCAGCGTGACCGCCTGCCCAGGGTGTGGACGCACTACCAGCACCACCTTCCAAGAGCTTACGCAGCAGATCGACAATTTTTTACGCGACCAAATGCCGGTCTGGCGCAAAGAGTTTCCGGGCGTGGAGAGCCTCAAGGTGGCCGTAATGGGCTGCATCGTTAACGGTCCTGGCGAGAGCAAACATGCCGATATCGGCATCAGCCTGCCGGGCACTGGCGAGGCGCCTGCCGCACCTGTATTCATCGACGGCGAAAAACGCATGACACTGCGCGGTGACGCGATTGCGACCGAATTCCAAGCGGTGGTGGAAAACTATATCCGGGAGCGTTTTGGCGCACCGGCTCTCAAATAAAACCAAACTTATGAATCAAGCACCATCGCCACGCAAGGCGGAACGCCTGGTGGCCGTCAAAGGCATGAATGACATCTTGCCGCCGGAATCGGCGCGCTGGGAAGACTTAGAGGCGCGCGTTCGCGCGCTGATGCGGCGCTATGCCTACGAGAGCATCCGCACCCCTATCGTGGAGCCCACTGCTTTGTTCGTGCGTGGCCTGGGCGAGGTGACGGATATTGTGGAAAAGGAAATGTATTCCTTTGAAGACCGCTTAAATGGCGAGCACCTGACCTTGCGCCCCGAAAACACCGCCGGCTTGGTGCGCGCCGTGGTGGAGCACAACCTTTTGTACAACGGCGGCAAGCGCCTGTTTTACATGGGCCCGATGTTCCGCCACGAGCGCCCGCAGCGCGGACGCTACCGCCAGTTCTACCAAATTGGCGCTGAAGCCCTGGGTTTTGCCGGGCCTGAGCTCGATGCCGAATTGATTTTGATGGCGCATGCGCTATGGAAAGAGCTGGGCCTCCAAGGCGTGCAGTTGCATATCAACAACTTAGGCCAACCGGACGAGCGCAAATTACACCGCGCGGCTTTGATTGCCTATTTTGAGCAGCATGATGCGGTGCTGGACGCCGACTCCCGCCGCCGCTTGCACCTCAACCCATTGCGCTTGCTCGATAGCAAAAACCCGGCAATGCAGGCAGTCATTGAGGGCGCCCCGCGTCTTATGGATTTCCAGGGCGATGCATCGCGCGCGCATTTGGACGCGGTGCTGGACATCTTGAAGGCCAATGGCGTGGATTACGTCATCAATCCCCGTCTGGTGCGCGGCATGGACTATTACAACCTTACCGTGTTTGAATTTGTCACCACCGAGCTGGGCTCACAAGGGACGATATGCGGTGGCGGTCGTTATGACTATTTGGTGGAAGAGGTGGGTGGCAAGCCCGCGCCGGCCGTCGGTTGGGCGCTGGGCATGGAGCGTTTACTGGAACTGCTCAAGACGCAGGGCGTGCAGGGCGAGCCAAACGCGCCGGATGCATTTGCCGTAGTCACCGATAAAAATTTCCTGCCCGATGCGGTGCGAACCCTGGAGCAATTGCGTGGTGCGGGTGTGGCGGTGCAGCTGCACGCTAGCGCGGACGGCACCATGGCGAGCATGAAATCGCAGTTCAAAAAGGCCGACGCTTCGGGCGCGCGATTCGCCTTGGTGTTCGGTGCAGACGAAATGGCAGGCGGCCATCTCAGCATCAAAGACTTGCGCAACGCATCGACCCCGCAGCGCACGGTGGCGCTGACAGACTGGGCGCAATGGGCGCAAAGCCTACAATCCCACGCTTAACCACGTATTGCCATGGCCAACCAACTAGACCTCGAAGAACAAGAACAGCTTGACCAACTCAAGCACTTCTGGAACCAATACGGCAACCTGATTACCGGGCTGCTCATCGTCGTACTCGGCGCAGTGGCCGCTTGGAATGGCTACCACTACTGGCAGCGCAGCCAGGCGGCCCAGTCGGCGGCCATGTTCGATGAAATGAGCAAGTCGGTGGCGGCGGGTGACATGGCCATGGCCCAGCGCACCTTCTCGGATATGAAAGAGCGCTACGCATCGGCTACTTACACCCAACAGGCCGCCCTAGCGTTGGCGCGCCAAGCCAGCGATAAAGGCGAGAACGATACAGCGAAAGCCGCCTTGCAGTGGGTTGTGGATAAATCGGGCGACGAGGGTTACGCGGCGATTGCCCGCTTGCGCCTGGCCAATATGTTCTTCGACGCAAAGGATTACGCGCAGGCCTTGGTGCTGCTCGATGGCGTGAAAGACGAGGCCTTTGCCGCTTTGGTCTCAGATCGCAAGGGCGATATTTTCGTGGCGCAGGACAAGCGTGAGCAAGCCAAGGCCGCATATACACAGGCGTACCAAAAATTGGACGAGCGCGCGCAGTACCGCCGCGTGGTGCAGGTAAAGCTCAATGCGCTAGGCATAGACCCGGATGCTTCGGCGCTCGCCAAAGCAACTGAGGTGCAGAAGTAATGGCGCAGCGCCGCTTGCATGTGCGAAGCTTGATGGCTGTATGCGCCAGCTGCCTAGTCTTGGTGCTGGGGGCTTGCGCTGGTTTTGAGAAACCCAAGCCGGAGCCCTTGGAGCCTAATCCTTCTTACTTGCCCGTGAAGGAAGTCTGGCGCGTCAATGTGGGAGCGACGGCATCCCCACTGGAAATGCGTGTACTTGGCTCAACGCTATGGGCTGCCGGTAGCCAGGGCGACTTAAGCTTAATCGACGCTGCCACTGGTCAAGTACGAGCGCACGCAAATGCTGGGCAGCCGCTGAGTGCAGGTGTAGGTGCGGACAAGCAGTTTGTGGCGGTAGTAAGCCGTGACAACCAGTTGATTGTCCACAGCGAGCAAAAGGAAGTCTGGCGCCAGAAGATTCCATCCTTGGTGGTGACACCACCTCTGGTTGCGGGTGAACGGGTGTTTGTTTTAGCAGCGGACCGTACGGTCTATGCTTTTGATGCCGCCAACGGGCGAAAACTGTGGACACAGCAGCGTTCCGGTGAATCTTTGTTGCTCGCCCAGGCCGGTTTATTGACGGCAGTGGGCGATACCTTGCTGGTCGCTCAAGGCGGACGCTTGCTCGGTTTTAATCCGCAAAACGGATCACTGCGCTGGGATGTGCAGGTGGCCAGCGGGCGGGGCATTAATGAGGTGGAACGCTTGGCGGATTTGGTATCGGGCGTCAGCCGTGTGGCAGATTCGGTATGTTTGCGTGCTTTTCAATACGCCGTCTCCTGCGTGGACGCACGTACCGGACGCAGTGTGTGGAATAAATCTGCCTCTGGTGCTTCGGGCATCGGTGGCGATGCCCAGACCATTTTCGGTACCGAGAGTGATGGCAAGCTAATCGCCTGGCGCCGCGCCGATGGCGAAAAACTGTGGACCAACGAAAAATTGCGTTTCCGCAGTGTGACCGGTCCGACGCTGGCGGGTGGCGTTTTGCTTCTAGGCGATGGCGACGGAAATCTGCACATGCTCTCCCCCTCGGACGGCAGGCTGCTTAATCGTGTCAGCACCGATGGTTCACCTATTGTTTCTGCGCCGCTGTGGCTTGCTTCGACCTGGGTAGTAATTACCCAGCGCGGTAACGTCATTGGGTTCAGGCCTCAGTAGGCCCGCAGGGCGGCGCTGGATGAAACCGGTTATCGCTTTGGTGGGTCGGCCTAATGTAGGCAAATCCACCCTCTTTAATCGCCTCACCAAAAGCCGCGATGCCATCGTTGCCGACTTTGCCGGATTGACGCGCGATAGGCACTATGGCAATGCCAAGCACGGCAAGCAAGAAATCATTGTGGTCGATACCGGGGGTTTCGAGCCCGATGCGACGACCGGCATCTTCAAAGAAATGGCCAAGCAAACCCGCCAAGCCGTGGCCGAAGCCGATGCCGTGCTTTTTATCGTGGATGCCCGTGGTGGCGTGTCGGCGCAAGACCACGAGATCGCTAAATACCTGCGCCGTCTGGGAAAAACCAGTTATGTCGTGGCAAACAAAGCCGAAGGCATGACCGAGAGCTCGCAGTTTGGTGAGTTTTACGAGCTGGGGCTAGGCGGGGTGATTGCGGTGTCGGCGGCCCACGGGCAAGGCATCCGTACGCTCATGGACCAGGTGATGGCGCCATTCGCGCCCGACCCGGATGCGCCCGAGCCCGACGAAGGCAATCCCGGAGCGATCAAACTGGCGGTAGCAGGGCGCCCTAACGTGGGCAAATCCACGCTGATAAACACCTGGCTGGGCGAAGAGCGTTTAGTAGCTTTTGACTTGCCGGGCACCACGCGCGACACCATTTCCATCCCTTTTGAGCGCGGCGGCCAAAAATTCGAATTGATTGATACCGCAGGTCTGCGCCGCAAAGGCAAGGTATTTGAAGCGATTGAAAAGTTTTCGGTGGTCAAAACTTTGCAGGCGATTGAGTCGGCCAGCGTGGTTTTGCTGCTGATCGATGCGATTGAAGGCGTGACCGACCAAGATGCCCATATTGCCGGCTACATCCTAGAGTCGGGGCGGGCCGTGGTGGTAGCGGTGAATAAATGGGATGCGGTAGACGAATACCAACGCGAGCTGGTCAAACGGTCGCTGGAAACCCGCTTGGGATTTTTAAAGTTTGCTGCCTTGCATTTGATATCTGCGCGCAAGCGTCAGGGCCTGGGTCCGGTATGGGATTCCATTGCGCAGGCGCACCGCGCGGCCAATTGCAAAATGCCGACGCCCGTACTCACGCGTTTGCTCCTTGAAGCGGTGCAGTTTCAGACGCCTAAGAAAACCGGTATGTACCGGCCTAAATTGCGCTACGCCCACCAGGGCGGTATGAATCCGCCGATTATTGTGGTCCACGGCAATTCGCTGGAACACGTCACAGAGGCTTACAAGCGCTTTTTGGAAGGGCGGTTTCGCAAGGAATTTAATTTGGTGGGAACTCCGCTGCGTATCCAAATGAAGTCCGCTGCCAACCCCTACGCGGATAAGGACTGAGCGGATTGACGCTGGCTGTGAGGCCCAAAATTGACACCGGGCACCAAGAATCCATTGCCAATGTGGTATCTTCAACCGTTCTTATTACTTTCAACACGGAAAATATCGTGAACAACAAAAGTCAACTTCTCCAAGACCCTTTTCTTAACGCCTTGCGCCGGGAACATATTCCGGTGGCGGTCTACCTGGTCAACGGTATCAAGCTGCAGGGACAGATTGAATCTTTTGACCAATATGTGGTTTTGCTGCGTAACACCGTTACCCAAATGGTGTACAAGCATGCAATTTCCACTATCGTGCCGGGGCGTGCAGTTAATTTCGCACTCAGCCCTGCCGACGGTGCTGAAGCACCTTGATAACGTTACAGGGCAGTCCTGCCGGGCTGCTGCGTACGCAGACCTGATTTGACCTCGCGACAAGCTGACCCCGGCGTGCGCACCATATTGGTGGGCGTCGATTTAGGCCTTGCGAATTTTGATTCCACGTTGGATGAGTTAGGGCAATTGGCGCAAACCGCGGGCATGGAGCCGGTAGCCCGGGTCGTATGCAAGCGCCGCGCCCCGGATGCGGCCTTGTTTGTCGGCACTGGCAAAGCGGACGAAATTAAACTGTTGGCCCAAAGCTTGGGCGCCCAGGAAATACTTTTCGACCAAAGCCTGAGCCCCGGCCAGCAGCGCAACCTGGAGCGGCGGCTGGAAATGCCGGTGAACGACCGAACCTTTCTGATCCTGGAAATTTTCGCGCAGCGCGCGCGCAGCCACGAGGGCAAGTTGCAAGTGGAACTGGCGCGGCTGCAATACCTAAGCACCCGTTTGGTAAGGCGCTGGTCGCATTTGGAGCGCCAGCGTGGCGGCATCGGTACCCGTGGCGGCCCTGGTGAGACACAGATTGAACTGGACCGGCGCATGATCGCCAACCACATCAAGCGTACCAAAGAGCAATTGGACAAAGTCAAGCGCCAGCGCCAGACGCAGCGCAAGCAACGCGACCGGCGTGGCGCCTTCAATATCTCGCTCATCGGATACACCAATGCAGGTAAATCCACCTTGTTTAATGCACTGGTCAAAGCGCGGGCTTATGCGGCGGACCAGCTGTTTGCCACGCTCGACACCACGACGCGGCAACTGTATTTGGGCGAAGCGGAGCGTTCGGTGTCGCTGTCCGATACGGTAGGCTTTATCCGCGACCTGCCGCACGGTCTGGTGGACGCGTTCCAGGCGACCTTGCAAGAAGCGGTGGACGCCGACTTGCTACTGCATGTGGTGGACGCGTCCAACCCGGATTACATGCTGCAAATTGAGCAAGTGCAGCGCGTGCTTTTAGAGATCGGGGCCGACAAAGTGCCACAGATATTGGTTTTTAATAAGATCGACGCCATGCCCGAAGCCCGCCTGCCTTTACAAAGCAGGGACTACTTTGAGCTGGACGGCGAGCAAACCCCCCGCATTTTTCTCAGCGCACAAGCCGGCACCGGGATCGCGCAGTTGCGCAGCCTGCTCGCACAAACCGCTGCCGGGAGCCCGGTTTTGGCGTCCGGCCGGGCCCAATCCCCCGTGGCGTATGAGGCCGACTCGTAATTGTGGACAATCAGGGGTTGCACATCGCAAGGTATAACAATGAAATTTTCAATGCCAACGCTTAGTTTTGTCGGAATCTTGGGGCGCTTGCGCGGCATGTTCAATCTCAATGACAGCCGTTGGGGGCGTTCGGATGATGCCAAGTCTCCTGCAGGCAGTGCGCCAGATGGAACGACCAATCCGCAGGATCCGGCCGGCCGCCCTGATGCCAAACCCGATACCCGGCCCGAAGCGCCACCCCCCAACAACCCGGCCAATGACCGCCCCAGCGCAGGCCAACGCCCCGGCGCCAACGCCGGTCCGCCGGATTTGGATGAGCTGTGGCGTGATTTCAATCGCAAACTCAACGGCTGGATGGGTGGTGCCAAGCGCGGTACTGGGGGCGGGCGTGGAACCGGTAGCCCGATTCCGCCCGATTTCAAGCATATTCAGATGGGTGGCGGACTGATTGCGGGCGTACTCCTCCTGATCTGGCTGGCAACCGGCTTTTTCATTGTGCAAGAGGGCCAGCAGGCCGTCATAACACAGTTTGGTCGTTACAAATCCACGGTCAATGCCGGTTTTAACTGGCGGCTACCCTATCCAATTCAGCGCCATGAATTGGTTTTTGTTACACAAATTCGTTCGGTGGATGTGGGCCGCGACAACGTGCTCAAAGCCACTGGCTTGCGCGAGTCGGCCATGCTGACCCAGGATGAGAACATCCTGGACATCAAGTTTGCCGTGCAGTACCGCTTGAGCGATGCACGCGCTTTTTTGTTTGAAAGCAAAAACCCTACGGATGCGGTGGTGCAGGCGGCTGAAACCTCGGTGCGTGAGGTACTCGGCAAGATGAAAATGGACGCGGCGCTTTCGGAAGAGCGCGATCAAATCGCCCCGCGCGTGCGCACCATGATGCAAGAGATCCTGGACCGTTACAAAGTGGGTGTCGAAGTGGTTGCCATCAACTTGCAACAGGGCGGCGTACGCCCGCCTGAGCAGGTACAAGCCTCGTTTGACGACGTGCTCAAAGCCGGACAGGAGCGCGAACGCGCCAAGAACGAAGCCCAAGCCTATGCTAACGATGTCATACCGCGCGCAGTTGGTTCGGCAGCCCGTTTGAAAGAAGAGGCGGATGCCTACAAGGCTCGCGTAGTAGCCCAAGCCCAGGGTGATGCGCAGCGCTTTAGGTCAGTGTTCAACGAGTACCAAAAAGCGCCGCAGGTGACGCGGGACCGCATGTACCTCGATGCGATGCAGCAAATCTATACCAACGTCACCAAAGTCCTGGTCGACACCCACCAAGGCGCGACTTTGTTAAACCTGCCGCTGGAAAAAATACTGCAAATGAATGCGGCCGGTGAGCCCTTGCCTGTGCCTGCTGCTGCCGCCAACGCAGCGGCTGCGCCCCCGACCCCCTTGCCCGCAGCCAACGCGGTGGACCCACGCAGCCGCGAAGCGGCGCGCACCCGTGAGCGCGATGTGCGCTAGGAGAACAGCATGAACCGAATTGGATTTATTGTTTCTAGTGTGTTGGTGGTCTTGGCTTTGGCCAGCTCTACCCTGTTTGTCGTGGACCAGCGCCAGTTTGGTGTGGTCTATGCGCTGGGCCAAATCAAGGAAGTTATTACCGAGCCGGGTCTGAACTGGAAGCTGCCGCCGCCATTTCAAAACGTTTCCTATATTGACAAGCGATTGCTAACTTTGGATAGCAGCGACACCGAACCCATGTTGACCGCTGAAAAGCAGCGCGTGGTGATTGACTGGTACGTGCGCTGGCGCATTTCAGAGCCTACGGAGTACATCCGTAACGTGGGCTTGAACGAAGCGGCGGGCGCCAACCAGCTCAACCGCGTGGTGCGCAATGCCTTCCAGGAAGAGATCAACAAGCGCACCGTTAAGGAGTTGCTGTCTCTCAAGCGCGAAGCCTTGATGTCTGACGTCAAGCGTGAAGTTTTGGAGAAAGTCAAAGGCGCCAAGCCTTGGGGCGTGGACGTGGTGGACGTACGTATCACCCGCGTGGACTATGTGGAGGCGATTACCGAGTCGGTCTATCGCCGTATGGAAGCGGAGCGAAAACGGGTAGCCAATGAATTGCGCTCCACCGGTGCCGCCGAGGGTGAAAAAATCCGCGCTGACGCCGACCGCCAGCGCGAGGTGACGATTGCCAATGCCTACCGCGACGCTCAAAAGATCAAGGGTGAGGGCGATGCCGAAGCAGCGCGTATATACGCTGAGGCCTTTAACCGCGACCCCCAATTCGCCCAGTTTTACCGAAGCCTGGAAGCTTACAAAAACAGTTTCGCCAACAAGAGCGACGTGATGGTGATAGACCCCTCGTCCAGCGAATTCTTCAAAGTCTTTCGCAACGGCGGCTCGGGCTCGGCACCGGTAAAAAAATAAGCGGCAGAGCGCCTGCGATTCCCGCTCCCCAAGGGGGCGGGGCCTGGGTTTGGCCGGTAAAATCGCGTTTTTAACCGCACCCCACTTTATCCATGTCCGCCTGGGTCCTCCCGGATCACATTGCCGATGTACTGCCCTCTGAGGCGCGCCACATCGAAGAAATCCGTAGAAATTTGCTGGACATGGCGCGTTGCTATGGCTACGAATTGGTCATGCCCCCGCTGCTGGAGCACCTGGAATCGCTGCTGACGGGTACCGGCGAATCGCTCGATTTGCAAACTTTCAAGCTGGTGGACCAGATTTCGGGCCGTATGCTGGGCCTGCGCGCAGACAGTACGCCGCAGGTGGCCCGCATCGACGCGCATTTACTCAATCGCCAGGGCGTGGCCCGCCTGTGTTACTGCGGCCCCGTGCTGCACACCCGCCCGGCCGCGCCCCATGCCACCCGCGAACCCTTGCAATTAGGTGCCGAAATTTACGGCCACCAGGGCTTGGAGGCAGACCTGGAGATTCTGACGCTGGCACTCGATTGCCTGCGCGCTGCCAAGGTGCAGGACTTTATGGTGGACCTGGCCGATGTGCGCATCGTCAACAGCCTTTTATCGCTGGCCGCGCTCAGCCCTGCTGAAACTAATGAAATTCAGGCCGCTCTAGCGGTCAAGGATGCTGCAGCCATTGCTTCCATTGCCCGCCGCGCGGATGCTGCGGTACGCCTTGGCTTGCAAAACTTAACGCGTTGCTATGGCGACGTGCAGGTGCTCGCGCAGGCGCGGGCTTTACTCCCGGATATGCCTGCTATTTCTCAGGCTTTGGACCAGCTCCAATGGCTGGCTGGCCATCTGGAAGGCACGCCGGTGTCTTTTGATCTGGCGGATTTGCGCGGCTACGCCTACTACAGCGGCACGCGCTTTGCGGTCTATGCCAAAGGCGCGCCCGATGCCCTGCTGCGCGGGGGGCGTTATGACGCAGTGGGCTCGGTATTCGGGCGTGAGCGTCCGGCGGTGGGCTTTAGCCTGGACATCAAGGCCTTGGTGGGTGTGGTTAACGGCCCGCCTTTACGCGCAGCCATCCGTGCACCCTGGGGTGAAGACAAAGGGCTGCGTAGTGCGATCGCCAAACTGCGCAGCGCAGGTGAGACAGTGGTCTGCGTTTTGCCCGGCCACGAAAGTGAAATCGATGAGTTCTATTGCGACCGAGTGCTGGTAGCGCAGGGCTCTGAATGGCATCTTGTACCTGTTTAAAAAAAGCAAATTCATGAATACACGCGCAGGCAGAAATGTAGTAGTCGTTGGAACCCAGTGGGGCGATGAGGGCAAAGGCAAGCTAGTCGATTGGCTCACGGAAAGCGCCCAAGGCGTGGTGCGCTTTCAGGGCGGGCACAACGCCGGACATACGCTGGTGATTCATGGCGTCAAAACGGCCTTGCACCTGATTCCCAGCGGCATCATGCGCGCGGGCGTGAAGTGCTATATCGGCAATGGCGTGGTCTTGTCGCCGGCCAAATTATTCGAAGAAATTGAGGGTCTGGAAAAAGTTGGAGTGGACGTGCGTTCGCGCCTGCGCATTAGCGAGGCCTGCCCGCTGATTCTGCCGTTCCATGCAGCGCTTGATGTAGCCCGCGAAGCCGCCCGGGAAAAAGGTGGCAATGAAAAAATAGGCACCACGGGGCGTGGCATAGGTCCGGCTTACGAGGACAAGATTGCACGTCGCGCCTTGCGCGTGCAGGACATGAAATTCCCCCAGCGATTTGCCGATAAGCTGCGCGATTTGCTGGCGCTGCACAACCATGTTCTGACCAGCTTTTTAGGCTCCAAATCTTTTGATTTTGGGCCTGCTTTGGCCCCGTTTATGCGAGACGGCGAAGTCTTGTTTGAGCCAGTGTATGCCCAGGCGATGGCGCATGCCAAGCTGCTCACGCCCATGATGGCCGATGTTTCGCGCGAACTCAATGACGCGCACAAGGGCGGCGCTAATTTGTTATTCGAGGGCGCGCAGGGCACGCTGCTTGATGTGGACCATGGCACCTACCCCTTTGTCACTTCCAGCAATTGCGTCGCTGGTAATGCTTCCGCCGGTGCCGGTGTGGGCCCCGGCATGCTGCATTACATCTTGGGCATTACCAAAGCCTACTGCACGCGCGTGGGCAGCGGCCCTTTCCCGACCGAGTTGGCTTGGGAAGAGCCGGGCACGCCGGGCTACCACATGAGCACCGTGGGCGCCGAAAAAGGCGTGACCACCGGGCGCTCGCGCCGCTGCGGATGGTTTGACGCCGCCTTGCTCAAGCGGTCGGCGCAGGTCAATGGCCTGAGCGGTTTGTGCATCACCAAGTTGGATGTGCTTGACGGTCTGAGCGAGCTCAAACTTTGCACTGGCTATATGCTGGACGGCGTGTTGACCGATATTTTGCCCATGGGCGCGGACGAGATCGCACGTTGCGAGCCGGTGTATGAATCCATGCCCGGCTGGACGCAAAGCACCGTAGGCGTGACCAACTACCAGCAATTGCCGGGAGAGGCACGCCGCTATTTGGAGCGCATTGCGCAATTGACCGGTGTGCCGATTCACATGGTTTCCACCAGTCCGGATCGGGACCACACCATCTTGATGCGTGATCCTTACCAGGCCCCCTAAAAGTAGCGCTTGCAAGGTCATCGGAATTTGTAGCAGCGGTAACAGCCGCAGAATCGTATTTACCAAGGAGCTGGGTATGTTGACGGAAGACGGCAAACATTTGTACGTGAGCTATGACGAGTACCACAACCTGATCGAAAAGCTCGCGATCAAGGTGTTTCAATCGGGCTGGGAGTTCGACACGATTTTGTGCCTGGCACGCGGCGGCATGCGCCCGGGCGATATTTTGTCCAGGGTGTTTGATAAGCCGCTGGCCATCATGTCCACCAGTTCTTACCGCTCTGACGCCGGTACGGTGCAAGGGCATTTGGACATCGCCCGTTTCATCACCACGCCCAAGGGCGAGATCGCTGGAAGGGTCTTGCTGGTCGACGATTTGGCCGACTCGGGCCATACGCTCAATGCGGTGATTCACCAGTTAAAAAATAATTACGCTCCCATCACCGAGTTGCGCAGTGCGGTGATCTGGACCAAAGCCTTGTCTACTTTCACGCCAGATTATTCGGTGGAATTTTTACCCACCAACCCCTGGATTCATCAGCCTTTTGAGAGCTATGACGCGATGCGTCCGGCGCAGCTCATCCAAAAATGGAGCGTTTAGGCGGGGCACGCGCATGAAGCCCATAAGCACTACGCTGATCCACCACCCCTACGAAGCACCGGGTGGATTTGAGTCACCTGCTGTCGGTGTTTTCAAAGCGTCCACGGTGTTTTTCCCTTCGGTGGCTGCTATGCGCAGCCGCCAGTGGAAAGACAAAACGGCTTACACCTATGGGCTGCACGGCACGCCGACCACTTACACGCTGGAAGAAAGGCTGTGCAGCCTAGAGGGCGGCCTGCAATGTGTGCTCACGCCCAGCGGCCTCTCGGCCATCGCCTTGGTGGCCTTGGCTTTGTTGCAATCGGGTGATGAGGTTTTGCTACCCGACAATTGCTACGAGCCCAACAAGACCCTGGTCGAAGGGGAGTTTGTCGGCTGGGGCGTACGTCACCGTTTTTACAACCCCATGGACCCGCAGGACTTGCAGTCCAAGCTCTCTGAGGCCACGCGCTTGGTCTGGCTAGAAGCGCCGGGCTCGGTAACCCTGGAGTTTCCCGACCTTGCGGCATTGAACCGCATTTGCAAGCAGCATGGAGCACTGGTGGCCCTGGACAACACCTGGGGCGCAGGGATCGCATTTGCCCCTTTTGACCTAACACCAGGCATGCCCTGCGCGGTGGATATTTCTATCCAGGCGCTTACCAAATACCCCAGCGGTGGCGGTGACGTGTTGATGGGCAGTGTGATCACGCGCGATGCGGATTTGCATATGCGCATCAAGCTTTGCCATATGCGCATGGGTTTGAACGTGGGACCCAATGATGCGGAGTTGGTCTTGCGCGGCTTGCCATCCATCGCCATGCGCTACCAGGCCCAAGACCAGAGTACGCGCGCTTTGGCCGCCTGGTGCCAGACGCAGGCCGCGTTTGTGCAGGTTTTGCATCCGGCGCTTGAGGGCTCTCCTGGCCATGTGCATTGGCAGCGCTTGTGTGCGCCACAGGGCGCTGGTGCGGCGGCCTGCCTGTTCAGCGTGGTGATCGATCCCGCCTATACGCAAGACCAGGTGGATGCCTTTTGCGACAGCTTGCAGTTATTCCGGCTGGGTTACAGCTGGGCCGGGCCGGTCAGTCTGGTCGTACCCTACAACTTGGCGCGTATGCGGGGCGCTTGGCCTGCCGGTATCGCCCCTGGCACGTTGGTGCGCTTTGCGGTGGGCTTTGAGGCTACAGAAGACTTGCAGGCCGATATCGCACAAGCTTTGCGCGCCTTAACGCCCCCATAGGCCACTGCCACCTGCATCCAGATAGGTCAGGTACACACGCAGCTCAAATTCCAGTTGGTGGTAGCGCGGCTCCATGTGTTCGCACAGCTGGTAAAAACTTTTATCGTGGTCTTTCTCGCGCAAATGCGCCAGCTCGTGGACCACGATCATCCGCAAAAAATCTTCGGGCGCCGCTTTGAAAATACTGGCAATGCGCAGCTCGTGCTTGGTCTTGAGCTTGGCACCTTGCACCCGCGAAATGCGCGTATGCGTCCCCAGCGCATGGGCAATTACCTGCAATTTGCTGTCGTAGGCGACTTTGCTTAAGGAGGCAGCGCTGCGCATGTGGCTTTGGCGGATGTCCTGCACATAGGCGTACAAAGCCCCGTCGGTGCGCACTGCATGGGCTTGCGGGTATTTGTTTAATAGCCAATCGCCCGCGGTTCCCCGAGCGAGCATGCGCAGTACTTGGGAAACCGTGTCCTGTGGGTAGGCGCGCAAATAGGGCGCTGCCACTGGCAGTGGCGCAGCGGCGTTCATGTTGACACCGGCCTCAGCCAGCTCAGTGTTCCCGGCGCAGGGCAGGGAACAAAATCACATCACGGATGCTGGGGCTGTCGGTCAGCAGCATCATCAATCGGTCAATGCCGATTCCGCAGCCGCCAGTGGGGGGCATCCCATATTCCAGCGCCCGCACAAAATCGTGGTCATAAAACATGGCCTCGTCGTCGCCACTGTCCTTGGCGCTGACTTGCGCCTGAAAACGCGCCGCCTGGTCTTGCGCATCATTGAGTTCGCTAAACCCGTTGCCAAATTCCCGCCCGGTGATATATAGCTCAAAGCGCTCCGTCACTTCGGGGTGGGCGTCGCTAGCGCGTGCCAGCGGTGAAATCTCGACGGGGTGTTCGCAAATAAACGTGGGTTGCCATAGCTTGTCTTCCACATGCTCTTCGAAGTACATCACTTGCAAGCCTGCCAGGCTGCGTTTCGATAACTTATTTTTGGCGTCACTGAGGCCGGCCTTGCGCAAGGCGGTGCGTAGCCAATCGGCATCGTTCACATTCGCGCCCGCATCGGTGTATTTGTCGATGGCTTCCAATATCGTTAAGCGCTCGAAAGGCGCCGCCAGGTCCACCGGTTTGCCGCCATAACGCAAGTCCAAGGTACCCACTGCTTTGAGCGCCGCGTCACGCACCAAAGACTCTGTGAACGCCATCAGGTCGCGGTAATTCCAATAGGCCGCGTAAAACTCCATCATGGTGAATTCGGGGTTGTGGCGCACCGAAATACCTTCGTTGCGGAAATTGCGGTTGATTTCAAACACCCGGTCAAAACCACCGACGATCAAGCGCTTGAGGTAAAGCTCGGGCGCAATACGCAAAAACATTTGCTGGTCCAGCGCGTTGTGGTGCGTGGTAAACGGTTTGGCGTTGGCGCCACCGGGTATCGGGTGCAGCATCGGCGTTTCTACTTCGAGAAAGCCGTGCTCCACCATAAAGGCGCGTATGCTGCTCACCGCGGTGCTGCGGGCGATAAAGCGCTTGCGGGCCACGTCGTCGGTCATCAGGTCAATATAGCGCTGGCGGTATTTCACTTCCTGGTCGTGTATGCCGTGGAATTTGTCCGGCATGGGGCGCAGGCTTTTGGTTAAGAGCCGCACTTCGCTGGCGTGGACTGACAGTTCTCCGGTCTTGGTTTTGAACAAGCGCCCAGTGGCGGCCACGATATCGCCCAAATCCCAGTGTTTAAAGTCCTCGTAGCGTTCGGCGCCTACTTCTTCGCCCTTCACGTAGATCTGAATGCGCCCATTGCTCGGCCCAAAAGAGGCATCCTGCAAAGTGCAAAAGCTGGCCTTGCCCATAACGCGTTTGAGCATCATGCGGCCCGCGACTTTGACTTCTACATGCAGGCTTTGCAGTTCTTCGGCGCTTTTATCGTCGTAGAGCGCAAACAGATTAGCAGCCACATGGTCTGGCGCAAAGTCGTTCGGGAAGGCAGGGCCTAGGCCTTGGGCCTGGCGTTCGCGCAGAGTTTTGAGCTTTTCGCGCCGCTCCAAAATGAGTTGGTTTTCGTCTAGAGGTGCTGTGGGCGGCGTAGTGGCTTCGGACATGGATGTGCGCTAAAGAGAGAAAAAATGCGGGCCGGCTTGTGCTGAAGTTTGGCTGCGGGGCGAACCGGGGATTCTAAGAGCCTGCCGCTGGCGCTTATCATCCCGCCTATTTCCTGGAAATGGCTCGCTGCGCGCGCTGCTTTTTGACATGCCCTACCAAATTATCTCGATGGTGTTGGACCTTGTCGTCGGTGTCATCGGCGGGGCGTGTTTGCTGCGCCTGTATATGCAACAACAGCGCATCCCCATGTCGGCGCGGGCCGGCAACCCGCTAGGGCCTTTTTTATTTGCGGTGAGCGATTGGATTGTGTTGCCGCTGCGGCGCGTGTTGCCGGGTTTGGCACTTCTTGATCTGGCCAGTTTGCTTGCCGCATATCTTTTGGAATTAGCGCAATATTCTCTGCTTTGGCTAATTCAGGGCATGCCCTATGGATATGGCGCAGTGGCGGGGCTGGCTGGGGTGGGAATACTTCGATTGGCGGTCTCGGGCACCACGGCCATCGTGTTTATTTACGCGCTTTTGTCCTGGGTGCAGTCCGCATCGCCCGTGTCTGATTTGCTGGACCGCCTGGTAGCGCCGCTGCTGGCGCCGATCCGCCGTTACCTGCCTTTGGTGGGTGGGGTGGATTTATCGCCCTTGGCTTTGCTGTTGGCGCTGCAAATTGCAGGCCTATTGATCCATCCGCTCGATGGCGCAATTTTGATGCTTCTCGCCTGAAGGCGCAGCCCTGCCAGTCCCCGCTTTAGATCACCGCGTCGGTGGGATGGCGCTGCAACATAGCCAGCGCTTCGGCCACGGTTTTGCGCATTTCGCGCCGATCGCAAATCAGGTCGATCGCGCCCTTGGTTTGCAAAAACTCCGAACGCTGGAAGCCTTCTGGCAGCGTCACCCGTACCGTGGACTCGATCACGCGCGGACCGGCAAAGCCGATCAAGGCCTTGGGCTCGGCAATCACGATGTCGCCCAGGAAGGCGAAACCTGCGCTCACGCCACCCATGGTCGGGTCGGTGAGCACACTGATGTAAGGCAATCCTTTTTTGGCCAGGCGCGTGAGCGAGGCATTGGTTTTGGCCATTTGCATCAGGCTGAGTAAGCCCTCTTGCATGCGTGCACCACCGGTCGCGGTAAAGCACAGAAAGGCGGATTTTTGCTCCATGGCCGCCTCCACGCCGCGTACAAAGCGTTCACCCACCACCGAGCCCATGCTGCCGCCCATGAACTCAAACTCAAAACAGGCGGCCACCACACCAATTCCATGGACTGAGCCGCCGATAACGACCAGCGCATCTGTTTCGTTGGTGTTTTCCAGGGCCTCTTTCAGGCGCTCTGGGTATTTGCGGCTGTCTTTGAATTTGAGTGCGTCCACCGGCAACACTTCCTGGCCGATTTCAAACCGGCCTTCGTTATCCAAAAACGCATCGAGCCGAGCCCGTGCGCCAATGCGGTGGTGGTGGCTGCAGGTAGGGCAGACATTGACGTTTTGCTCCAGATCCGACTTGTACAGCACGGTTTCACAGCCAGGGCATTTGACCCAAAGCCCTTCGGGCACGGTGCGCCGGTCCGCCGGGTCCGTTTGCTCAATCTTGGCGGGTAGCAGTTTTTCAAGCCAGCTCATAGTCTTACTCCGTGTTTCACTCGCCTAAGGCTTGCGTTTTCAAGCCGATATCAAGCATCCATAGCGCGGCGCACTTCAGCCAAAAAGGCTTGCGCGGTAGGCGCCACTGTATCGCGGGCTGCATTTTCAATCAATTGGATCATTTTGCTGCCGATCACCACCGCGTCGGCCACTTTGGCAATGGTCGCGGCGGTCGCACCATCACGGATGCCGAAACCGACGCCTACAGGAATCTGGATGTGGCGGCGTATTCGCGGCAGCATGGCGCCCACTGCATCAGTGTCCAGCGTGCCCGCGCCGGTCACGCCTTTGAGGGATACGTAATACACATAACCGCTGGCGACCGCCGCTACCTGCGCCATGCGCTCGTCTGTGCTGGTTGGGGCCAGCAAAAATATCAAGTCCATATTGCGGGCCCGCAGCTGGGCTGCAAATTCGACGCATTCCTCCGGCGGGTAGTCCACTACCAACACGCCGTCCACTCCCGATTGCGCGGCATCATGCACAAAGGGGCTGTCCACGCCGGGCGCGGCGTGGCGCTGCTCGTAGCGCTCTATGGGATTGGCATAGCCCATCAGCACGACTGGCGTGTTGTGGTTGGTCTGCCTAAATTGGCGCACCATCTCCAGCACCTGCACCATACCGATGCCCATAGCCAAGGCTTTGTCGCCTGAGCGCTGGATCACCGGGCCATCCGCGCTAGGGTCGGAGAAGGGGACACCTAGTTCAATGACGTCGGCCCCGGCAGCCACCATCGCATGCATCAGCTCCGGCGTGACATCCGCATAGGGGAAGCCAGCGGTGACAAAGGGAATCAAGGCCTTGCGGCCCTGGGCGGCCAGAGCGGCAAAAGTACTTTGGATGCGGCTCATGCTTTGGCCCCCAAGCCGTGCAGCGTGACAGGATGCTCGACACCCCCTTTAACGCTTTGCCCTTGGCAGCTCGGACGGCAAAAGAAGTCTCCATGGCTCAGGTCCGCCACGGTACCGATGTCTTTGTCACCCCGGCCCGAAAGATTGACCAATATCGACTGGTCAGTCCGCATGGTCTTGGCCAAATCCATGGCATAGGCCACCGCGTGGCTCGATTCCAGCGCCGGAATGATGCCCTCGGTTCGGCACAGGTAATGAAAAGCGTCGAGTGCCTGTTTGTCGGTGATACCCACGTACTGCGCACGACCGATGTCGCTAAGGAAGGCATGCTCTGGGCCGACACCGGGGTAGTCCAGGCCGGCGCTGATACTGTGGGTCTCGGTGACTTGGCCGTTATCGTCCTGCAAGACATAAGTTCGGTTGCCATGCAACACGCCCGCACTCCCGCGCTGAATGGATGCCGAGTGCTTGCCGCTGTCCAGGCCTTCGCCGGCCGCTTCCACGCCGATCAGCTGCGTGTTTTCAAAAGGGATGTAGGGGTAAAAAATACCCATGGCATTGCTGCCACCGCCTACGCAGGCGATGACTGCGTCCGGTTGGCTATTGGCCGCGTGTTGCGCGGCCAGCATGTCCGGCATTTGGGCAATGCATTCGGTGCCGATGATGCTCTGGAAATCGCGCACCATCATGGGGTAGGGATGTGGGCCGGCCACGGTGCCAATGATGTAAAAAGTGTTGTCCACATTGGCCACCCAGTCGCGCATGGCTTCGTTCAGCGCGTCCTTAAGCGTCCGGCTACCGGACTCGACCGGCACCACGGTGGCGCCCAGGAGTTTCATGCGGTAGACGTTGGGACTTTGGCGCTTCACGTCTTCGCTGCCCATGTAAACCACGCACTCCAAGCCGTATCGGGCACATATGGTCGCGGTGGCCACGCCGTGTTGACCGGCGCCAGTCTCAGCGATGATGCGGGGCTTGCCCATGCGCTTGGCCAGCATGGCCTGGCCTATGGTGTTGTTGATTTTGTGTGCGCCGGTGTGGTTAAGGTCTTCGCGCTTGAGGTAAATCTGCGCGCCTCCCATTTCCCGGCTCATGCGCGCGGCGTGGTAAATCGGCGAAGGGCGCCCCACAAAATGGGCTAATTCGGACTTGAATTCGGCCACAAATTGCGGATCGTGCTGGTAGCGCGCGTAAGCGGCTTTAAGTTCGTTAATGGCGTGGGTTAGTGTTTCGGAAACAAAACTGCCGCCGTATTTGCCGAAATGGCCACGGACATCGGGTTGTTGGTAATCAAGCATGCTCAAGTTAATCCTGCAAGGCGTTGGTCGGCGGCGCGAACGGCGGCGACAAACTGATTCATTTTTTCGGAGTCTTTGATGCCCTTGAGGGTTATGCCCCCAGGCGCATCGACTTCCACTGCGGAACTGACGTCCACGGCCAGCGATTTACAGCGTGACCGTAGCAGGGCGATGCCGTCGCCCACGTTTGCAGCATTGAGTCCACCACTCAAGACGAGGTGAGCGTTGACGCTTGGAGGAAGAAGTGACCAATTGAATGCCTTACCGCCGCCGCCGAATCCTTCGACATGGGCGTCGAGCAAGATGGCTTGGGCTTGGGAGTAATCGAGGGCGTATTTTACGAGGTCAAAGTCCGCCCCCCCCGGACCGGTGGGAATGCGGGCTGCGCGCAAATAAGCCCGGCCCGCCGCCAAGTATTGGCACCTTGAGGCATTTTCGTCCCCATGAAATTGCAATAGCGCGGTGGGCAGCAGCGCGCAGGCGGCGGTGACATCGCCGGGTTCAGGATTGACAAACAGCAGCACCGGCGTGACGAAAGGCGGCAGCAGGCGGGCCAGTTCGGCGGCCCGCTCCGCGCTGACGGCACGCGGGCTTTTGGCGTAGAGAACAAAGCCGATGGCATCCACGCCCGCCGCCACTGCGGCTTGCAGGTCTTGCTCGCGCGTCAGGCCGCAGACTTTGATGCGGGTGCGTGGGGCGGTGGCTTGCGGGTTCATGGAAGCCAATCATACGCAGGCGTGTGCTCGGGCATGCCAAAGTGGGCCGCGTACCGAGGCCCTAAAAAATACAGTCCCGCCGGGGAAAAAGTGGGCGCGGCCTGCTTGCGGTCGCGCGCCTGCAAGACTGTTTCCATCCATTCGGGCGCCTCCAGGCCCTGACCGACGCGCACCAAAGAGCCCATGATATTGCGGATCATGTGGTGCAAAAAAGCGCTGGCTTCGAAGTCAAAACGCCAATACGCGCCGCGCTGCACCATGTCGATGCGCAGCAGGTTTTTGACTGGCGAGAGCGCCTGGCATTCCGAGGCGCGAAACGAGCTGAAATCATGTTCCCCCAGCAGGTAGTCGGCCGCCCGGCGCATGGCGGCGCCATCAAGCTGCCGAAAGCTCCAGCCTACGCGGCCCGCTTCCAGGGTGGGCCGCACTTCGGACTGGCGCAGTACATAGGCGTAGCGTCGGCTCAATGCGCTGGCGCGACAGTGAAAATCAGGCGGCGCGGGCAGGGCCCATTCGACCGCGATATCACTGGGCAGTTTGGAATTGGTGCCGCGTACCCAGGCGTGCTTGCTGCGCTCAACTGGGCTTTCAAAATGCACTACTTGCATCAGGGCATGGACCCCGGCGTCCGTGCGACCGGCGCACAAGGTGGAAATGCGTGCGCCGGTAAATTCGGCCAGCGCGGCCTCCAAGCGGTCCTGCACGGTACGTCCGGAGGATTGGCTTTGCCAGCCTTGGTAGGGCAGTCCGTTGTAACTCAGGCCCAAGACCATGCGCATGGTCAGAGCCTATTGCGCGTCACCCAGGCACGCATCACTTGAGTTTTGCCATCATGGACTGTGCGCGTTTGCGTTGCTCGTCCGAGCCGTTGGCTATGACTTCGTCCAGCATGCTGCGCGCACCTTGCATTTCGCCGATTTCGATAAATTGTTTGGCCAATTCCATGGAGGTTTCCAACTGCTCTGAAATACTTTGCGTCCGCGGCGAAGGACTGGCTGCCAAATCCAGTGACAGCCCGTCCATGTTAAGCGCCATGGGGCTAGGCGATTTGGCTTTTGCGCTGCCGGAAGCACCCTCTCCACCCGGCGCGAAGGATAGCACGGGGTCTTTCGTGGGCGTATTCATGGGTGGCTTAGCGGGCGCAGCAGCATTGTTAGAGCCGAAAATCGAATCTTCAAATTCCAACATACCGCCCTTGTCGTTGGCTGGCGCGCTAGCTGCTAGCGTATTTTGGTAGCGCGGGTTAGTCGGCTCCATAGATTGACCGAGCGACTGAAGCTGGGCCCAATCGACGCCATCGGTACCGGCAAGTGCTTCTACCTGGTCGGCGCAAATCGCGAAATTGGTGATGTCGTGGCGCGCGGCGTAAATTTCGGCCAACTTCAAATGAATGGCGACGCGCTTAGGGTCTTGCAGCAAGCCCTCGCGCAATATTTCTTCCGCAGGCTCATCCTTGCCATAGGCCAAGTACACATCCGCCTCGGCCACCGGATCCAATTCTGCAGCAAAAACCGTGTTTTCCGCTTGCATTGCTACGTTAGACACACTGGTGTCCACTTGGGCGCCGCCGTAAGCCGTATTGTTGACCTCGGTATTCGTCGTCCAAGGCGCTTCGTTTCTATCTGCGGTTGCCACCGGCGCTGCAGCCTGCTTTTTAGTTTTGCGTTTGCGTGCCCACATCAGCGCCGCAGCGCCAGTGCCGAGGGCTGCCAAGCCGATCAGGAACAGGCCCAAAGAGTCGGCCAAGGTTTCAAGGATGACTTCCAACCATTGGGGTTCTGCGGGCGGCGGGCTTGAGGCCACGGTGGCTGGCGCCTTCGGTTCTTGGGACGCCGAAGCTTGCGAAGCGGGCGGCGAGGGAAGTGTCGGCGCGGCGCTGGCCGGCCCTTGGGAAACTTGGGCTACCGGTGGGCTGGGCGTTGCAGCGAACGTGCCCGCGCTAGGTGCGGACACACTACCCAATGGTTTGGAGGATGCCGGACTAGGCGATAGGGCTGTGCTGGCTTTAGCCAAGGCATTTAAGTCTTGGATATTTTTCGCCAACTCCGCAGCGCGTTCCAACTCGCTTTGTTTATTTCTGTCTTTGGCTATTTGTTCGAGCCTTTCGACTTCTTTCTTGTCTTGCTGGGTGCTTTTACTCAGCTTTAAGGCGTCTTTGCCTTTCTCCGCGCTGCTTTTGGATTCCACCGTGCTTGGTGCTTTTGCTTCAATGCTGGCGTATTCGGTGCCCTTGGCAGGATATATTTGCTTTTTCCCTGCGCGCTGCAAGCTGTTAAATGCTTGGGCCTGCAAGCTGATAGTGGTACGGGCTTCTTTCGCATCTACTTGGTAAATCGTTTCAGCCGGTGGCACTGCAATCGATGCGCCCGATTGAATTAAATTCACATTACCGCGAATAAAGGCCTGGGGATTGGATTGCAATAATGCGACCAGCATTTGGTCTGTGCTGGCACCCTCTGGCTTGAGGCGGTTGGCGATTTTTCCTGCGGTATCGCCAGGCCCCACTTTGACAATTTGTTCTTCATAGGGTGATTTTTCCGCCGTCTCTTCACCCCGTTTTTTATTTTTCGCACCAGATAATTTCGTGGGACCCTCGGCCGGTAACGGTGTGGCTTCGATTGCTGGTGCGCTAGCTACTGCCGTGCTATTGGCTAATGCATTGCGCTCTGCCAATTCTGGCGTTGCGATAAGCCCGTCATTAGCTGGTGGCGGGTCTAAAAGTAAGCGGTAAGGACGCACCAATTTCGCAGTACTGGCCGACACTTCGATCACCAAATCAACAAATGGTTCGGCAATCGGCCGGGCACTGCGTAGCTTTATAAAGCGCGTACCATTGGGGCGCCGCAGTAACTCGATTTGTGCATCTCCTATGGACTGGCTGTAATCCATATTCAGGTCCACAAATGCTTTGGGATCGGCGACCCCGGCTTTAAGGCTGGCCTCTTCTTGCGGGGTGACGTTCAAAATGTCGATTTCCGCCGCCAGGTTTTGTCCCAGAAAGGACCGAACGGTAATCGGCGCCAGGGTAATGGCTTGGGCGAATCCCGCGTATAGCGCCGCGCTTATCCAGAAAACAGCTAGCGGCAGCTTCACCGTCAAAAAGCGCGTCCAACCCATGTTCACCCCCAATATTCGATTGTCACGATATTATCATTAAAAAATATGATAACAATATTAATAATCAAAATTGGATAATAAATTTGGTGAAAGTTGGGGTTTGAACGCCTCTCTGATTTAGTTTCTAGGGGTAAAAAAACGCCCGCTGCTGCCTGAATCAGGCCTCTAGCAATATGCGCAACATGCGCCGCAGCGGTTCGGCGGCGCCCCAGAGCAGTTGGTCACCGATAGTGAAGGCGCCGAGATACTCAGGGCCCATAGCCAGTTTGCGAACCCGGCCCACCGCAATATCCATGGTGCCAGTGACCGCCACAGGCGTCAGGTCGCGCACGCTATCCATTCGGTTATTGGCGACAAATCGCACCCAGGCATTGTCATTTCTAAGCATGTGCTCGATATCGGCCAAGGGCACATCGCGCTTCATTTTGATGGTCAGGCTCTGGCTGTGGCAGCGCATGGCGCCGACGCGTACGCAAATGCTGTCTATGGGCACGGGATTTTCTTGCCGGCCTAAGATTTTGTTGGTTTCTGCACTGCCTTTCCATTCTTCCAGGCTGGTGCCGTCGCCCCGGTCGCTGTCGATCCAGGGGATCAGGCTACCGGCCAAAGGGGCCATAAAGTTTTTGGTTTCCTCTGGCGAGAGGGCGCGCTGGGTGGCGGCTACCTGGCGGTCTATCTCCAAAATCGCGCTCGCGGGATTGTCCAAGTGGGTGCGCACCGCACTGTTGAGCGTGCCCATTTGGGTCAACAACTCGCGCATGTGCTGCGCGCCGCCGCCGCTGGCTGCTTGGTAGGTAGTGGCCGTCATCCATTCCACCAAATCAGCCTTGAACAGGGCGCCCAGGCCCATCAACATACAGCTCACGGTGCAGTTGCCGCCGATATAGTCTTTTACGCCGCGCGCCAAGGCGGCGTCTATCACTGGGCGGTTCACCGGGTCCAAAATAATGACTGCATCGTCTTTCATGCGCAGCGTTTTGGCGGCATCAATCCAATAGCCTTTCCAGCCTGTGGCGCGCAGTTTGGGATAGATTTCGGTGGTGTAGTCGCCGCCCTGGGCGGTGATGATGATGTCGCAGCGTTGCAGGGCCGCCAGGTCGAAGGCGTCTTGCAGCGTGGTTTCGTTTTTGGCAAAGGCGGGCGCTGCGCCGCCGCTGTTGGAGGTGGAGAAAAACAGGGGTTCGATCAGGTCAAAGTCACCTTCTGCCTGCATCCGGTCTAACAACACCGAGCCGACCATGCCGCGCCAGCCGACCAATCCTACTAACTTACTCATAGCTTTGCCCTTTCAAATAAAACAGTGTGTGACCTGACTGTTTTCCCGGCTCGTCTGGCCGGGGGGCGCACGACGAACCGGGCTGTGTCAGCCGGTCGTGGTTTTGGTAATGATTGCGCGCGCACCTGCACGAGCCGTAATGGCCGTGGCGGGGATCAGAGTGAACAGTTGGGCGCGAAACATAGAAAGGATTGTAGCCTCACTCGCTGAGGGCTAGCTTACGACTTAGGCTTTACGGCTTCAAACCGCAAGCTGATCCACGCTAGCCCAAAGCCTTCACCACCGCGTCGCCCATCTCCCGCGTGCCCACCTTGCTGGTGCCGGGGCTGTAGACGTCGGGGGTGCGCAGGCCTTGGGTGAGCACGGCGTCCACGGCTTTTTCGATGCGGGCGGCGGCCTCGGGCTGTTTCAGGCTAAAGCGCAGCATCATGGCGGCGCTCAGGATGGTGGCCAGCGGGTTGGCCACGCCTTGGCCGGCGATGTCGGGTGCGCTGCCGTGGCTGGGTTCGTATAGGCCTTGGTTGCGGCTGTTCAGGCTGGCAGAGGGCAGCATGCCGATGGAGCCGGTCAGCATGGAGGCTTCGTCGCTCAGGATGTCGCCAAACATATTGCCGGTTACCACCACGTCAAAGCGCTTGGGCTGCTTGACCAGTTGCATGGCGGCGTTGTCCACATACATATGGTCTAGCGCGATGTCCGGGTAGCTTTGGCCCACTTCGGTAACCACGTCTTTCCAGAACTGGAAGGTTTCCAGCACATTGGCTTTGTCCACGCTAGTGACGCGGCCTTCGCTTCCCGCAGCTTTACGGGTGCGCGCGGCTTGGAAGGCCACATGGGCGATGCGCTCAATTTCAGGCTTGCTGTAGCGCATGGTGTCGAAAGCTTCTTCAGCGCCGGGGAAGTGGCCGTCGGTGGCGGTGCGCCGTCCGCGCGGTTGGCCAAAATAAATGTCGCCCGTGAGTTCGCGGATGATCAGGATATCGAGGCCGGAGATCAATTCGGGCTTGAGGCTGGAGGCATTGACCAGTTGCTCGTAGCAAATAGCAGGGCGGAAATTGGCGAACAATCCGAGGTGCTTGCGCAGGCCCAAAATGGCCTGCTCGGGGCGCAGGGCGCGCTCCAGTGTGTCGTATTTCCAGTCGCCCACCGCGCCGAACAAAATCGCGTCGGAATCTTTGGCTAATTGCAAAGTCGAATCGGGCAACGGGTGGCCGTGCGACTCATAGGCGGCGCCACCGACGGGTGCGCTTTCCATGGTGAAGGACAGGTCCAGGGCTTGGAGCACCTTGATGGCCTCGGCCACAATTTCGGTGCCGATACCGTCGCCCGGCAGGATTGCGATTTTCATGTGCGTGCTTTCTATCGGGGTTTTTACATCGTGTGCGCCAGCCAGGGCTTGGTCGCCAGGCGCTGCGCTTCGAAGGCGCGGATTTTGTCGGCATTGCGCAGCGTCAGGCCTATGTCATCTAGGCCATTGAGCAGGCAGAATTTA
>CANFJQ010000002.1 GCA_947447615.1 Comamonadaceae bacterium
GACGAAAGTGATGATGGGCGTATCGCGCTGGCGGCAGACCTCGATCAAGCGGCGGGTTTGCGCCTCCACGCCATTGGCCGCATCAATCACCATCAGCGCCGCATCCACGGCGGTGAGCACGCGGTATGTGTCTTCCGAAAAGTCTTTGTGTCCGGGTGTGTCCAAAAGATTAATCACATGCTCGCGGTACACCATTTGCATCACGCTGGACGCCACCGAAATACCGCGCTGCTTTTCGATCTCCATCCAGTCCGATGTGGCGTGGCGCGAAGCCTTGCGCGCCTTGACCGACCCAGCAATCTGAATCGCACCGGAAAATAGCAAGAGCTTTTCAGTCAGTGTGGTTTTACCGGCGTCGGGGTGGGAAATGATCGCAAAGGTGCGACGGCGGCGGGTTTCAGAGGCGAAGGACAAAGCGGGGGATTCCAATGGGGCGGCGCAGGTCGCGCGAAGTTGGTTATTTTAAGATGGCCCTCTTGCTACATCAGGGAGCGTTGAACATGTTGTTTGCAGTGGTATTTACCGATAAGCCCGGCCATGGCGCTTTGCGTGCCGAGTATCTGGCCGCGCATATTGCCTGGGTGGATGCGAACAAAGAACAAGTGCTGGTCGCCGGTTCGCTGCGCGAGAACCCGGCGGATGTGCCTAAAGGTGGCTTGTGGGTGGTGCAGGCCCCTGAAAAAGCTGATGTGCATGCGTTGATGCAGACCGATCTATTTTTAAAACTAGAATTAAATGGTTAAATAAATTGCAAATTAACAATAAAAAAGCATTATTGAGCAAATTTTGAACATTTATCTTATATTATGGTTTCTTAGATCAACTCGTGTGAATTAGCTGGGAGGCTTTTGATGAGGGAAATTAATGAAATTCTGCGTTTTTGAATGATGGCTTTCAACGCTATTGGTTTTAGGTGCATTGAGAAATACGGTCATAAAAATCAACAGCTCGAGACTGGATTGAAATTGTTTCAGGGAGAAAAAATCGTGAAATCTAAAAATTGGAATGTCGTTAGAAAACTTCTATGCCTGCTACTTTTCGCGCATTCTTTTAATTCGTATGCTGCTTTTTCCGATTTTTTAATTCATTATCGAGTGCCAGGCTTTCTTCATTACTGCGTTAAAAATGGACCTAATCCAGAGGAAAATTTTTATCAATACAATGAAGAACATTGTCAGGAGCATTACAACAAGCCCTACTCCCAAGACTTTATTTGGATTTACAGTCCCGCGAAAAATAAAATAACAGTTGAGGCTAGGATTAATTGGGGAAAGGGCAGAGAGACCAATGTCACAGCACATGGCTTCTACAATAAATTCTCTGATAAAGTAAAATTAAATTCATTTGAACCATCCGAGTGGGACAACGGTGATGAAACCGTGGACTCGAGCACTGGATTGTTAAAAAATACCTGCGAAGTATCAATTAGGCGCAGGAACAATAAATTTGAATTTAAACCAAAGGTAAAACTTGGTTGCAATCTTCCTGAACAGTTTCTCTGGACTGTAGGTAAAATGCCGGGGGTAAGAATAAAAAAATAAATATATTAAGGAAAGCGTTCGTTTATTGAAACTCATACCAAACCCCCCTGCCACTCCCATGCTGTTTCAAATACTGGCGCTCCACCAGATTCCGGAAATGTTGCTTGGGCGTATTGCGGTTGGCACCGGTTAATGCGACGGCGTGTACCTGTGGTTTGCGCCAAGGTGTGGAGGTATTGCACTGGGGCAAGGCGCTTTAAAGCCGCCAGACATTAATTTAAGGTTCCCCGACTCAAAAAGTCTTTCGCGCAGCCTGCAATACTTCCAGCAATTGCGCCACATCACCCTCGTGCTTGTGCAGGTGTGGCGTGATGCGGATGGCAGGTCCGCGGATGCTTACGTGGACGACATGGGCTTACCAGCGATGGCCTCAATTAATCAGTCAGCGCCTCTATCGGCACCTGGAAGCGCTGTGCCAGAGCACGCACCTGACGCAGGTTAAGACTACGCTTGCCGGCAAGCACAGCAGACACAACACTCTGCGCCCCTATTTCAGGCAAGTCGCACTGGCGCAGGCCGTGTTGCTCCATTAAAAATGCCAGCCTGCTTTGCGGCGTGCCTGCATCAGGCCAAGGGTGCATCCTGTCCTCATACTCCCTGATGCGCAGCGCCACCCAATCGACCAAGACAAAAATGGGGTGGTCATCGTCAGCCCCAAACTGCTCAAAGCAGTCGTCAACAAAACGTAGCATGTCGTTGTAGTGGGCCTCATCCCGGATGGGCGCACCCAAGCCTAATGCGGTGTTCACTGCGCCCCACGGGGCCAAAATATCAGAGACCTTCATTTCCAAGCTCCTTGGTCATATTCCTTGTGCGTCAGAACGGCTTTTACCCACACCAGTCCCGGTTTGAACGCAATGGCCGCCACCAGCCGGTACTTGTTGCCGCCGATGTTGAACACGTAACGATCCTCCACTTTGTCCACACTGGCAAAAGTTGCCTTGAGCTGGGCAAAGTTGGTAAACATGCCATGCTCTATCAAGCGCCGAAAGTTTTGCAGCGGCTGCTGGGCGTCAGCATGTATCGCTGCGAATTCACGCAGCACTTTGTTGGAGATCAACTTCATCGCCATGGGTAAATATAGCATATTGCTATAAATATTTGGTTCCCTGTACGCTAGAAAGCCGGTGTGCCAGGGGCTCAAGGCATTACGTGGCGCCTACAGTTCGCCCCGGCGGGTGTCGGTGTAGGTTTAAAGGCTTTACCAGGTCACCTAAGCCTTGCGCAAGGCCTTGTCCAAGACTTCCAGCAATCGCGCCACATCGCCCTCGTGGTTGTACAGATGCGGCGTGATGCGAATGGCCGGTCCGCGGATACTGACATGGACTTGGGCGGCAGCCATTTGTCCGGTCAAGCTGGGCGGTATAGGACCCGGCCAGCGCAGGCCCAAAAAATGGCCGGCGCGCAAATGCGCGGGCGCGGCGTGCAAGCCCCAGGGCGCCACTTGCGCGGCGATGCGGTCGGTCAGGCCGCCCAGGGTGTGCGCGATGCGCGCCACCTGCCAGGCGGTAATTTGTTCCAGCGCGGCCATGGCCATAGGGAGGGCGACGAAGTTGGCGCGCTCGCCCATGTCGTAGCGCCGGGCGCCCGCAGCGTAGCCTTCTCGGTAATCGACCAGGCGCGCAAAGTCATGCGCGGCTTCGCGGTTGGCCCAGTTTTCTTCCAGCGGCTGGCCGTCCTGCCAGCGCGGCGCCACATACAAAAAGCCCAGGCTGTAAGGCCCCAGCAGCCATTTGTAGGTAGCCGCCACCAAAAAGTCGGGCCGCAGCTGCGATACATCCAGAGGCAAAGCGCCCAGGGACTGGGTGGCGTCGACCAATAACAATCCGCCGTGCGTGTCCAGCGCCAGCCGCACCGCTATCAGGTCGATCAGGCCGCCGTCGGTCCAGTGGCAGTGGCTGAGCACCGCCAACCGGGTGCGGGCATCGATAGCAGCCAGGATGGCGCGCGTCCAATCGCCGTCCTGCGGACGGTCCACGGTGACGATGCCCGCACCGGCAAGCCGCGCCGCGCGGCGCAAGGGGTAGAGGTTGGAGGGAAATTCGTCGCCGCAGATCAGCACCTGGTCGCCCGCCTGCAATCGGATGTTTTTCAGGGCTGTTTCGATGCCATAGGAGGCCGAGCCGACGATGGCGATGTCATCGGTTTGCGGGCCTATCAGGCGCGCAAATAGGCCGCGGGCCTGGTCTGGGAGCGAGAAAAAGTCCGCCGGGCGCACCCGCCAGGGCTGGGTTTTACCTGCTATGCCCTGCTGGCCCGCTGCGGAGGCGCTGCGCAAAAGGGGCGACATATAGGCGCAGTTGAAGTAGGCGACGTCCTCTGGGATGTCGAAAAGCGCGCGCTGACAGGGGATCGTCATAACAGGTGCTAAGGATAGGGGGTAGTAGAGAAAGCGGACATGGTCACATCCTAAGTGGCGGCTCAAGTAAATCGTATTGGTGTCGATAAAGAGATATCGAAAAACCTTTGAGGCCTTCACCTGGTTGCCGAAAGATGAAATTTCTCTTAATTTGCGCGATGGCGCTTGCCTTGGCTGCTTGTGGCGGCGGCCAGGACAATGCTAGTTTAGGGCCTGTGCAGGGCGTGGGTCCAGGTACACCCCTGCGCGGTACGGTGGCCGTTGGCCTTGCGCTGGCGGGCGCCAAGGTCGCGGCAAAATGCAGAAGCAACGATAAGCATACCTATGAAAATCTAACGCTAAGCCTATCCAACCCCACGGTGTTTACCTTGCCCTCCACCCAAGGCGACTATCTTGAAAACGCCTTGTTTAATGGGCAGGTGGTGAATTTGGGTGCGAGCATTCATTTGCCTGGCAAATTGAGTAAATACCAAATTTACTACGTCGTGGGATTAAAGTTGCTTGATGATGGCAGATACGAGTTCAAACTCTCCGATGATCCGTTAGATCCCGCCAGCCTGCTCAACACTCTAGGCAACACGCTTGAGGGCAGCTTTTCATTGATCACTAGCAATGTGGTGACAGAACAAGTAACTGCGGACGGTTCTGGCGTTTATAGTTTTTCCAAATTAGCATATCTGGGTGCCAGGGCGCCATGTATCTTAGAGGCCACCGGTGGCACACAAACAGACGGCGCACCATCGGTAGCGGTGATGCATTCGATTGCGAACGATATTAACGGCCTGGCCAATATCACTCCGCTCACGGAGTCCCTATTGGCGATTTTGTTGCAATCGGGAGATTTGAGTAATTATTTTGCGCATTTCGACGAGAGCAGTGCCTTTCAGTTGCGCGACCTCGCAAGCACAGTCAACATTCAAAAGGCTTGGGACAAAATTAAGGCGCGCCTGACCAACAATGGAATTGATTCCAGTGCCATTGCAAGTAACCCTATGACCGAGCTATTGGTCCCAAAGTCGACGCCTCAATCCAATGACGGCAATGCTTATGACAAATTGCTGGACAAAATAAAAACAACGGCACTGAGTACGGAAGCGGCGCCCTATGCCAAAGTGCTCAACGGCAAAGAGGCTTTAATTACGCTAGTCAAGCTTGACAGCCGTGGCTTGCCCTTGAAAAATCAGTTCGCGAAATGGGTGGACAACGGCAGTGAGCTCGATGGCACGCGATGGGATTGCGTTCACGATACGGCCACCGGTATCTACTGGGAAGTCAAGCGCAATGACCCTAATCACTTTCGCCATAAGGGTCACAAATATACTTGGTATGACACCGGCAAATTAAATGGCGGTGACCCTGGGGCCGAGCAAAACGCCACATGTACCGGCGTCGAGGATCCTATTAAATGCAATACTCAAAGCTATGTTAAAGCGGTGAACAGTGCGCGCTTGTGTGGCTTTGATGCTTGGGTGGTGCCCGATGTGGATACCTTCCAAAAATTTCCGCTCAATAACGCGTCTGCAGTGATCGCGAACACGGATTATTTTCCGGATATCCAATCGGAGCCGTTGGCCAGCACGCCCCTGTGGACCCGCACGCCCAGCGCCAACAATGCAGATGGCAAATATGCCTGGACCTTCAATTTGACCAAGGGCCAAGTACAGGATGGCTTGAAAGTGGTGGCCCGTCCGGTACGGCTCATGTTGTCGGTGGAGACGGTAAAAATTGCGAGTATTTCCAGCGCCAACAAAATCACATTGTCGCAGGCACCCAGCACTCCGATCACACCTTTACCCATGCTTCCCAACGACAATTCCGTTTTGTTCTCCGATCGGTTGCTCACGCTTCGCTCTGATGGTGTGCTCAATCCTCCATTGGCGCAAACTGCGAGCTACTTTCCCGTGGCCTTGGATAACACGACTTCGCCAGGCCCTTCGTTTCAATTAGCAGCTGTGTCTAGGGGGCAGGCGCTAGGCACATCGACGACGAGCAACGCATCCACTTCCGAGCTGCCCACAAGCTACGTGGTGTTTGAAACCCGGCAAGCGGAAAAGCTGGAAGACGCGAGCTACTGCAATGGCGCTATCGAGTCAACGCGCCCTGAGAAGCGTTACAAGTTAGCTGCCGGCGAAGTGACCGATACAGTAACTAAATTGGTCTGGAAACAATGTGCCGAAGGTTTAAGCGGCGATAAGTGCGACGTCGGCAGGGCCAAGGATTACGGTTTTTCAGATGCGAAGGCTGTTGCTACGGGGAGTTGGCGCTTGCCTACGCGAGCGGAACTCGCCACTTTGGTTGAAAGAAAATGTACCGGTGTATGGAAAAAGCAGGTCATCGCCAGTGGCTTGTGGATGAGCACCCGTTTATTTACGATCACAGGCGGCTGGGAGCAAGAGGCGCAATGGAGTACGCCGGTCGCTGTAGATTCCGCAGGCATGGAGTTCAGTGGCGATGGCACCAAAGATTGGCATGCAGAGGCCTCTAGCAGCGATTACTTTATGCGCAAAAAGTCGCCGGTCGGTCCCGTAATGCGCATTGCGGGTGAATCGGGGTTTGGTTGGCGTGATGGCGTTCCTGCAAACCCGACGGGCCAATCGCTTCCCTTGTGGATGACGCAGCGAATTTTTACGGCTAACGGTAAGTCTCCGCAAGAAGCTCAATGGTCTACGCCGGTCGAGATAAAAGACGGCAGTACGTTGAAATTTAGTGCAGATGGCTTGTCCTACCATTTCCCGCCAGCGAGTAATGATGTCTTTATGATCGACACTAAGGACGCTGCGCCGACTATGATCCGCGGCGAAGCGGGTGGCGTCACCAGTACGGTTACGCAAGTCAAGGGCGTGGCTTTTTATCGGGGTAATTACACCGAAGATCTTTATCCTAAAGGTGGCAGCTTCTCAGCGCCTACGCCTGACTACCCATTGTTAACGACGGCCTCCAAGCAGGCGATGGTCACGGGCATTACTTTTTATCGGGGTAATTATTCGCCAGGTACTCCGGTGGGGGGGTCTTTCGAAAATCCAACACCTATGAGTAGCGGTTGGAGCGATGGGGTGCCGGAGCAATTGACCGGTAACGCTCCCGTTTCTGCAGCCGATTCGGCGCAGGCTATCCATCCAAAGTTATTTCCCCAGGCCAGCAGCCAGCCCTATCCTCAAATATTTTGGACGTCCAGTGCTGTGTCGGGTACCTCGGCGGCTTGGGCTATCAATTTTTACAACGGCTTTGAACTACCGCTGGACACAGTCAATCCTCCTCAGCCCGTATTTGTGCGGTTGGTGCGATCCACCACGCCCTAGTTAGCCTAACGGCGGACTTGGACTTTAGTGCGCATCGGCCCTTACGCTCAGCGCAGCCAGATCCCTTACGCCTTGCTGGAGTCCGGGCTAGGCTTGCCTTGTGACAATCAGCGAGCCGGTGTTTACACTGGCCTTCAATGCACTAAGCCCTGGCCAGTCCTGGCCTTCACCCCATGCGAATCGAAATTCCAGAATCCAAGAAACTCGTCTATGAGATGCTCATCCCCATGCGCTGGGGCGATATGGATGCGATGGGCCATATCAATAACACGGTGTATTTCCGTTACATGGAGACGGCCCGCATCGACTGGATGCGCCTCATCGGATGCGCCCCCAGCGCGCATGGCGAAGGCCCCATCATCGTCAATGCGTTTTGCAATTTTTATCGCGAGTTGCGCTACCCCGGCGATGTCCGCGTCAAGATGTATGTGAGTGACCCGGCGCGCACCACTTTCGAGTCCTGGGTCACGATGGAGCGGGCCGACCAGCCGGGCCAAGTAGACGCAGCCGGTGGCGCCACCACGATCTGGGTGGACTTCCCTAGCCAGAAGGCTATGCCCTTGCCCCAATGGGTGCGCGATATCGTCAGTCCGTAATCGCGAAAGCACCTTGCCATGCGGGGGACGTGAAGGGTTTGGTATCATTCGACCACTCCGAGGAGCGTTGCAGTTCACGCAAAGTGAATGAGGCTCGGGGTACAGGGGCCCTGTCTCCTGCATGTTTCAACTGCGCTCACCCACTGGTATCTGCGGGGTGAGTTAGCTTTCTCCCGATTCGCCAGTGGTTTTCAAAATGTACTTTTTGGAGCCTTTGTCATGAACGCTGTATTGAAACCCATCAAAAACCAAGACTATGAAATTGCCGACCTGAGCCTCGCCGCTTGGGGTCGCAAAGAACTCAACATTGCCGAGACCGAAATGCCCGGCCTGATGGCGATTCGCGAAGAATTCGCTAAGGCGCAACCCCTCAAAGGCGCGCGCATCACCGGATCGCTGCATATGACGATCCAGACCGCCGTGCTGGTTGAAACCCTGCAAGCCCTGGGCGCGCAAGTGCGCTGGGCTTCTTGCAACATCTTCTCTACCCAAGACCACGCCGCCGCCGCCTTGGTGGCTGCCGGTACCCCGGTGTTTGCCTACAAAGGCGAGTCCCTGGAGGACTATTGGGATTACACCCACCGTATTTTTGAATTCGGCGGTAAAAAAGGCTCAGCCGCTGAAGGCCCGAACATGATTTTGGACGACGGCGGCGACGCCACGCTGCTCATGCACCTGGGCGCAAAGGCCGAGAAAGACCTCAAAGTACTGGCCAAGCCCGGCAGCGAAGAAGAAGTTTGCTTGTTCAAAGCCATCAAAGCCAAGCTCAAAGTCGACCCGACCTGGTACAGCCGCCGCCTGAAAAACATCATCGGCGTGACCGAAGAGACCACTACCGGCGTACTTCGCTTGAATGAAATGGCCGCCCGTGGCGATTTGGCTTTCCGTGCCATCAACGTCAATGATTCGGTGACCAAGAGCAAGTTCGACAACCTGTACGGCTGCCGCGAGTCCTTGGTCGATGCCATCAAGCGCGCTACCGACGTCATGATCGCCGGCAAAGTGGCCCTGGTGGCCGGTTACGGCGATGTGGGCAAGGGCTCGGCCCAAGCGCTGCGCGCCCTGTCCGCGCAAGTGTGGGTGACCGAGATCGACCCGATCAACGCTTTGCAAGCCGCTATGGAAGGCTACAAAGTCGTCACTATGGAATACGCAGCCGACAAGGCCGACATCTTTGTGTCCGCCACCGGCAACAAAAACGTCATCACCTACAAGCACATGGCGGCCATGAAAGACCAAGCCATCGTCTGCAATATCGGCCACTTTGACAACGAGATCGATGTCGAATCCCTGTCCAAATGCAAGTGGGAAGAGATCAAGCCCCAAGTGGACCATGTGATTTTCCCGGCCAAAGGCAAAACGCCTGCCAAGCGCATCATCTTGTTGGCCAAAGGCCGCTTGGTGAACCTGGGCTGCGGCACCGGCCACCCCAGCTTTGTGATGTCTTCCAGCTTTGCCAACCAGACGATTGCCCAGATCGAGCTGTTCACCAAGCCCAAGGAATACAAAAACGGCAAGGTCTATGTGCTGCCCAAGCACCTAGACGAAAAAGTGGCCCGCCTGCACCTGAAGAAGGTTGGCGCCATGCTGACTGAGCTGACCCAAGAGCAGGCCGATTACATCGGCGTGAGCAAGGCCGGCCCCTACAAAGCGGACACCTACCGGTATTGATGCGCCACTGAATGCGCATTGACCAATTGCTGGTGCACCGCCAGCATGCCAGCACCCGTTCGCAGGCGCAGCGCCTGATTGCCGATGGGGTGTTGTGGCAGCAAGGGGACGCGTGGAAACGCATCCTCAAAAACGGCGACGAAGTCCCCGAGGACGCGCCGCTTAAGCTGCTCAATGCCCAAGAGGCGCGCTATGTGTCGCGCGGTGGTCTCAAGCTCGAGGCCGCCTTGGCGCATGTGCAATTGGACGTCAGTGGCATGGCATGCCTGGATGTGGGCCAGTCCACCGGAGGCTTTACCGACTGCTTGTTGCAGCGCGGTGCAGCATCCGTGGTGGGTGTGGACGTCGGTAGCGCGCAGTTGCATCCGCAATTGCGCACCGACCCGCGCGTGCTATGTGTGGAAAAAGTCAATGCGCGCGCTTTGACAGCCGACGATTTGCTGCAAGCCTACGAAGACAGCATTGGCGAGCAAGGGGTGTTTGATAGTGGCGAGGAGCCTGACGAAGACGAAGCAGCGGTGCCCAGTTTTTCACCGGCTTTTGACCTGATCGTTGCGGACTTGTCCTTTATCTCGCAAACCTTGGTTTTGCCTGCGGTGGTCGCCCTGCTCAAGCCGGGCGGCAGCTTGCTCACCCTGGTCAAGCCGCAGTTTGAACTGCAGCCCGGTCAGGTGGGCAAAGGCGGCATCGTCAAAGACGCATCTCTGTATCTATTTGTTGAGCAGCGCTTGCGTGATGCATGCGCCGCCCTTGGCCTGGAGGTCACTGCGTGGTTCGATTCCCCCATTGCCGGCGGGGATGGCAACCGCGAGTTTTTTATCTGCGCCCGGCATCCGGGCCTTGACCCTTCTTCCAAATGAGAACGCCATGTTTTCTACCCCTCGGGTTCCAGTCAGTCTGGAATTCTTTCCTCCCAAGACCGTGGAAGGCGCTGACAAACTGCGCTTAGTGCGCCAGCAACTTTCTGTTTTACATGCCCGTTTTTGCTCCGTGACCTACGGGGCCGGAGGCTCCACCCAAGAGGGCAGCCTGCGCACCGTGGCCGAGCTGGCGAGTGAAGGCGAATGCGCTGCGGCGCACTTCACCTGTATCCATGCGACGCAAGACTCGGTGCGCGCCCATTTGCACACCTTGCAGTCCATGGGCGTGCGCCATTTGGTGGCATTGCGCGGCGACTTGCCCGAGGACTATGTGCCGGGCGCATTTCCGTATGCCAGCGATTTGGTCGCCTTTGTGCGCCGGGAAACCGGCAAGGACTTTCATATCGAAGTGGCTTGCTATCCCGAAACGCATCCGCAGGCCGCGTCCCCGCAAGACGATGTGCGCGCCTTTGCCGCGAAAGTGCACGCTGGAGCGGACTCGGCCATCACCCAGTATTTTTACAACGCCGATGCGTACTTTCGCTTTGTCGAAGAGACGGCGGCCCTTGGGCTGGATATCGACGTGGTGCCGGGCATTTTGCCGATTGCCAACACCGGCCAGTTGCTGCGCTTTTCAGCGGCCTGCGGCGCAGAGATCCCTCGCTGGATACGCCAGCGCCTGGAAAGCTTTGGCCAGGACATGGCATCGGTACAAGCGTTTGGGCTGGAAGTGGTGACGCGCTTGTGCGAGCGTTTGCTCGCCGGCGGCGCGCCGGGCTTGCATTTCTACACGCTCAACCAGAGCGCGCCAACGCTGGCGATTTGCAATGAACTGGGGATGCTCCAGGGCGCACCGCAGCGCTAAGTGCGCGCATGTAAGCTCACACTGTCACCGGTTTGGTTTTCCAGATCTCGCGGGCGTACTGTTCAATCGTGCGGTCCGCTGAAAACGGGCCCATGGCGGCGATGTTGTGCAGAGTCTTGAGCGCCCAGGCATCGGGCTTGCGGTAGGCGGCGTCGGCAGCGTCTTGGGCGGCGGCGTAGCTGGGGTAATCGGCCAGCAAAAGGTAGTGGTCGCCCCAGTTCACCAGCGCGTCATAAATATTTTGGTAGCGCTGGGGTTCGGCGGGGCTGAAGGCCCCGTCGCGGATGGCCAGCAGCACCTCTTCTAGCTCCGGGCAGGCATCCAAAGCCTGGCGCGGCTGGTATCCCGCAGCGCGGGTGGTAGCGACCTCGGGCGTGGTCAAGCCAAAGATAAAAATATTGTCTTCACCCACGCCATCAAGAATTTCCACATTCGCACCGTCCAGCGTTCCGATGGTCAGTGCGCCGTTGAGCGCGAGCTTCATATTGCCGGTGCCCGATGCCTCTGTACCGGCGGTAGAAATCTGCTCGGACAAGTCGGCCGCCGGGATGATGCGCTCGGCTAGGCTGACGCTGTAATTGGGAATGAAGACGATCTTGAGTTTGTCACCTACGCGCGGGTCATTGTTAACTGTGGTGGCCAGGTCGTTGATGAGTTGAATGATGAGCTTGGCCATGCGGTAAGCCGAGGCCGCTTTACCGGCAAACACGATGACACGCGGCAGCACATTGGCCTCTGGATCGCGCAGGATGCGCTGGTAGCGCGCAATCACATGCAGCACATTGAGCAACTGGCGCTTGTATTCATGGATGCGCTTGACCTGCACATCAAACATGGCGTCCACCGGCAGCGTAAGCCCCATGTTCGTCTGCACCCAATCTGCCAGCCGCTGCTTGTTGGCGCGTTTGGCATCTTGCAGCGCTTTGATCAGCGCTGGCTGGTTGGCCAGCGGCGCCAAAGCCCCGAGCTGGGTGAGGTCGCGCCGCCAGCCGGTGCCGATGTATTTGTCAAGCACCGCCGCCAGGGCGGGATTGGCCTGCGCCAGCCAACGGCGCGGTGTGATGCCATTGGTTTTATTGTTAAAGCGCGCCGGCCACACCTGCGCAAAATCGGCAAATATCGATTGCTGCATCAGCCCCGAATGCAGGGCCGAAACCCCGTTGATCGAGTGGCTGGCCACGACCGCCAGATAGGCCATGCGCACCCTGCGCTCGCCTTGCTCGTCCACCAAAGAGACGCGCTGCAACAATTCAGGCCCAGCCCCCTGCGCAGTCAGATCTTCCAGAAAGCGCGCGTTGATATCAAAAATGATTTGCAAATGGCGCGGCAGGATGCGCCCAAACATGTCCACCGGCCAGGTCTCCAGGGCCTCGTGCATGAGCGTGTGGTTGGTGTACGAGAAAACCCCTTGGCATAGCGTCCAAGCTTGGTCCCACGGCAGCGCATGTTCATCGAGCAGCAAGCGCATGAGCTCGGGAATAGCCAGCACCGGGTGGGTGTCGTTGAGGTGAATACTGACCTTGGCGGGCAGTTGATTGAAATCGGTATGGGTCTGGAGGTAGCGGCGTAGCAAGTCCTGCACGCTGGCGCTGACAAAGAAATATTCCTGGTGCAAACGCAATTCCCGGCCAGCTGGCGTGGAGTCGTCCGGGTAGAGCACGCGGCTGACGTTTTCGGAGTGGTTTTTGCTCTCTACTGCAGCGAAATAATTTCCCCGGTTGAAAGCGCCGAGGTCGATTTCGTGGGTAGCTTTTGCCGACCACAAACGCAGCGTGTTGGTGGCCTGCGTGTCGTAGCCGGGGATGATGGTGTCGTAGGCCATGGCTTGCACTTCATGCGCGCTCACCCATTGGCACTTGCCATTTTCTTCCAGCACCTGGCCACCGAACTGCACCCGGTACACCACCTCGGGCCGGGCGAATTCCCAGGGGTTACCCTGGGTCAGCCAATAGTCGGGCACTTCCACCTGGCGACCGTCCACAATGGTCTGGCGGAACATGCCGTAGTCGTAGCGAATGCCGTAGCCATAACCGGCGATATTGAGGGTGGCCATCGCATCCAGAAAGCAGGCTGCTAAACGACCCAATCCGCCATTGCCCAAGGCCGCATCGGGCTCAAGCTCACTGATCGCGGCCATATCCACGCCAAAATCGAGCAAGGCCTGCTGCATACGCGCGCGCAAACCCAGCGCCAACAGTGCGTTACCAAAGGTGCGCCCCACCAAAAATTCCATGGACAGGTAGTACACCCGCTTGGAATCCTGGGCGTACTGGGCCCGGGTGGTTTTCATCCAGCGTTCGATCAACTGGTCACGCACCGCATAGGCTGCAGCATTCAGCCAATCCTGCGCGCTCGCCGCCTGCGGGTCTTTGCCCACGCTGAACATCAGTTTGTTGGCAATCGCACGTTTGAGCGACTCCAGATCCCGCTTGGGGCTGTCGAAGGGAAAAGTGGCTTGGGGGGAGGTCAAATCAGAAATATTCATGGGCAATAGGCGCTTGAAATTAGGGCGTTGAAATAAGTGATGCGTACAGATCGCGGTATTGCCGAGCGCTGTCCTGCCAGCTCGATGCAATTCGCATGCCGTTGTGGCGGACGCGGTTCCAGTCCGCCCGCCGACGGTACAGCGCAAAGGCGCGGCGCAGGGCGCTGCGGTAGGGTGTGCTGTCAAAAGCGTCAAATACAAAACCGGTGGCACTGCTGTCGTCCAGGGTTTCTAGGTCGGTATCTGTCACGGTATCGGCCAGACCGCCGACGCGGCGCACCAGCGGCAGGCTGCCGTATTTCATGCCATAGAGCTGGGTCAGCCCGCAGGGCTCAAAGCGCGAGGGCACCAGCGTCACGTCACTGCCGCCAAAAATGCGGTGCGCCAGCGCTTCGTCATAGTCCAGCCGTACCGCCACGCGTCCGGGGTAGGCATGCGCTTGCCCAGCCAGCGCATGCTCGAGCGCGGCGTCACCGCTGCCCAGCACCAGCAACTGGCCACCGCCGCCGACAATTTCCTCGATCCCGCCCAGCACCAGCGGCAGGCCTTTTTGCTCGGTCAGGCGGCCCACCAGAGTGAACAAGGGCGCATCGGGCAGCGCTTCCAAATCGGTCTCGGCTTGCAAGTGCGCTTTATTGAGGGCTTTGCCGGTTAGTTTGCGCATATCAAAGGGGTGAGGCAACAAGGCATCGTGCTTGGGATCCCACACGCTGCCGTCCACACCGTTCAAGATGCCGCTGAGCTGCGCCGCCCGGCTACGCAGCAATCCGTCTAAGCCAAAGCCCTGCTCTGCGGTCTGGATTTCGCGGGCATAAGTAGGGCTTACGGTGCTGATGTGGTTTGCGTATACCAGGCCCGCTTTCATAAAAGAAACCTGCCCATAAAACTCAAGACCACCAACACTAAACGCACTGGCGGGCAAGCCCAGTTCGGGAAAACAGCCCGCGTCAAAGCAGCCCTGGTAGGCCAGGTTGTGAATGGTGAACAGAGAAGGAACCCGGTGCGGGCTGTCCCACAAGGCCATGCAAGCAGGCGCCAGACCGGCATGCCAGTCATGGCAGTGCACCAATTGGGGACTCCATGCGCTGTCCAAACCGTAAGCCAGGTGCGCCGCGCCCCATCCCAGTGCAGCAAAACGCCGGTGGTTGTCGGTGTAGGGGTGATGCTGCGCGTCATGGTAGGGGTTGCCAGGCCGGTCATACAGGCCCGGCGCTAGCAGCACATACGCCTTGAGCGCCTGCCCCGCAGCACCCAGTCCGGGTAAGTGCCCCAAAACTACCTCGATGCGCTCGCCCCAGGGGGTGGTGAAATTGCCGATGGTCTGCGCTGCATGCAGGCCAGCCACTACCGCAGGGAAGCCCGGTAACAAGGGCCGCACATCGCAAGCTTGTGCGCCCAGTGCTGCGGGCAGAGCGCCTGCCACATCGGCCAAGCCGCCGGTTTTGAGCAAGGGAAAAAGTTCGGAGCTAACTTGAAGAATACGCATGCACACAAGCCGGGGCGGGACGCTTAGGGGGAAGTTAATCCGTCGAGCATAGCTTGGGTTATCAATACCACGCCATTCTCGGTGCGCTCAAAACGCGCAGCGTCCAGCGCGGCGTCTTCGCCGACGACCAGGCCCTCGGGCAGTTCGCAGCCCCGGTCCACCACAATTTTGCGCAAACGGCAGCCCCGGCCTACTGTGACGTCGGGCAAAAAAACCGCTTGGTCAATCACGCAAAAAGAATGCACCCGCACGCCAGAAAACAAGACGGAATTACTCACTATCGAGCCCGAAACAATGCAACCGCCTGAGACCATGGTGTTGATCGCCTGCCCATGCTTGCCTTGGGCATCCTGCACAAACTTAGCCGGGGGGAGCTGGCGCTGGCTGGTCCAGATCGGCCAATTGGTGTCATAAATATCCAGCGCTGGCGTCACCGATGCGAGGTCAAGATTGGCCTCCCAAAACGCGTCTATCGTGCCCACGTCACGCCAATAGGGTTCAGACTCCTGCGTGGACGACACACAGGACATGGAGAAGGGATGGGCAATTGCACGCCCTTCCTGTACCACGCGCGGAATCACATCTTTGCCAAAGTCGTGGCTGGACGATGCGTTGGCCAGGTCTTCTTCGAGCACGCGGTAGAGGTACGCTGCATTAAAGATGTAAATACCCATGCTGGCCAGCGCCACATCCGGTTTACCCGGCATGGGCTGGGGCTGTTCGGGCTTTTCATCAAAGCGGACGATGTTGCGTGCCGCTTCTATGGCCATGACCCCGAATGCACTGGCCTCTTGCAGCGGCACTTCGATACAGCCCACCGTGCAATCCATGCCACTTTCCACATGGTCTTTGAGCATCAGCGAGTAATCCATTTTGTACACATGGTCACCGGCCAGGATGACCACGTAATCCGGGTTGCTGCTTTGGATGATGTCCAGATTTTGGTAAATCGCATCGGCGGTACCGCGGTACCAGTGTTCGTCATTGAGCCGTTGTTGGGCTGGCAACAGGTCCACCATCTCGTTGAGCTCGGCGCGCAAAAAACTCCAGCCACGCTGAATATGGCGCAATAGCGAATGCGATTTGTATTGGGTGATGACGCCAATACGCCGGATGCCGGAGTTGACACAGTTGGACAGTGCGAAGTCAACAATGCGGAACTTTCCACCGAAATACACCGCCGGCTTGGCGCGCTTATCGGTCAGCTGCTTCAAGCGGGAACCACGTCCACCGGCCAGCACCAGAGCGATGGTGCGGCGCACCAGCATATGGGGCTGCATGGAGGGCTTGTGCGGGGCATCTTTAGTGGACATGGGTCGCTCCTAAGGTGGTTCTTGTTGCGTTGATGTCGGTGCTGCGCTGGCAAGCCACAAACTCCCCGGTGGCAGCATTTCAACATGTTCCAAGCGTCTATTAGGGCTGTCCCCGCCAGCCGTGTCAATCAGAAGAAACCACGCCCCCGGCGGCAGCGTACAGCGCATCGGCTCGGACGCGCCGTTACACAGCAACAGGCAACTGGCATGCAGTGCATCGTTGTGGTGCGTATCACCTATTGCGGTGGCCCAGTCGAGCTGCACTGCCAGCGTGTGGCGCGCCGGATCGTTCCAATCCTGCGGACGCGGCGAGCTTGCATCGGCCAAAAACCACCGCGCCACCACGCCCTGGTCTGCACCTTCTGCTTGCCACCAGCCGCTACTGCGCAACACGGCGCGACTTTGGCGCAGCGCTTGTACCGAAGCGATGAAATCGGCATAGCCCGCATCGGCAGCTTCCCAGTCCAACCAGCTGATGGCGTTGTCCTGGCAGTAGGCGTTGTTATTGCCGCCCTGGCTGTGGCCGATGCTGTCACCGGCCTGCACCATGGGGGTACCCAGCGACAGCAGGGTGATCGCCAGCAGCACGCGCTGCCATTGGCTGCGTTGGGCGCGAACCTGCGGGTCTGCGCTATCGCCTTCGACACCGCAGTTGATGCTCAGGTTGTGGCCATGCCCGTCGCGGTTGTCTTCGCCATTGGTCTGGTTGCGCCGTTCGGTGTAGCGCAGCAGATCGGCTAAAGTAAAACCGTCGTGCGCAGCGACAAAATTTACGCTGCTATGGGCCGCCCGTGTGCGGGGTTCAAAGGTGTCGCTAGAGCCAGCCAGCCGCATAGCCCACTCGCCCAGGCCCCCATCGCGGTGCAGCCAAAAACTGCGCTGCGTATCGCGAAAGCGGTCGTTCCACTCTAGCCAAGCCGCCGGAAACTGCCCGAGCTGGTAACCGCCTTCGCCGATGTCCCAGGGCTCGGCCACGAGCGTGCAGCGCGACAAGAGCGGATCGTCCGCCAGGGCCTGCAACAGGGGCGCGCGGGCCGAAAACGCATAGTCCTCCTCTGCCGTACCGCGCCCCAGCGCCGGGGCTAGGTCAAAGCGAAAACCGTCTATTCCATAGTCCAGCACCCAGCTGCGCAGGCTTTGTAGCACCATGCGGATGACCAGCGGATGGTCTAGCCGCAAACAGTTGCCACAGCCGGTCCAGTTACGGTAGCGCGCCGGATCTTCCGAATCCAGGTGGTAGTAGGTCGCATTGTCGATACCGCGCAAGCCCAGGGTCGGGCCCTGCTCGTCGGTCTCGCCGCTGTGGTTGTAGACCACATCGAGCAGCACTTCCAATCCTGCATCGTGCAAGGCGCTGACCATGGCGCGCAACTCGCTGCGCGGCGTAGTGCCGGGCTGGCCACTCCAATAGCGCGCGGTCGGTGCGCTCCAGGCAATAGGGCTGTAGCCCCAGTAATTGCGCAGGTTCAGCGTGAGCAAGCGCAGCTCATCGGCGCAAGTAGCCAGGGGCATCAGGCTGACGGTGGTCACCCCCATTCTTTTGAGATGCGCAATGGCTGCCGGGTGGGCCAGCCCGGCATAGCTGCCGCGCAGTGCCGGGGGAATATCGGGGTGCAGGGCGCTAAAGCCTTTGACGTGCAATTCGCAAATCAGGCGTTGCGCCGGGTCAAGCACCGGGCCGCGCGCTGCGGGCGCAAAGGGCTCCACCACGATGGCTTTCATGGCCTGCTGCGCGTTGTCGCGCGTGTCTTGCAGCATGGGCGCGTCCGCGCGGTGGCCTAGGTGAATATCCTGCCCCTCGTAGCTACCCAAGACCGACGCGGCGCTGGGGTCGAGCAAAAGCTTGTGCGGATTGAAACGCTGGCCCTGCGCCGGTTTCCATGGGCCGTGCACGCGCCAACCGTAAATTAATCCGGCTGTTGCGCCGGGGAGCAGGGCTTGCCAGACACCGTCAACCGCCGCAGGCATGGGCAGGCGCTGCGTTTCGGTCTGGCCGTTGGCGTCAAACAGGCACAAGTCCACCGCTTGCGCATGGGGCGCTGCCAAAGCGAATTGCACGCCGCCGTCCACCACGCTTGCGCCCAGCAGCGCTACGCCATTCAGGCGCTGCAAGGCCGCGTTCATCACACTGCGCTCACGCGGGTTCCAGCACCAGGCAGGACAGCGGCGGCAGATGCAGAAGCAGCGATTGTTCGTGCCCGTGCGCCCCCTGTGCCTCGGCATGCAAGCTGTTGTTGCCGATACCGCTGCCGCCGTACACGCTTGCATCGGTGTTGATCACTTCACGCCATGCGCCCCCTTGCGCAACACCGAGTCGATAAGCGGTGCGCGGCAAGGGCGTGAAATTGCACACCACCACCGCGCATTGGCCGCTGCGCGACCATCGGGCAAAGGCCAATACCGATTGGGCATGGTCTTCGTGCGCGATCCAGCTGAACCCGGCGGAATCGACATCCTGCGCGTGCAAGGCGGGCAGGTCGCGGTAGACGCGGTTGAGATCACGCACCAAGCGCTGCACACCGGCGTGTCCCGGCTGGTCTTGCAGATGCCAGGGCAGGCTTTGGCCATCGGCCCATTCGGTGGGCTGGGCGAACTCACCCCCCATGAACAATAGTTTTTTACCCGGATAGGCCCACATCAGGCCGTAGAGCGCGCGCAAATTGGCCAATTGCTGCCACGGGTCGCCCGCCATCTTGCCCAGCAGCGAACGCTTGCCATGCACCACTTCGTCGTGCGAGAGCGGGAGCACAAAGTTTTCGCTAAACGCGTACATCAGCCCAAAAGTCAGTAAATTTTGGTGGTGGCGGCGGTAGACGGGGTCGAGCTGAAAGTAGTCGAGCGCATCGTGCATCCAGCCCATATTCCACTTGAAGTGAAAGCCCAGCCCACCGCTGGCCAGGTCGGGCGCTGGCGGGCGGCTCACGCCCGGGAAGGCGGTGGATTCTTCGGCAATCATCAGCGTTCCAGGCCGCTCCACGCCGACTTGGTGGTTGAGGCGGCGCAGGAAATCCATGGCCTCCAGGTTTTCGCGCCCGCCATGGGCGTTGGGTATCCATTGGCCGGGCTCGCGGCTGTAATCGCGGTACAGCATAGAGGCCACGGCATCGACGCGCAGGCCGTCAATGCCAAAGCGCTCCAGCCAGTACAAGGCGTTGCCGATCAAAAAATTACGCACTTCGGTACGGCCGAAGTTGTAGATCAGCGTATTCCAGTCCTGGTGAAAACCTTCCTTGGGGTCAGCGTATTCATAGAGATGCGTGCCGTCAAAAGTCGCCAAACCGTGCGCGTCGCTGGGGAAGTGCGCGGGCACCCAATCCAAAATAACGCCCAATCCGGCAGCATGGGCCGCGTCCACAAAATACTGAAAATCCTCCGGGTTGCCAAAGCGCGCCGTGGGCGAGAACATACCCAGCGGCTGGTAGCCCCAGGACGCATCCAGCGGATGCTCACTTACGGGCATAAGCTCTAGGTGCGTGAATCCCAGGTCGCGGGCATAAGGCACCAGGGTGTCGGCCAGTTCGCGGTAGTTCAGCCAGCGCCAGCCGTCCGCTTTGCGCCAGGAACCCAGGTGCACTTCGTACATCGACAAGGGCGCGTTCAGCGCATTGGCTGCGGCGCGCGATGGCTGCATTGCGCGCCGGGGTGGCAGCCCGCACACCACGCTGGCCGTGGCCGGCCGCAATTGGGTTTGGAAAGCGTAGGGGTCCGCTTTCAATGCGACCAGGCCCTGCGCGCCCAAGATTTCAAACTGGTAGGTATCACCGCGCACCACCTGGGGCACAAAGATTTCCCACACGCCGCAGCCATGGCGCAAACGCATAGGGTGGCGCCGCCCGTCCCACTGGTTGAAACTGCCGACTACCGATACCCGCTTGGCATTGGGCGCCCAAACGGCAAAGCGGGTGCCCGGCACGTCCGCACGGACCTCGGGGTGCGCGCCCAGGCATTCGTAGGGCCGCTGGTGCGAGCCTTCGGCCAGCAGCCAAATGTCCGCATCGGAAAGGATTTCAGAGAAAGCGTAGGGGTCATCTAGCAGTGTGTGGTCAGCGGTGTTGCCTGCGCCCGGCTGCCAGTGCACCCGCAACTGGTAGTCAAAGGGCACGCTGCGCCCCGGCAGCACGCTGCTAAACACATCGCTATTTCCCAGTCGCTGCAAGCTGCCCGCTAAGCGATGCGTGTTGCGCTCTACCACGTCCACCGTGCGGGCATGGGCTAGCACGGCGCTAACCCACAAACGCCCGTCCTGCACATGCATGCCCAGCACGCCAAACGGGTCGGCGTGCCGCGCCGCCATCAGGGCGGAAACATCGTGGTCTTTGAGCATAGGGTGCGGCGCGAAAGCGGTGGCTACTCGCGCGCCAGACCGAAGTAGCCGCCCCAGGGCTGCAAGGCCACATAGCCCTCGATCAGCAAAGCACCTTGCAGACCGCTGCCCTCCAGCGACTGTGTGCCGTAGTGGGCGGGCGGCAGCGGCCAGTCCACCGCCGTGTCGCTGAAATTAAAAACACACAACACGCATTGCCCGGCATGGCTGCGCTCAAAGGCCAGCACCTGCGGATGCAGGGGCAGCAGCCGCATACCGCCATGCACCAGCACCGGGTGCTGCGCGCGCCAGCGGATCAGGCCGGTATAGAAATGAAGCAGGCTGTGCGGATCGGCGCGTTGCGCGTCGACCGCCAGCGCGAGGTGTTCTGGCGGCAGTGGCAGCCAAGGCTCGGCACCACTAAAACCGCCCAGCGCCTGCTGCGCTTCCCAGGGCATGGGGGTGCGGCAGCCGTCACGGCCCTTGAACTCGGGCCACATGGCTTTGCCAAAGGGGTCTTGTAATTGCTCGAATGGGATGTCCACCTGCGTGAGGCCCAGCTCATCGCCCTGGTAAATACAGGGACTGCCGCGCAAGCTCATCTGGAAAGCGGCAGCCAGGCGCAGCAGTCGCGCATCGGGCGCTGCCCCGCCCCAGCGCGTGGCCACCCGCATCACATCGTGGTTAGAAAGTGCCCAGCAGGGCCAACCGTCGCCCACGGTGGCCATGAAGGTGTCGAGCAGGCCGTGCAAAAACGTGGCGTTTTTATTGGCCCCCAGCAGGTCAAAGGAATAGGCCATATGCAGCTTGTCGCCGCCACGGGTGTATTCGGCCATGCGGGCCAGACCGTCGTCATCACCGATTTCACCGACCATGGTGCTACCGGGGTAGCGGTCCAGCAGGGCCCGCAACTCCTTCAAAAATCCGAGGTTCTCGGGGCGGCTTTTGTCGTACACATGGTGCTGGCGGCTGTAGGGGTTGACCGGGTCGACCGACGCATCTTTGGGATCGGGCTGGCCGCGCCCTGGGTTGTTGCGCAACGCCTGGTCGTGGAAGTAGAAATTCGCGGTGTCCAAGCGGTAGCCATCCACTCCGAGCTCCAGCCAGAAACGCACGTCGTCTAGGATGGCTGCGCGTACCTGCGGGTTGTGGAAATTGAGGTCAGGCTGCGAGACCAAAAAGTTGTGCAGGTAGTACTGCAAGCGCCGGGTGTCCCACTGCCAGGCGCTGCCACCAAAGATGGAGAGCCAGTTATTCGGTGGCGTGCCATCATCACGGGCATCGGCCCACACATACCAATCGGCTCTGGGGTTGTCCTGGCTGGAACGGCTTTCGACAAACCAGGGATGTTGATCGGAGGTGTGCGAGAGCACCTGGTCGATCATGACTTTCAGGCCCAGGCTATGGGCATTGCTCACAAGTTCGCGAAAGTTGTCCAGTGTGCCGAACAGCGGGTCGATGTCGCGGTAGTCGCTGACGTCATAGCCGAAGTCTTTCATCGGGCTTTTAAACACCGGCGACAGCCACACCGCGTCTGCGCCCAGGGCTGCAACATGGGCTAATCGTTGCGTAATGCCCGGCAAATCGCCCACCCCGTCACCATTGCTATCTTGAAATGAACGCGGGTAGATTTGGTAGATGATGCCGCCGCGCCACCAATCTGCGTTTTTAAACCGCGCTGTGGACGCTGTTGTCATCAATGCTGGGGCTCCAAAAGTACAACCGGCCCTGCGCCGATGGCTGCAAACATTGTAGGCGGGGCTGCCGTTGATACGACGGCGATCCAGCGTCCATCCGCGCGGCTGGAGGCCACCACCGCTTCAATGAATTGCATGCCGCGCAAGCCATCCTCCACGGTGGGTACCTGGCAGGCCAGTAGGTTGGGCGTACGCTCCTATCAGCCCCCCGACTCCAGCGTATGCCGCGCATGCGTGTCTTGCTTGAGCGTCTGCACCAGTTGCGGCAGCGCCAGCGCCAATTGCGCTTTGAGCGTAAAGGGTGGGTTGATCAGGAACACGCCGCTGGCGGGCAGGCCCGGGCGCACGGTTTCGCCGGCGTCGTCTTGCAGCAGCTTGCTCGATTTCACGGTCAGCGTGATGTCCAGCCAACTCTTACCTGCTTTGTTGGCCAAGGTGCGCAGTTTGCGCGGCAGGTCGTGCGCCTCCGGGCGCGGGATGATGGGGTACCAGACCATGTAATTGCCCGTGGCAAAGCGCGTCAAGGCATCTGCCACCATGGCGGCCACGCGGCCATAGTCGCTTTTGATTTCATAACTTGGGTCGCACAGCAGCAGAGCGCGGCGCGAAGGCGGTGGCAGAAACTTTTTCACTGCTTCAAAACCGTCCTCGCGCGCAATCGCCACTTGCCGCCCGGCCTCCAGTTGCGCGATATTGGCGGTCAGGGTTTTGCTGTCTGTGGGGTGCAGTTCAAACAACTTCAGTTTGTCGCGCCCGCGCAGCGGCTGTTGGCAGATAAAGGGCGAACCTGGATAAACCTTCCACTGGCCCGGCGCATTAAATCCGGCGACCATGTCTAGATAGTCCTGCACCAGCGGCGCCCAGGGCTGGCTGGGGCTGGTCTGGGCCAGCTTCAGAAACCCTTGGCTGGCCTCGGCACTGGTTTGGGCGTAGTCGCCGTCCAGCCGATACAAACCGGCCCCGGCATGCGTGTCCATGACAGTAAACGGGGTTTCTTTGAGCGTCATGTGCTTGAGCAGCGCCAGCAAAACCATGTGTTTGAGCACGTCGGCGTGGTTGCCCGCGTGAAAAGCGTGTCGGTAACTGAACATGGCGGCTATGGTAACCGCCGCTACTCCCCACCAACGCGCTTGGCCGGACAATCGCTGTTTTGGCACCGACAAGTTTTCGTGGACCCTTTTTTACCCTTTTCATCCTTCATTCAGGACGGCGCGCAATTACTACAGCACGCGCAGTTTGCGCAGGCCTTGGCCTTGTCGCTGTGCAGCGGCTTGGCGGCCACGCTGCTGGCACTGGGCGCCAGCGCTTGCATCTTGTCCACGGGCTTGGGTTTGCGCGCACCGCGCAAGCATGCAGCGCTTTTGCCTGCCATGCTGGCCTTGCCGCATGTGGCTTTTGCGCTGGGCTGTGTATTGTTGCTGGCACCCTCGGGTTGGTGGGTGCGGTTTTTGTTTACGCTGCTGCAACCCTGGGCTGCACTGATGCCCTGGCCGCTGGACGCGCCGCCGCCTTGGCAAAGCACGCAAGACCCCTGGGCCCTGGGTTTGGTGCTGGTGCTGGTGTGCAAAGAAATTCCGTTTTTATTGTGGGGTGCAATGGCGCATATGCAGCGGCCCGATGTGGCGCAGGCTTGGGCTGCGCAAATGCGTGTCGCGGCTACGCTGGGCTACAGCGCGCAGTCGGCCTGGTGGCGCGTGGTCTGGCCGCAGTTGCTGCCGCGCATGGCCGGGCCGCTGCTGGCGGTCTGGGCCTACAGCCTGTCGGTGGTGGACGTGGCCTGGATCATCGGGCCAGGCGCACCGCCCACGCTGGCCGTGCTGGCCTGGCAGTCGCTGCAGGATGCGGACCCGGCTGTCCGGGCGAAGGGGCTGGCGGCTGTTGTATTACTTTTGCTTTGCACCGTGCTGGTGGCTGGACTTGTATGGATGCTGTACCGCATGGATGTGCGCTGGCTGGCCCCGGCGCGCTGGACGCGTGGGCCGCAGCGCTTGGAGCATGCCAAGGGCGCGAAAGGCAGCTCCTTCCGGGTCACTCTCGGGCGGTGCCTGCTGCGTACTTTGCCCGCCTTGTACGCGCTGGTCGCAGCGGCGCTTTTGTGGGGCAGCGTGGCTGGAGCCTGGCCTTTTCCTGCGCTGTGGCCGCAGGCTTGGACGCTGCAAGCCTGGCAGCAAGTGCTGGGCAGCACCAGCGTGCTGGGCACCACCTTGTGGCTGGGGCTGGCCAGCGCGGGCACTGCATTGGTGCTGGCAGTGGCTTGCCTGGAAAGCCTGCCTGCGCCTTGGCGTGCCGCGCTGTTTAGCGCCGCTTACCTGCCGCTGGCCTTGCCGAGCTTGCTCTGGGCGATTGGCTTGCAGCGCCTGTGTATCGCTTTGGGCTGGGACGCCAGCGCCTGGGGCTTGTGGTTGGCGCATAGCCTGAGTGTTTGGCCTTATGTGCTGCTCAGCTTGCAAGGCCCGTATGCAGCGCTGGACCCGCGTGGGGCGCAGTTGGCGGCCAGCCTAGGCCGCTCGCACGGGGCCTATCTGTGGCAGGTGCAATGGCCCCTTTTGCGCGCGGCCTTGGCGGCGGCGTTTGCGGTGGGCTTTGCGGTGAGCGTGGCGCAGTTTCTACCTACCTTGTTTGTGGGCGGCGGGCGCTTTGCGACGGTGACCACCGAGGCGGTGGCGCTGTCATCGGGCGGCCAGCGTTCGTTGCTTGCCGCTTTTGCCTTATTGCAATGGCTGTTGCCTGCATGCCTGTTCGCACTGGCACTGTGGCTGGGCCGCAAGCGGCGTTTTGCGCAGCCCTTTTTTGCGCGTGGCCTGGCTTAGGATGCGCTGGCTTATGTCCAATTCGCCCGACACTCCCGCAGCGCTGCACCGACCGGCGCACAAGCCCGGCGACCCGCTGATGCCCAGTTCTCTTGACGATCCCCCGGCGCTACACCTGCAAGTGCAGCGCCTGCGCAGCCCCGGTGCGACCTTGGTGCAAGGTCTAGACATTGCACTGCCTTCGGGCACGGTACACACCCTCATGGGGGCCAGCGGTTCGGGCAAGTCCAGCTTGTTGGCGGCGGTGTGCGGCACGCTGGCGCCGACCATGCAATTTCAGGGCGCGGTACATGTCATGGGGCGTCGCGTGGACCACTTGCCCACGCGCGCACGGCGCATTGCTTTGTTGTACCAAGACGATTTATTGTTTGCGCACATGACGGTGCGCGAAAACCTGTTATTCGCTATTGCCGCCGGGCCGCAAGCCGCGCGCGAAGCGCAGGTGGCGCAGGCCTTGGAGGAAGTGGAGTTGGCCGGTTTTGCGCATGCCGACCCGGCTACGCTATCGGGCGGTCAGCGCGCGCGCGCCGCACTGGCGCGCGCCTTGTTGTCGCAACCGCAAGCTTTGATGCTCGATGAGCCCTTCGCCAAACTCGATGTGGCGCTGCGCCAGCGCATGCGCGCGCTGGTAGGGGGCGCAGTGGCCCGGCGCGGCATCAGCGCCCTGGTGGTCACGCACGATCCGGCCGACATCTTGGACGCGCAGCGCGTCACGCATTTGGCCGCACCATGAGTCCGCATAACGTGTCATTACTTGCACCGACAATGCCGCTATGTTGGACCGCTTTACTACCCGCCTGATACGCCCGGCTGTGCAGGCGCTGGCACGGCCGCTGCTGTATTGGGGTATTGCGGCCAATAGCATTACCTGGGCTGGGTTTGCCTTGGGTGTGCTCGCTGCCGCTTGTATAGCTGCGCAGGCCTGGATGGCGGGTTTGGTTTTGCTCTTGTGCTCGCGCCTGTGTGATGCCCTTGATGGCGCTGTGGCCCGTGGCAGCGGAGGTGGCACGGCAGTAGGTGGCTTCTTAGATATTGCTTTGGACTTTGTTTTTTATGCCTTGATGGTGCTGGCCTTTGCGCTGGCCGATCCGGCGCGCAATGCGCTGGCCGCAGCGGTTTTGATTACGGCTTTTGTAGGCACGGGCAGTAGCTTTCTGGCCTTTGCTGCATTGGCTGCGCAGCGCGGTTTGCATAACCCGCAATATCCTGAAAAATCGTTGTACTTTGTGGGCGGCTTGACCGAGGCAACCGAGACCCTGGCAGTACTGTGTGCCATGTGTATTTGGCCTGCCTACTTCGTGCCGCTGGCCTATGGTTTTGCAGGCTTGTGCGCTATTACCTGGCTGGGCCGCATCGCCGCCGGAGTGCGTTTGTTGTCCGGTGCGCCGTCCGGTCAACACCAGGCGACTCGGGTGCAAGATGTGCCGCACGCACAGCGCGGGCAGGACAACCATGTTTAACGCGCGCATGCTCTGGCGTGTAGCGCTAGGGGCCTTGCTCGCACTTGCGCTAGTTGGTGTAGTGCAGGGCGCTGATTGGTTTAGCCTGACGCGATTGCAATCGCAATACCAAGACTTGAAAGCCTGGCACGCACAAGCACCTTGGACAGTGCGCGCTGCGTTTTTTGCGCTGTATGTCCTGCTGGCCAGTGCCGCCGTGCCTGGCATTGTGGTGCTGACCTTGGCCGGTGGTGCGGTGCTGGGTTTTGGCTGGGGTTTGCTGTTGGTGTCTTTTGCGTCCAGCCTGGGCGCCACGCTGTGCTTGCTGGTGGTGCGCCATGTACTGGCTGATAGCTTGCCCGCTTACCTGGGCGCCGGCATGACGCGGCGCTTAGGGCATATGACGCGCGGCTTGGAGCGCGAAGGTGTTTTTTACTTGCTCAGTTTGCGCTTGATCCCGCTTGTGCCCTTTGGCGCGGTCAATGTGCTTATGGGTTTGACGCGCATGCGGGCCTGGCGCTTTTATGTGTTCAGCCAATTAGGCATGTTGCCCAGCACCGTGATTTATCTGCAAGCTGGTAGCCAGTTGGCGGCCTTGCAATCGGTATCCGACATCTTGCAGCCGCAGGTGGCAGTGGGCCTGATCGCCTTGGCGCTGGCCATGGCCGGCACACCCTGGTTGACGCGGCGCCTATTGGCTTGGCTGCGCCGGCGCACGGTGGCCGCACGCTGGAAGCGCCCAGCGCGTTTTGATTACAACCTGATCGTCATTGGCGGCGGTGCGGGTGGTTTGGTGTCTGCTTATGTGGCCGCGCACGCGCAAGCACGCGTGGCCCTGGTGGAGGCAGGCGAAATGGGTGGCGATTGCCTCAACCGTGGCTGCGTGCCCAGCAAGGCCTTGATTCAAAGTGCGCGCGTCGCGCAGCAAGCGCGGCAAGCGCAGGGCTTTGGCATACACACCGGGCCGGTGCAGGTGGACTTTGCTGCCGTCATGCAACGTGTGCGCAGCATCATCGCCGCCATCGCGCCCAACGACAGCCCCGAGCGTTACCGCGCCATGGGGGTGGACGTGTTGCAAGCCTATGCTTACATTATCGACCCCTGGACGGTGGAGTTGCGCCGCAGCGGCCAGGCGCCCGAGCGCATCAGTGCCCGCAGCATTATTTTGGCGACCGGGTCGCAGCCGGCCGTGCCCGCTATTGCTGGCCTACAGGACAGCGGCTATGTGACCAGCGATACCCTGTGGGATGTGTTGGAACAATCTGCCGCGCTGCCCCGGCGCATCGCCATCGTGGGTGGTGGGCCGGTAGGTTGCGAGTTGGCGCAGGCCTTTGCGCGTCTGGGTGCGCAGGTGAGTTTGGTCGAGGCCGCGCCCGCTTTGCTATCTAAAGAAGATGCAGATGTCAGCGCGCTGGTGCAAGCCGCATTAAGTGCCGATGGTGTGCGCGTATTCACAGGGCACCAGGTCTTGCGCTGCGAAACACTGCCCGCGCATGCGGGTGCGGATAAATTGGTGGTGATACGCCAAAACACCGCGTCGCATGGCCAGCAGTCTTCGATGCCTGACACGCCCGCCGCGCAAGACGACGAATTTGCCGTCCCCTACGATTTGCTCCTCTGCGCCACTGGACGCCAAGCCCGGCTGCGCGGTTTTGGCTTGGAAGCGCTGGGCATAGCCAGCGATACGCTTTTGCACACCGACGCGTATTTGCAAACCCTGATTCCTTCGATTTATGCTGCCGGGGACGTAGTGGGCCCCTACCAGTTCACCCATGCCGCTGCGCACCAAGCCTGGTATTCGGCAGTCAATGCTTTGCTCGAGGGTTGGGGCGCGCTGCGGCCCGACTACAGCGTGTTGCCCACTGCTGTCTATGTAGCCCCCGAAGTGGCACGTGTGGGCCTCAATGAACAACAAGCGCAGACGCGCGGCCTGGCCTATGAAGTCACCCGTTTTGAGCTTGCAGGCCTGGACCGTGCGATTTGTGATGCAGCGCATGGCGCAGTGCCTGCCGGTTTTGTCAAAGTGCTGACGGTGCCCGGGCGCGATACCTTGTTGGGCGTTTCCATCGTAGGTGAGCATGCCGCCGAATTGCTTGCGCCCTATGCGCTGGCCATGCGCCAGGGCATAGGTTTGAAAGGGATTTTGGCCACCGTCCACAGCTACCCGACGCTCAGCGAGTCGGCCAGGCATGTGGCGGGCCAATGGCAGCGCGCGCACTTGCCCGCAGCAGCCATGCCTTGGCTGGCGCGCTGGCACCGCTGGCGGCGCGGCTAGCCAGAAGGCTCGCCACGCGCTTAGTCACAATGGGGGGCTATGCAAAAACACTCCGGCCCCATCTTGCGCGACCTGGTGCTGGTAGGCGGCGGCCATAGCCATGTAGCCGTGGTCAAAGCCTTTGGCATGCAGCCGCTGGCGGGTTTGCGTATTACCTTGGTGTGTACCGATGCGCACACGCCGTATTCGGGCATGTTGCCCGGTTATGTGGCTGGTCACTATGGCTATGACGAAGTCCATCTCGATTTAGTGCGCTTGTGCGCCTACGCCGGGGCACGCTTTGTGCGGGCGCAGGTTATCGGCATAGACCGCGAGGCACGCCAAGTGCTGCTGCACGGGCGCCCGGCCTTGGACTATGACGTGCTGGCGATCAACACCGGCTCCACGCCGCAAGTGGCGCAGGTGCAGGGCGCAAGTGAACATGCGATACCGGTCAAGCCGATTGCCGCTTTTAACGCGCGCTGGTTGCAAATCCTTGCCCGCGTGCGCTCCGGGCAGGGGCCGCGCCACATTGCGGTGGTGGGCGCGGGCGCTGGAGGCGTGGAGTTGCTGCTGGCAATGCAATACCGCTTAGGCAAGGAATGCAAAGCGCTAGGCCTACAAGCGCCACAGTTTGCGTTGTTTTCTGCGGCGCCCACTATTTTGCCCTCGCACAACGCAGGCGTGCGTGCGCGCTTTATGCACACCTTGCAAGCGCGTGGTGTGCAAGTGCATCTGGGCGCGCGGGTGCAGTCGCTTAGCGCTAGCGGTGTGCAGGTGCTGCGCGCAAGCGATGCGGGTTCTGCGACGCCATCGGCGCAGCACGTGGCGAGCAACGACTCAAATCTCGTATCGCGTTCCGCAGATGAGCTGGAATACGTAGAGGCCGATGCCGTTTTCTGGGTGACGCAAGCATCGGGCGGCAGTTGGTTGACTTCCACCGGCTTGGCGCTCGATGCCGACGGCTGTGTGCGCGTGAACGCGTATTTGCAGTCCGACAGCGACGCACGGATTTTTGCCAGCGGCGATGTGGCCGCTTTCGGCCCGCGCCCGCTGGAAAAAGCCGGTGTGTTTGCGGTGCGCATGGGCATGCCATTGGCGCGTAATCTGCGCCATGCCTTGTGCGGACTGCCCTTAAAAGCCTATCGTCCCCAAAAGCATTGGCTGGCCTTGATCAGCACGGGCGATCGCTATGCGGTGGCCTCGCGCGGCATGCTGGGCTTTGCCGGTACCTGGGTATGGCGCTGGAAAGACCAAATTGACCGGCGCTTTATGCAGCGTTTTTCTGATCTGGGCTTACCCGCGATGGCGCCCGCAGCAAGCGATACAGGCGCGCAGGCGCTGGCCCATTTCGCAGACCTGGATGCACAAGAGCGCACCCAAGCGCAAGCAGCCCAGGCCATGCGTTGCGGTGGCTGCGCCGCCAAAGTGGGGGCGGGTGTGCTGGGTAGGGCGCTGGGCGGTTTGCAGACGCTGGATAGCCCGGATGTGCTGATTGGCCTATCCGCGCCCGATGACGCGGCGCTGGTGCGCATTCCCCCAGGCAAAGCGCAGGTGCAAACCGTGGATTTTTTCCGCGCGTTTATCGACGACCCCTACCACTTCGGCCAGATTGCCGCCAACCATGCGCTGGGCGACATTTTTGCGATGGGCGCTACGCCGCACACCGCCACGGCCATTGCCGTGGTACCGCCGGGCTTGGACCGCCAGACCCAAAGCCTGTTGTCGCAGCTCATGGCCGGTGCGGTGCAGGTACTCAATGCGGCAGGCTGCGCGCTGGTGGGGGGCCACAGCGGCGAGGGGCCGGAGTTGTCGCTGGGCTTTGCCATCAACGGCCTGGTGGATCTGGACGCGCAAGGCCAGCCGGTGCAGCTGATGCGCAAAACCGGCGCGCGGGCCGGTGACGCCTTGATTTTGACCAAGGCCTTGGGCACGGGCACTTTATTTGCGGCCCACGCCCTGGGCCGCGCGCGTGGCCGCTGGGTGGAGGCGGCGCTGGACAGCATGGCCCAATCCAGCCAGGGCGCCGCCCACACCCTGGCGCAGTTCGGCGCCCGTGCGTGTACCGATGTCACCGGCTTTGGCTTGCTAGGCCATTTGGTGGAAATGCTGCAAACCGAGCGCCTGGGCGCGCAATTAGACATGGCGTCTTTGCCGCTACTGGATGGCGCATTGGCGTCGATGGATGCTGGTATTTTCAGTTCCTTGCACAGTAGCAATGCCCAGCAAGGCTCGGCGATTGCGGGTTGGCCTTGGCACCCGGGAAAAGAATCGGGCCGGGGTTCCGACGCAGGCCTTGGCGCGGGCTTGGGCAAAAGCACCCATTCAAGTCCAAGTCCAAGTGCTGACGCTGACGATGCAGAACTATCTGCCGCCCAAGCGCTGCGCTTGCGCCGCGCCTTGCTATTTGACCCGCAAACCGCCGGCGGCTTGCTGGCCAGCGTGCCCTGGGAGCAGGCGCAGGCCTGTTTGCAAACCTTGCGGGCACAGGGTTATGCGCAGAGCGCGTTGATCGGGCGGGTGTGCGAAGTGGCCGATTTCCGGGCGCCCATCACGCTCGTGGAACAATAGGGGTATGACGGAAGAATTACCGACACCCTCCGCAGACTCTGTGGTCACGGGTGAAGAAGCCATTGCCCTGGGCGCCCAGTTGGCCGCCAGGCCCTACCGGCGGCCCGAGCATTTGGTCTTATGGGGGATGGGCCCAGCCCATATCCGCGTGCTCGAACACTTCAAGCGCCAGCCCTTGGCGCATGTCCAGATCACGGTCTTAGCCCAACAAACCCAGACTTTTGCCCCGCGCAAACTGGCACGCTACGTCGCCAACGATGTGCCGCTGGCCGATTGCATGGTCGATTTCGAGCCGCTTTTGCAACAGGACAAAGTGCAATGGACCGGACGCCAAGGCCGAGGCCTCAATGCCGTGTCGCGCAGCATCTTGCTGGACGACGGCCAGTCCATCAGCTACGACCTGCTGTCTATCAACACCGGCCCGGTGCCGCACCGCGAAGCTATCGAAGCGGCCATGCCCGGCGCGCGTGAACACGGCCTGTTTGTGCCACCGCTGGAAGGTTTTGCCAATTTATGGCCCAAGGTCTGCGGCCTGGGCCGCACCCGCGCGCTACGTATGGCGGTCATTGGCGCCGGCACCGAGGGCTTTGAACTGGCCCTGGCCGTGCGCCAGCGTATGCCTACTGCCGCGGTGACCTGGATCATCGGCCCCCAGCAAGAGGGTGACAAAGCCTATCCCGAAACTTTGCACCAGCGCATGCTGCAATTGCTGCGTGAGCAGCGTGTCACCGTGCTGTATGAAACCGTGGCCTCGCTCACGCGCGATGATGTGGTGCTGTCCAGTGGCGCACGCCTGGCCTGCGATGTGCCGATTTTGGTTTTGGCCCACACCGCGCCCGCCTGGCTCGTCCCCAGCGGCCTGGCGGTGCAAGACGAGGCTATGGCCACCGACGCCTTCGAGCGCAGCAGCAGCCACCCGGAAGTGTTTCATGTCTGGCAAGACAGCGAAGCGCTGGCCAATAACGTGCACGCGATGATGCAGTCCGAGCCTGCCAAACTGCGCGCTAACAAGCCACGCGCATTGCAGTTTTTGTACGCAGGCGCCAGCCACGCCTTGCTGGCCTGGGGCGGACAATGCATGCAAGGCCGCGCAGTCGCCTGGCTGAAGAAATTCTTAAAATCCTAATTCGCGTTTTTCATTAGGGAGGCACACCATGGATTCAATGCAAACTCCGCTGCCGGAAAGTATGGACATTCCCCAGCGCAAAGTCGATACGCTTTTGCAGCACTATGGCTTAAGCCATACGCACCCGGTCAATGAAGTGATTCATTTTGTGGCGATTCCCGCCATCATGCTTAGCCTTAACGGCTTGTTGTTTGCGGTGCACCCGGCTTTGGTTCTTTTGTTGATCGCCGCGAGCCTGGTCTATTACGCCCGTCTATCCTGGCCTTTCACCCTATGCATGTTGCTCTTGTCCTCCGTAATGCTGGCCTTGGTCGATGCTATGGACGCCGCGGGTGTGCTGGTGCAAGCCAGCGTGGGAATTTTTGTTCTTGCCTGGATTTTTCAATTCATCGGCCACCATCTAGAGGGCAAAAAACCTTCTTTTTTCGAGGACCTGCAATACCTGCTGGTCGGGCCTTTGTTTGTCCTGAGCAAAGTTTTCGAGCGCCTAGGCGTACGCTGGTAAATCGGACGTGTTGGCCATAGCGCGCAAGTTGCCTGTCCCCACGCGCAGCTTGATACCGGCTGCATCTGCCCGAGATTGCGCCTGATGGCACGCGTTGCTGTCCTAGGCGCGGGCTTTGTTGGACTGTCCTCGGCCTACTGGCTGATGCGCGACGGTCACGAGGTCAGCTTGTACGAGCCGCGTGGCGCAGCGGGCGGCGCCTCCTTCGGCAATGCCGGCACCTTTGCCAATTACGCCTGCATCCCCGTCAACAACCCTTCGGTGTTTCGTGATCTGCCGCGCTATTTGTTCTCGTCGCAAAGTCCCTTGCGCGTACGCTGGTCGCACTTGCATGCCTTGGCCCCCTGGCTTACGCGCTTTTTATGGGCTTCCACACCCGCGCGCTACACATCTACCGTAAGCGTCTTGTCGCATCTGCTGGCCCGCGCGCAAAGCGGCTACGACGCGATGCTGGCCGAGGCCGATCTACAGCGATTCGTCCGGCCACAAGAATGCTTATATTTGTATTCCAGCGCCGCCGCTTTTGAAGGCGCACGCGAAACCCTGGAATTGCGCCGCAGTTTGGGTGTGGAGTCCGATATCTTGGATGCGGATGCGATTGCCAAGTTAGAGCCGCAGCTCAGCCCCATCTTTCATCGCGGCGCCTTGTTCAAAGGTTCCTGGCACCTGAGCGATCCCTCGGCCTTTCTGCATGCCTTGTTGGCGTATTTGCAAGACAAGGGGCTGGTGGTCCATCCGCTGGCTGTGACGCAAGTACAAGCGGATGACAAGCAAGTGCGCTTGCGTGGCGCAGGCCATGACAGCGCCTACGATTACCTGGCCCTGTGCGCGGGTGTGCATTCCAAAGCCTTGGCAGCCCAATGCGGCGACGATGTGCCGCTGCAAGCCGAGCGTGGCTACCACCTGATGTTCCCTGGCAGCACGCCTTTGATTTCACGTCCTGTAGGTTGGGCCGAGCGTGGTTTTTATATGACGCCCATGGCGCAAGGCATACGCGTGGCCGGCACGGTGGAGTTGGCGGACTTGGGGCAAGAAATGCACCCCGGTTTGCTGGATTTACTGAACTTTGCATCGCACCGCGCCTTGCCCGCCTTGGGTGCGCCGCAGGCGCCTTGGCTAGGTTTCCGACCGACGCTGCCCGATGGCCTGCCGGTATTGGGGCGTTCGCGCAATAGCGCGCGGGTGGTGTATGCCTTTGGCCATCAGCACATTGGGCTGACTTTGGGTGGCTTGACCGGGAGTTTGGTGGCCGACATGGTAGGTGGCCGTCCAAGCGCCTTGGATTTACATCCTTTGCGCGCGCAAAGGTTTTGATCTTGCTGCTATAGCATCTGCGTTTTAGTGGGCCGCGCTAATGCCCTGGTTAGGAAAGCCCATATTCCATCCCGAGCTGGCCCAGCGCGTGTCCACCGTCGTGGCAGATGGTGTGGAGACGGCTAGTTCTACAGGGGCAGGCTTGGGTGCGTTTTTGTGCACGCGCTCAATCAATCCTTCCGCGATCAGGCTGCGCATCAACTCTTTGACATCGCCCACGGTCGTGAGGCTGCGCATCAGGGTAGAGGTGGAGGTTTGGCCATTGATACACCAAAGTACGGTACGCATGCGGCGCGGCATACCGGAATTCAAATCCTTTAACGCATCGAGGCCTTTAGCTGTTTTGGCGAATACTGACATATAAGCTCCTGAACACATACCAATAAGCACAATTTACCTTGTGTTTGAAAACATTCTAATAAAATTTATATAAATGGCAAGTTTTTTCTTAAAAACATTTTTCCCGTAAATACAACAAATACAAAGTAAACCAATTTTTATGAAAAAATCGTTAAAAATGATATTTCGGCGCGGTAGTGGCTGTGCCCTAGTCGACAGCGCCGGACGCAAGCGCCTAAGGCGGGATGGTCTCGCGTGCAGGGTCGCGGCGCAGATCCAATGCCGGTCTGCTGCTCGCAGGCCAACTTTGCGCAGTTCCTGCATTCGGTGATGTGCGCAGCAGAGCGCACAGAACATGGCGCAGCTTAGATTTGCGCGCGCAGTAGAAATAAACATCAAATTGCATCGGTGCGTGGGTGACAGCAGGGCGTGTGCTGCAGTTCCAACGGATGGCCCACACTGTATAGGTAATAATTTCTAAATTATGAATTAAACAGATGTAAAAAAGGAGGCGGCATGAGTGCATTAGCAAAGCAATTGAAAGACGAAATTAGCAGATCCGCAAACCGGCACGTACGGCAAAGCCTGACGGCGATGAAAAAATCTTTGGCACAACAACGCAAGGAAAACGCGACCTTAAAAAGGCGGCTTTCCGCGATGGAGCGGGCCTTGATGCAATTAGCTAAGGGCGCGGGCGTCGAAGCTTCAGCGCCAAGCAAAGGCGGCAGGAAAAAAGTACGCTTTAGCGCATCGGGCTTTGCGAGCTTGCGCAAAAAGCTGGGTATCAATGCCGCCCAGACCGCGGCCTTGCTCGGCGTTAGCGACCAGTCGGTTTATAAGTGGGAGCAGGGCAAGGTCAGACCCCGCGCGGCACAGTTGGAAGCCATTGTCGCCCTGCGCAAAACCGGGAAGCGCGCCGTGCACAAGCGCCTGGCCGAATTGGCCCAAGCGCAATAATCAGAGTTCTGCAAAGTTAGCGATAAGGCGGTCAGGGTGGCTGTCTGCAATGGCAGCCCCCATGTTGTAGCCATAGGGGACCACCCAAACGGCCACGCCGGCATTGCGCGCAGTGGCTACGTCGATGCTCGAATCGCCTACGAAAAGCGTTCTGTCCGCAGTCACATCAAAGCGCTCTAGGCAGCTGAGCACACCGTCAGGCCGGGGTTTCTTGGTAGGCAAGGTGTCCCCACTGATGACGCAATCAAACAGCGGCGTCAATGCATGCGCATCCAACACGGTTTGGGTGTAAGCGCCTTCTTTATTGGTAACTACCCCAAGGCGAACACCCTGCGATTTGAGCCGGTGTAAGGTTTCCACCACATGCGGGTAGCAGTGGCTGCGCGTGCCGCAACGGGCGCGGTAATGCGTCTTGAAGACAGCGGCAATGTCAGCCAAACGCTCAGAGCTGCGGACTGTCGCGTCACTTAGCCCTTGCACAAAGGCCAATGCCTGGATGAGCAGCTCCAGCGTTCCGTGACCTATCCAGTTATTGACTTGCCCTTGCGAGACGCTTGCAAAATTAAAGTGCTGCAAGGTGTCATTCACGGCATCGCAAATTTCCGGAGCGGTCTCAACCAAGGTGCCGTCCAGGTCAAAGAGGATTAGGTCATAGGACTTCATGATGCGCGCTTTTTGCGTTCCATCATGCGCCAAATAAAGGGCGTGAAGATCAGCTGCATCGCCAACTCCATCTTGCCGCCGGGGACGACGATGGTATTGGCGCGGCTCATATAACTGCCGTCAATCATGCTGCGCAGGTATTGAAAGTCGATGCCCTTGGGTTTGGCAAAGCGGATCACCACCATGCTTTCATCGGGCGAAGGAATGTCGCGGCTAATAAAGGGGTTGCTGGTATCAACCATAGGCACACGCTGAAAGTTCACGTGCGTATGTATGAATTGCGGGCAGATGTAGTTCACGTAATCCGGCATACGGCGCAAGATGGTGTCGGTGACTGCCTCAGTACTGTAGCCGCGCTTAGATTTGTCGCGCCAGAGCTTTTGTATCCACTCCAGGTTAATCACGGGCACCACGCCAATAAGTAAATCCGGGTGTTTGGCGATATTTACCTCAGGCGTTACCACCGCGCCGTGCAGACCTTCGTAAAACAGCAAGTCTGTGCCCCTAGGTACATCTTCCCAAGGCGTGAAAGTGCCTGGCTCTTGCTTAAAAGGTGCCGCTTCCTCGTGGTCGTGCAGATATTTACGCTGCTTTCCGCTACCGGTTTTGGCGTAGTCGGCAAACAAGGCCTCCAGTTCGGAGAACAAATTATTTTCCGGGCCAAAGTGGCTAAAGTTTTTATTACCTTTAGCCTCGGCCTCGGCCAGACGCACCTTCATTTCGGCGCGGTCGTAGCGGTGAAAACTATCGCCTTCGATGATGGCGGCGTTTACGCCTTCGCGGCGGAAGATGTTTTCAAACGTCCGGGTGACCGAGGTGGTACCCGCGCCGCTGGAGCCGGTGATTGCAATGATCGGATGTTTCTCTGACATGGGGACTTCCTAAACTGAAAATTCTCAAAATCGAAAAAGGCTGCGTTCGGCGAACAGCGGGTTGTGTTCCTCCGCCTGCGCTGGTTCGCTGTGGTAGCGCTCGATGCGCTCCACCTCATTGCGTGAGCCAAACACCAGGCCGATGCGCTGGTGCAATGACGTGGGCGCCACGTCCAAAACCGGCTTCTCGCCGGTGCTGGCCCGACCTCCAGCTTGCTCCATGATCATGCCTACGGGGTTGGCCTCGTACAGTAGGCGCAATCGCCCAGCCTTGCTGGGGTCCTTGGTGTCGCGGGGGTACATAAAAACGCCGCCCCGCATCAGGATGCGGTGGGCCTCGGCCACCATGCTGGCAATCCAGCGCATATTGAAATCCTTGCGGCGCGTCCCGGTCTTACCGGCCAGGCATTCATCCACATAACGCTTCACCGGCGCTTCCCAGAAGCGACTGTTGGAGGCGTTGATCGCAAACTCATGCGTGTCCGGCGGAATCTGGATGTTGCGGTGGGTGAGCATGAATTCACCCAGGTTGGGGTCTAGGGTAAAGCCCTGCACACCATTGCCCAGGGTGAGCATCAGCATGGTGGTGGGCCCATAGATGGCGTACCCGGCAGCGACCTGGCGGGTGCCCGCTTGTAAAAAATCGGCTTCCTGCACATCGCGCCCGTCTTCCGGTCCACGCAGTACCGAAAAAATACTGCCCACCGATACATTGACATCGATATTGCTGGAGCCGTCTAGCGGGTCAAACACCAGCAGGTATTTACCGCGCGGGTATTGCGTCGGAATTTGGTAGGGGTGCTCCATCTCCTCGGAGGCCATGCCCGCCAGGTTGCCCGCCCATTCGGTGCGTCGGATAAAGGCCTGGTTGCTAAGCACATCCAGAGTTTTTTGCGCCTCGCCCTGCACATTGACCGAGGCGCCGTCGCCCGTTTTATGGTCACCCAGCACCTGCCCAAGTTCGCCGAAGGCCACGCCGCGCGCAATCGCTTTGCATGCCAGGGCAATATCCAGTATCAGGGCGTTGAAGTCGCCGCTGGCACCGGGGTATTTGCGCCGCTCTTCGATCAAGAATTGCGTGAGGGTGGAATGCTGGGAGCGGGCGGACAAGGGCATGGCAAGTTCTCTGGAAATCAAAATCAGGCTGCGTGTACTTGGGAATGCCAGATGCGCAAGTCTGCGACGGTGGTGCCACCCAAATCTGGCACGACGCGCAATGCACCTCCAAAGCGATGGTGCGCCGTAAAGCTATTGGGCGTAATCACCGTCGGTAAGCCCGCAGCCAGCGCGGCTTGCAAACCGTTGGCTGAATCTTCAATAGCCAGGCAGTCGCTACCAGCCATGCCCATGCGCTGCAAGGTTTGCAGATACACCTGGGGGTGCGGTTTTTTGCGCGGTGCAGTGGATGCATCCTCCACCACACCAAATAAGCTGCGCCAGTGCGCGCCTATGGCTTTTCGCAAGAGGGCAGCTATGTTGACGGGCGAGGTGGTGGTGGCAATGGCCAGCGCCAGGTTTTGTTCGTATGCTGATTCGATAAGGCGTAATACGCCCGGGCGCAGGCTCACCATGCCGTCATTGACCATGCCTTCGTAGGCGGCGGTTTTGAGCTCGTGCAGGCGCGCAATCGTGTCTTGCAAGGAATGCGCCTCAATGCCTACTATGTCGCCGCGCGTGCGTTTCCAGTAATGGGAAATGCGTTCTTTGCCACCGGAGACTTCCAGCAGTTCGATATAGAGCGCCTCGTCCCACACCCAGTCCAGCCCTTCTTCGGCAAACGCATGGTTAAAGGCAGCGCGGTGCGCAGACTCGGTATCGGCCAAGGTGCCGTCTACATCAAAAATGAGCGCTTTGAGCATATGGCGTCCCGGTGTTTAGTTGGTTTGGAAGACCCGGCTGGCAAGAATGTCAGCTGCTTCGATTGTCGTCAAGTCATCGGCGCTCAGGATACGCTGGCGGTCGGCAAACAGGCGGCTGGCCTGGCGCAGGCGGGCCCTGTCGAGCGCATTACGCACGCTGCGGGCGTTGGCAAAGTGCGGCTGCACCACGCGCAAGCCCAGATAGCGTTCAAACGCAGCTTGCGCGCCTTCGCCAAAGCGGTAATTTTGCTGTGCCAAGGTCATACCGGCGATGTGCAGCAACTCGCCCACCGCGTAGTCCGGAAAGTCCAGATGGTGGGCGATACGCGAGCTCATGCCGGGGTTGGATTGGAAAAAAGTATCCATGCGGTCTTTGTAGCCCGCCAGGATAACGACCAAGTCGTCGCGCTGGTTTTCCATCACTTGCAGCAGGATCTCGATGGCCTCCTGGCCATAGTCACGTTCGTTTTCCGGGCGATAGAGGTAATACGCCTCGTCGATAAACAAGACGCCGCCCATGGCGCGCTTGAGCACTTCTTTGGTCTTGGGCGCGGTGTGGCCGATGTACTGGCCCACCAGATCGTCACGCGTCACCGATACCAAATGCCCTTTGCGTACAAAGCCCAGCCGGTGCAGGATTTGCGCCATACGGCTGGCCACCGTGGTCTTGCCCGTGCCGGGGTTGCCGCTAAAGCACATGTGCAGGCTGGGCGCTTGGCTAGTCAGGCCCAGGTTCACGCGTAGCTTGTCGATGACCAGCAAAGCGGCAATATCCCGTATTCGCGCTTTAACCGGCACCAGCCCCACCAGGTCGCGGTCCAGCTCCTGCAACACGGCTTCTACTTGCGAGCCTTCCAGCACTTCGGCCACCGAGCGCGCACCGGAGGTGTTGTCGCTTGGCTTTTCAGTGGCCGCTGGCGCGGCGCTACTGACGGCAGCCGCCGGTGTGCTGCCGGGAATGGAATACGAAGGTGCGCTCATAGGGTGCTAATGCATGGATAGGGTGCGGCAAGGCCTAGCCTTTGTAGCGATCGCCTTCGGGCTGGTTGGCTGCATAAGCGCGTGTGCTGTAACGCAGCGAACGGCCATTGACCTCCTGGCGCTCCAGCATAAAGCCGGGCTCATTCTTCGGGCGATTCACGATAAAGCTCATGGCAATCGTTTCAACCCCGCGTGTGGAGTCAAAAGCCATCATGCGTATGTAGTGATTGGGAAATGCGGCGCGGCAGGCCTTGAGTTCTTGCATCACACCCGCAGCATCGTGCAGGTCAAACATCGGGTTGCCGAACATATCCCAATAGGTGTTGCGCGGGTGCGGGTCGTCGGTGTACTCCACGCTCCAGGCATAGCCTTTGCGCAGGCCGTATTCGATTTGTAGTTTGATTTCAGCATCCGTCAGGTCAGGCAGAAAACTGAATTGGCCTTGCGTCAAACGGCCGGTCGGGTTGGTCATCATGGTGTGTTTCTCCTTGCAGCGTGGTTGGTTTAGGCGGTGGCAGGTGTGGCGGTGTAGTCGCTCGAGTCGGTGCTTTGGTAGTTAAAGCTGATCTCGCCCCAGGTATCCAAAGCCGCTTTGAGCGGTGTGCAACTTTGCGCTGCTTGTTTCAGGATGGTCGGGCCTTCCTCCAGAATATTGCGCCCTTCGTTGCGTGCTTTCACCATGGATTCGAGGGCCACGCGGTTGGCGACCGCGCCTGCTTGGATGCCCATAGGGTGGCCGATGGTGCCACCGCCAAACTGCAGCACCACATCGTCCCCAAACAAGTCGATCAATTGGTGCATTTGCCCGGCATGGATACCGCCCGAGGCCACGGGCATGACTTTTTTCAGATCCGCCCAGTCTTGGTCAAAGAATAAGCCGCGCGGCAGGTCGGTGTGCGTGTAGCTGTCGCGGCACACGTTGTAATAGCCTTGTACCGTGAGCGGGTCGCCCTCGAGTTTGCCCACGGCGGTGCCCGTATGCAGGTGGTCGCAACCGGCCAGGCGCAGCCACTTGGCGATGACGCGGAAGCTCACGCCATGGTTTTTCTGGCGGGTGTAGGTGCCGTGGCCTGCGCGGTGCATGTGCATGATCATGTCGTTCTTGCGGCACCAGTTGGCCATGGATTGGATGGCGGTGTAGCCAATCACCAAGTCCACCATGATGATGACAGAGCCCAGGTCTTTGGCAAACTCGGCGCGCTCGTACATGTCTTCCATGGTGGCGCCGGTCACGTTCAGGTAGCTGCCCTTGACTTCGCCAGTGACGGCGCTGGCTTTGTTTACCGCGTCCATCACAAACAAAAAGCGGTCACGCCAGTGCATAAAGGGCTGGCTGTTGATGTTTTCGTCGTCCTTCATAAAGTCCAGGCCGCCTTTGAGGCCCTCATAAACCACGCGTCCGTAGTTGCGCCCTGACAAGCCTAGCTTAGGCTTGGTTGTCGCGCCCAGCAGGGGGCGGCCAAACTTGTCCAGGCGCTCGCGCTCCACGATCAATCCCGTGGGCGGGCCTTTGAAGGTTTTCACATAGGCGACCGGTATGCGGATATCTTCCAGGCGCGCCGCTTTGAGTGGCTTGAAGGAAAAAACATTGCCGATCAGGCTGGCCGTCATATTGGCGATGGAGCCTTCTTCAAACAAAATCAGGTCATAGGCCACGTAGGCGAAATACTGGCCTGGGTTGTTAGGCACGGGGATGACTTTGTAGGCCTTGGCGCGGTAGCTGTCGCAGGCAGTCAGGCGGTCGGTCCACACCACCGTCCAGGTGGCGGTGGAGGACTCGCCGGCCACGGCAGCAGCAGCTTCTTCCGGGTCTACGCCGTCTTGCGGGGTAATGCGGAACAGGCACAGAGTGTCAGTATCCTTGGGCACGTAATCGGGCATCCAATAGCCCATTTGTTTGTACTTCAACACGCCGGCGCTGTAGCGCTTTTTGGCGTCGGTAATTTGGCTGTCGGTATCGCTCATCAATGTCTCCTGGGTGAGGGTTTCGGTGGGTCTGGGTTGGACTGTAAAAGTCGGCTTCAATAAAGTAAATTCATATATTCTTAGACTTCAGTTAAGTTTTTACTGAAGATGGTTGCTGTTCTGTGTCGGTACCTGTGGGAGTGCCTGGGCAATCGGCCACCGCATCGGCGGGCGCTTTGGGGCTCAAGGATCCATTTGCTTACGGCCTTACGGACTTACGGTCTGGCGTGCGTCAGCGCCCTTGCGCCAGTGGCGGTCGCGCTTAGCCCGTGCCTGCATGGCCCGCGGGCGCCTGAAGTGCCGCCTTTTCACTTGCTAGCCGGGGAGGGTGGGCCCGCAGATGGGCCGCACGCCGCGCTGCCATGCGATGCATGCGCCTTGGATTGCGACAACACGCAGCACCGATCATGCGGTGCTGCGTGCAACTACGCGTGGCGTGCGGGTAGCCGCCAGGAGTGACGCTTTTAGCTGGCTGCGAGCGCGGGGTTGGTGCTCGATGTGCCGCTGTGCGTGCCTTGTGGCTTGGGCACAGCACACAGGCCCGACGGGGCCTCGTGCGTGCGCCAGTAATGGCCCGCAGCCGCTGCGCCGCTGCCGGGCTGCACTTTGACGCCGCAATCGAGCATGGCCATTTCTGCGCCGTTGATGGCGGCCATCAAATGGATTTCATTCATATCGCCCAAATGCCCGATACGGAATAGCTTGCCCGCCACTTTGGACAGGCCGCCGCCCAACGACAGGTTGTAGCGCTGGTAGGCGCGTGCAATCACCTCGGTACCTGCAATGCCTTCGGGCAGCATGACCGCCGACACGGTGTCGGAGTGCCAGCGCTTCTCTTTGGCGCAAAGTTTGAGTTGCCAGCCTTGGGTGACCGCCGCGCGCACGCCTTCGGCCAGGTAATGGTGGCGGGCGATGACATTGTCCAGGCCTTCTTCGCTGATCATTTTGAGCGATTCAATCAGCCCGTACATCAGCGGCAATGCCGGGGTGTAGGGGAAGTAGCCGGTGGCATTGCTTTGGATCATGTCGGGCAGATCAAAGTAAGCGCGCTTGAGTTTGGAGCTGGGGTACATGGCCAGCGCCTTGGGGCTGGCGCACAAAATACCCAGGCCCGCGGGCAGCATCAAGCCTTTTTGCGAGCCAGACACGGCCATGTCAATGCGCCAATCGTCGAAGCGGAAATCGATGCAACCCAGCGAAGACACGCAATCGACAAACAAAAGGGCAGGGTGGGCCGCCTCGTCCAGGGCTTCGCGCACACCGGCAATGTCCGAAGTGACACCGGTGGCCGTTTCGTTGTGGCAGACCAGCACTGCTTTGATCTGGTGCTGCGTATCAGCCTTCAGGATGTCTTCGTATTGCTGCAAGGGCACGCCGGTGCCCCACTCGCATTCGACAATTTGTACGTCCAGGCCTAGGCGCTCGCACATATCAATCCACAGGTGGCTGAACTGGCCAAAGCGCGCCGCCAGCACTTTGTCGCCGGGGGATAAAGTGTTGGTCAGTGCCGCTTCCCAGCAACCCGTGCCCGAGGACGGGAATATGAAAGGCGTACCGGCCTGGGTGCGAAACACTTCGCGCAGCCCAGCCATGATGGTGTGGGTGAGCTGGGGAAAGCGTGGCGAGCGGTGGTCTTCCATCGACACCATCATGGCGCGCTGAATACGCTCGGGCACATTGGTGGGACCGGGGACAAAGAGAAAATTACGACCAGCCATGGCGGTATCCTTTCATTCGGAATGTTGAGGAGCGTGAATGTAAATGCCCAAAGTTCGAAAGTAAATTCATATATTCTTTAGTTTCAGTTAAGCTATCACTGAATGAAAAACGCAACTTTCCGCCAATTGCGCGTGTTTAGCGAGGTGGCCCGCCACCTGAGCTTCGCCCGCGCCGCGCAAACCCTCAATCTCACGCCCCCGGCCGTGACCATGCAGGTGCGCGAGCTGGAAAAACACATTGGTATGCCCTTGTTCGACCGCAGCGGGCGCACCGTCACGCTGACTACGGTGGGCGAATACATGTTGGTCTATGCCCGCAAAATGCTGGCCACCCTCAAAGACGCTGAGGACGCGGCGGCGCGGCTGCAAAAACTGGAAGTGGGTTTGCTCACCATCGGCATGGTCAGCACGGCCAAGTATTTTTTACCGCATTTGCTGGCGCGTTTTCGCCAGGAGCATCAGGGCGTGGACATCAAGTTGGTGGTGGGCAACCGCGAGCAATTGGTCAAGATGCTCTATGCCAACGAGGTGGACATTGCCATCATGGGCCGCCCGCCGACCGAAATGGCGACGCGCGCCGAGCCTTTTGCCGCGCATCCGCACGTGTTTGTGGCGCCGGTGGACCACCCTTTGGCGCTTGGCGAAACAATTTCCCCGAGCGATTTGCAAGGCCAGCCCTTTATCTTGCGTGAACCCGGCTCGGGTACGCGCGCCGCCATGGAGCGCTTTTTGGACAAAGCCCGCGTCGAGCCGCGCGTGAGCATGGAAATGGCCAGTAATGAGACCATCAAGCAAGCCGTCATGGCCGGTATGGGTCTGAGCTTTTTATCGTTGCACACCCTGGGGCTGGAGTTGGACAACCGATTGATTGCCGTGCTGGATGTGGAGGGTGCGCCGGTGGTGCGTGCCTGGAACGTGGTGCACATGTTGTCTAAATTGTTATCGCCCGCTGCCGAGGCTTTTCGGTATTTCGTACTTGAAAACGGCGAAGACTATTTGGCGCAGCAGTTTGCGCGCCACATCCAACTAGGCCAGATCGACGTGGGGCTTATTGGCCCATCGGCTTCGTAAATCCGCGCCGTGGGCCAGGCCTGCCGCGATCAAAAAAAGCGCCATGCCAGGCCAGCCCCCTGGCACTAGGGCGCAGCGTAGCGCCAGCATGAGGCAGGCCCCGGAAATAATTGTCAGCACGCAGTCTGCTAAAGCCAGTCCGCGCCCGGTCCATTTGTGAAAAGCCCAAAGCAGCAGGGCTTCCAGGGTGATGAAGCCGATGGCAATATCTACGACCAGCGTGCCCTGGTAAAGCTGCTCCAGATTCACACCCTGGCCAATCCGAGCAGATGTGCCATGTCCTTGAAAAAGATGCGCACATGCGCCATCGGCTTTTTGCGCACCAACTGCTTGTTCATGTACGACTCAAACGTGAGCTGCTGCACGTCGCGGTCTTCGCAAATTTTGACAAAGCGCTCGCGCCGCTTTTCGTTGCTGTACCAAAACCATTGCATGATGCCCAGCACGGTAAATACGGTGCGGTGGGCACGCATAAATTCTTTGCGCGCATAGCGCAGGCTTTTTACCTCGCCGGTGTGCAATAGCTTTTCTACGGCATGGGCGGCTAGTTCGCCACCGTACATCGCGTAGTAAATGCCTTCGCCGGAAGCGGGCGCCACCACGCCTGCAGCGTCTCCGGCCAGTACCACATCGCGCCCGTTGTCCCAGCGCTTGAGTGGCTTCATCGGCAGCGGCGCACCCTCGCGGCGCAAGACTTCGGCCTGGCCTAGGCCCGAACTATGGCGCAACAAGCCCACCGCGTGGCGCAGCGAAAAACCTTTGTCCGCACTTCCGGTGCCAATGCTCAGGGTGTCTCCATGGGGGAACACCCAGCCATAAAAATCCGGTGAAAGCTGGCCCTGGTAATACACATCACAGCGCGTGCCGTCATAACCCACAGGTTTAATAGCAGGGGCTTTGACGATCTCGTGGTACGCGAACACATATTGCGTGTCCTTGGCGCCGTCCACACCGGCCTGGCGCGCCACTTGGGATTTGGCGCCGTCGGCGCCGATGATGCTGCGCGCCCGCACCTTTGCGGGAGTGCCTTCGCCGCGCTGCGAACGCTCGCGCGCCTGGAAGTGCACCACGCTCACGCCATCGGCATCGCGGCTGAGTTTGTCAAAGGTACCGATGCGCCGCACTGCACCTGCGCTGGCCGCCCGTTCGCGCAACCATTCATCAAATTCGGCACGGTCCACCATGCCGACAAAACCGTTGTCGATGGGAATGTCCACCTTGTGATCGCTGGGCGCAATCATGCGCGCCGACTGCGCCTTGGCAACCAGCAAATGGTCGGGTATGGCGTAGTCTTTTATCAAGCGCGGCGGTATCGCGCCGCCGCAGGGTTTGATGCGCCCGGCCCGGTCCAGCAACAGCACCGAAAGCCCGCGCTGCGCCAGGGTGTGCGCCGCCGTAGCGCCCGCTGGGCCACCGCCCACTACCACCACGTCAAATGTTTCAGTCGTTTCCATCGCAGTTTCTCCTTCGCTTACGCAAAGCCCAAAAGCCTGTGCCGCGCACTGCGTGCGTGCCACTCCATTCCTGCCCCCTGCATGCATGCCCTCACGTGCCGCGCCTTCATGCGCCCGCCTGCACCAGGGCGCGCAGCGCAAAGGCGCTGACCATCATCCCGGCCACAAAAAACGGCACACCAAAACCGCTGTACCAAAGCGCTCTTTGGCTAACCCGCGTCAAGAAATAATCCATCATCAACACCTGTACGGCCAGCAGCACCGCCACCGCCAGCGCGCGCCCAGCTTGGCCCCAAGCAAATAGCAGCAGGATGACCAGCAATTGCGGCAAGACCATGAACCAGCACGCCACCCTGGCCGCGCGTTGTTCGCCCAGTTGCACCGGCAGCGAGCGCACGCCCATGGCGCGGTCACCGGCGACGGCCTTGAAATCATTGAGCGTCATGATCCCGTGGGTGCCTACGCTGTAGAGCAGGGCCAGCCAGAGTGACCGTGGCTCTGGCATCTGGCCCCCTGCCATCACGGCGGCGCCCGTCGTCCATGCAATCCCTTCGTAGCTGATGCCGCAAGCAGCATTGCCCCACCAACCGTTTTCTTTGAGCCGCAGCGGCGGCGCGCTGTAGGCCCAGGCCAGTAACAGCCCCAGCACCGCCGCACCAAACCCCCAAGGCCCGAGCAAGCTGGCCACCGCCAGCGACACCAGGGTCCAAATCACTGCAATGTAGAGGCCCCAGCGCCCTGGCATGCGTCCTGAAGGGATTGGGCGTTGCGGCTCGTTGATCGCGTCCACATGCCGGTCAAACCAATCGTTCACCGCCTGGCTGGTGGCGCAGACAAAGGGGCCGGCCAGCGCCACCCCTATGAGGGCCAGCAGCCATTTGCCGTCCATAGGCACGCCCGATGCCACTACGCCGCAGGCGAAAGCCCACATGGGCGGAAACCAGGTGATGGGTTTGAACAGCTCGGTAACGGCTGAAAGTTGGGGCAAAGACATGCCTAGTGGTTTTAACGATGACACATTAAAGTGTCAAGATAAATTTACACAATCTTATGGTTTCCCCTAGGGGCTGGTTTAACTCCCCCGCTTCCCCCCCGCCCCTTCACCCCCGCCGGGGTGAAGGGGAGCTTGAACAGCCAATTTGGTTTATTTGGGCCGGATAGGGGTGTTGATTCGCGGCGTTACGGTGCGGGTTTGTTTGCGCAGATTGGTGAACGCGGCAGTCTTAGTTAAAGGCTAAATGCTTGGCGCGGATGCGAGCGCGGGACAGTACGCGTGAGCGCCAGCGGGCGCGCTTGCGCCCACGCGCGTAGCGCCCAAAGGCGTGTGCAAGGTGAGCGCAGCGAACGAGCACACGCGGGCCCCCGCTGCCATAGGCCGTGCTGAGCAACGCAGCGGCGACCGGATCAGGGCGGGCGCTTGTCTGAGCGTAGCGAGTTTGCGCCCGACCCCGGGCGGTGCGAGTAGCGCAAGGTACCCCGCAGGGGCACGGCCTTTGGCTCGCCTTTTCTTTGGTTACTTTCTTTTGGCGAAGCAAAAGAAAGTAACTCGGCCTACAAGGCCGAAACCGCTACTCCAGCCCACGACTCATAAAAAAGATATTTTTGCTCACGTTTTTTGGCGAAGCAAAGAAAAGTGAGGCGGCCAGCCGCCCACAAAAGCCTTAGCTTTCAGCCTCTCCACCACCATCGCCCATGCCAAATCGCCGCAGCTTGACGTAAAGGCTTTGCCGCGAAAGGCCCAGCATTTCAGCCGCCGAGGCGCGGTTGTCGCCGGTCAGCTCCAGGGCCGCTTCGATGCACAGTTGCTCGATCAGGTCGGTGGTCTCGCGCACAATGTCTTTGAGCGGCACGCGGCCCACCAGTTCGGTCATTTGGCCAGTGGAGCGTGGTAATTCGCGGCCCGGCTTGGCCTCGTTGTTCAAACGCAGGCCGACGTCGCGGATGGTAAAGCCCAGGCAGCGTTGCTCGCCGGTGGTGACGGCCACCGCCGAGATTTCTACATCCGTGGTGGAGCCGTAGTCGCCGCGCATACGGGTCGCAAACAGGCGCACTACATCGCGTTGGCGCAAATTGGATATCAGCACGCTCAAATCCACCCCGGCGCGGCCCAGCCAGCGCTCTAGTGATTCGCCGCGCACCAGGCCTTCGTTGCTGACCTGGGCCAGTTGCAAAAACGCCCGGTTGGCGGTGAGCACATTGCCGCTCAGGTCGGTGACCACAAACGCATCGGGCGCGCTCTCCATCACGTCGGTCAGTATCTGTTTGGCGTTGGTATTGCCCGAGGTATCGGCGCGCAGGTTTTTAGGCGTCAAGCGGAGCAAAAAGTGCGAGGACTGCTCTTGGCGGAACAAGGACACCGATACGCGCACATCGGCGTTATCGGGCAACAAACGCAGGTCCAGCGGTTCGGACTGCCCGCTGGCGCGCAGGCCGGAGAACACCTGGCTGAGCGCCGTGTTGCTGCGCTTGTCCAGGCTTTGCGCCAGGCTCCAGCCGGATTTGGACAAAGCCTCGCCAAACATGGCTTGCGCCGCCGGGTTGCAGTCTTCCAGCTTCTCAGTGCTGGCATCGAGAATCAACAGCGCCTCAGACGACACCTGGAACAGCAGGCGGTAGCGGGTTTGTGCGTGCTTGAGCTGCCAGTAATCGCGCTCCATCGAGCGCTGTGCGGTAATGAGTTTTTGCTGCAAAGCCGCCTGGGGCCGCAGATCGCGACCGAAAGCAATCGCTCGGGCCGAGCTTGCGCCCTGCGCGGCAGGAATTTGGATGAGCGAATACGAAAGCGGCAAGTCCATCCCATTGGCGCTTTGGTGGTTTAGGTGGCGCCAGCGCGGGCCTTTGCCGTTGCCCAGATCGCGCAACATAGAGGCTACTTTGGGGCGGCTCTCTTCGGTCACGGTTTGCGACCAGGGCTTGCCCAGCCATTCCTGGTAGCCCTGGTTGAGCAAATCCTCACCGCTAAAAGCCGCGTCCTGAATGACGCCATCACCGTCCATAACCAGCACCACGTCCGCCGCAGCGGTGACAAGGCGCGATACGGTGTCGGCATCGAGCCCGTTAAAAAAGCGTTGCGCATCATCAAAACGCCCCGCATGCGGTGTCGGGGCGGTTTCGAGCGGCTGGTTCATAAAAAATCCGTATTCATCAAAGGGGGTCTGCTTACTGCACCGGGGCGCCACTCGCAAGGTGCAAGCGCACCAGCGAGGGTGCCTGGCGCGCTTCGCTGGCAAGCAGGTCAGCGCCCGTTTCAGCAAAGACTTCCGGGTGGAGGGCGAACAGCGGACCGCCCACCATTATGCACACCGACTTATTGTGCGAAGCCTTGCGTACCGCGCTGATTGCGGCAACCAGGCTGGGCAGTCCGACCTTGGTCGCCAGGGAAAATCCCACGACATCAAATCGGCGCCCGCCGGCCAGCGTCTGGGGGGATTCGCCCAGGTCATAGGGGCCCCCTACGACTTCCCAGCCCTCTTGGCGGAACAACTCGGCCACCATCGCCAGGCCAAATGTGTGCTGTTCACCTGGCGTCGGCACTAACAAGACACTTAGGCCATTGGGCGTTGGGTTGCGGGCGTTTTCGTGTTCGCTATTGAGGTCATGCAGCATGGTCTGCAGGCGCCCTAAGCCGACGGTGACATCGGTGAAGTCGCACAAATCTTCTTCCCACAGTGTGCCCAGGTAGCGCGCGGCCGGGGCTAACAAGTCCAGGAAAATGGATTCAATCGGGGCGCCCTGGCGCCGCATGGACGTAATACAGGCCAGCGCGTCTTTCTCATTGCGCCCCAGAATCAGCTGGCCGAAATGGGCTACTTCTTGCTCGCTGACTTTGACCGGCACCAGTTCGGGCGGCACTTCGCATTCCAGCGGCGTGCGGTGCGCCAGCATCAGGCGCGGAATGATTTCATGCTGAATGGCCTGGGCCAGGACGGCCACGGTGAGGTCGGCGTCCATGCCGCCAGCGGGCGCGCCTGCGTCGGAAGCGCCCGCGTCCAGCGGGCCGCCTTGCTGGCTGCCGCGCCAATTCTCACTGCGCCTAGTTGCGCCAAAACCTGCATCGTGCACGACGGAGCTCCGGTTGGATGAACCCATGTGCGCCTCCTCTCTTGAAGGAATGGTTGTCTCTTCTCATTTTTGGAACCGGCCAGGGCCGGGTGCCGGGGATCGCCGACATGGCCCGCTGCGCGCGACACCACGCGCAGATGACGAAAAATCTTGACTATGGTCGCTGTCTAGTTCGTTTTACGCCGCAATTTGATTCAGGTCAAAGAAAATTTAGTACCCGACCAGTTTACTGCGGTTTAGGGAGTGTCTGAAAAAAATGACGTAACAAAAAGTTGACATTTATCAAAAGCAGGGATAAATTGGGCCCATGACCGATACGCGATCCGATTTCGCGGGCTCTGCATCCAGCGCACGAAAGCCCCGTCCACCTCTGTACACCCCAGAGGAAAGGGTGCGTCGCGACAAAACCTACTGGACTTTTGTGCAAGGCATCCTGGCGCCGATTCAGTTTTTTGTGTTCCTTGGCAGCCTTTTTTGCGTGCTGCGTTTTTTGGCCACCGGCGAGGGCCTGGAGACGGCCAACAACTCGGTAGTCGCCAAAACCTTGGTGCTTTACACCATCATGATTACCGGCTGCATTTGGGAAAAAGTGGTATTCGGGCGCTACCTGTTTGCCCCCTCTTTCTTCTGGGAAGACGTCTTTAGCATGCTGGTGCTGGCCCTTCATACCGCCTACCTGGTGGCGATGTTCAATGGCTTGCTGTCTGGCCATGAGCTGATGTATTTGGCCTTGGCGGCCTATGCCACTTACGTGATCAACGCTGGCCAATTCATCCTGAAGCTGCGTGCTGCGCGTCTGGACCAGGAAGCCCGTCTGCGCGCAGCCGCAAGGCCCCACGCCCATTCGCAATTCGTGGGGGCTGCAGCATGAGCACTGTTGCATTCCCCATTCCCGTCAAAGCCGCAGGCGGCTGCAGCGATGCACCGGTGCTGCGCGAGCGCGGCCAGCACGAAGTATTTTGCGGTCTGACCGGCATCATCTGGCTGCACCGCAAAATCCAGGACGCGTTTTTCCTGGTGGTGGGCTCGCGCACCTGCGCGCACCTGATCCAGTCCGCTGCCGGCGTCATGATTTTTGCCGAGCCGCGCTTTGCCACCGCTATCATCGACGAGCGCGATCTGGCCGGCCTGGCCGACGCCAACACCGAGCTGGATCGTGTGGTCGGCCAACTGCTGGCGCGCCGCCCCGAAATCAAATTGCTGTTTTTGGTGGGCTCATGCCCTTCAGAGGTGATCAAGCTCGATTTATCTCGCGCCGCATCGCGCCTGTCTGCGCAGCATTCGCCTTCGGTGCGCGTGCTCAACTACTCGGGCAGCGGCATCGAGACCACTTTTACTCAGGGAGAAGACGCCTGCCTGACCTCCATGGTGCCGGAATTGCCCACGCAAGCGGCCGATGCAGCGCAAGAACTGATGGTGGTCGGCACCCTGGCCGATGTGGTGGAAGACCAATTTATCCGCTTGTTTACCCACATGGGCATAGAGCGTGTTCGCTTCTTCCC
>CANFJQ010000003.1 GCA_947447615.1 Comamonadaceae bacterium
AAATCTGGCGTCTGGGGCAAACCGTGTCTAATTCCAGACAGCGCTTTGCCGTGAGACCTAATAAGCAGCTTCCATGCCAGGATTTATTGCCACTTTTTTGCCGCTCCCGGCCTGCGGCACCGCGCCGGGGGGCGGCAGCAGCGCTGCGCCGGAACGAAAAAAAGCCCGTCCGGGGACGGGCTTTTCGTGTCCGCCAAGGCGGAGAGGGTTTATTTCAGCAATGCCAGCACGGACTGGGGTTGCTGGTTGGCCTGGGCCAGCATGGCGGTGGCCGCTTGCTGGATGATTTGCGACCGAGACAGGCTGGAGGAAGCGGTTGCGTAATCGGTATCCATGATCGAGCTGCGTGAGGCGGCCAGGTTGGAAGAGACATTGCTCAGATTGTCCGCGGTGTAAGTCAGGCGGTTCATGGTGGCGCCTAACTGCGAGCGCTGCGCATTGACCGTGTCCAAAGCATCATCAATCTTGCTCAGTGCGCTGCTGGCGTCGGTAGCGTTGGAAATAGCCAGACCCGAAATACCCAAGGTGGCGTTGGTCGTATCTTCGATTTTGACCGTGAAAACCGTGTCTGAGGTATTGCCCACCTGGAAGGTCAGGGTGGTGGTCGACAGGACCGTAGTGGTGTTCCACTTGGTTTGGGTGCCGATGTCGTGGATTTGGCTGGTCAGCTCGCGGAACTCGTTATGCAGGTACTGGCGCTGGGAGTCGGAGTTGGTGGCATTGACCGATTGGACGGCCAATTCACGCATGCGCTGCAGCATATTGGTTTGCTCGACCATCGCGCCCTCAGTCGTTTGCAGCATATTCACGCCGTCATTGGCATTGCGCACAGCTTGGTTCAGACCGCGGATCTGCGAAGTCATGGTGGTGCCGATCGCCAGGCCTGCGGCATCGTCCTTGGCCGAGTTGACACGGTTGCCAGTGGAGAGTTGCTCCATGGCGGCGTTCAAGGTGCGTGCATTGCTTGCCAATGCGTTTTGGGCCTTCAGTGCGCTGACATTGGTATTGATAGCGGTCATAGTTTTCTCCAAGAATAAAAAGTGGTAGCTAAAGGGTTCAACAGGTTAGACAAGCTGGGCTGGCTGCTTAGCCCTTTTATCTACCAGCACAGAAACATTTTTCTGATATTTAAAGCATCGACGGGTCTACGAAAAACTTAAGCAAATTTCAAAAATAAATTTTGAAATAATGGCCAAAGCCTAGGCGATCTTGTTGTACAAAATGCCTTTCATGGCATCGATGTGGTGGGCCATTTTCAAAACCTCTTCGGTCGGAATTTGACGTACTACGTTGCCACTGTTGAGATCGGTGACTTTGATGACCGGGCTGTTCTTCGAGCCGTCATACGAAAACCCCAAACCTCGCTGTGTAGAGGCCATTTGCTCATTGAGCATATTGATCGCTGAGGACAAGTTGGCGCGTGCTTGCTTGGGGTCGTACTTGATCTCAACGGGTTTGGGCGCTTCGATCCTGGGACGCTCGGGCATCGCCACTTGCACCTTGGCCGCCTTGGCCTGCTCTTGCGGGGCCGCAGTTACGGTGGTGCCAGCGCCGGAGCTCGCTTGTAGGGCCGCTTGGCTGCTTACTTTGCCGATTTCTGTTTCCATCGTGTTCCATCCTTTCAGCATTTCCCGGGCCCAAAGCGGGCACAGGCGACATGCGACGCCCCAAGCGGGACGCCCTGTGGGAATGGAATCGGCATGGCCCCTCAGAACTTGAGGGGTATTGGAAAATTATTTTTCTGAACTATTTATTGGTGTACATCGCCATCATGCCGGCGAAGGTACTGGTCAGGCCGGTTTGCGTGGACTTGGTCTGTCCGACCATGCTGTCCATGGCCGAGAACTGCTTTTGGTAGCGGGCCAAAATCATGGTCATTCGGTCGTCCAAGGCTGACAAGTCATCTTGCAGCTTGGTAATCCGCTTGGTAGCGTTGTCAGTCTCTACCGTAATGGTGCCGCTTGCGCCAAGCATGGCACTCAAGGATTTGCTGGCATCACCGGCCAGACCGGATACGGATTTGTCTGAGGAGGCTTGGTTCTCCTGGTTGCCCGACAGCATGGTCACTGTGTCGGCAAACTTGAAGTTCAACGCCATGTCCAGTTTGACGGTGTTGGTCTTGAGTTTGCCGTGGCTGTCCACCTCGATACCAATATCGCGCAAGGCCTCCAGCGAGTGGCTGGGACCCGCATTTTGCGCCGGCCGCGTCTGATTGGGGTTGGCGGTGCTCCAGCTGCCGCCGCTGAAAAAGTCCTGGGTTACCAGCTTGCGCAGCTGATCGCGCATGGACCGCACGGTGGAATTGCCCACCAAGGTGCCGCCGTAGGTTTCCAAGCTGGATTTGGGGTTACTGACCTGGTCCAGCAGGTCGGTGGCGTCGTTGTAGGCGGTCACCAGGGCCGTGATCTTGGCCTTGGCCACACTGGTGTCTATTGCAAGGCTGAGGCTGGCAGGCGAGCCCTTGGCCTGCACGTAGCCGTTGACCTGGGTAGCGTTAACACCGGTCAGATTGAGCGTGACTCCGGGGATGACATCGCTCACCGCATTGCTGGTGCTGGTGATGGGTAGACCGTCGACCTGCAGCGACGCGTCTTTGGCCTCTTGCAAAGGCTTGGTCATACACAGGTCTTTGGCCGATTGTTTCTGGACAAAAGCCAGCGCGTCGCCGTTGTCGGTCAGCAATGAAAAGGCGTTGGCGCTACCCGAAGGGCTGGTCACGGTCAGCTTGCCGCCGTAGTAATTGGCAGTCAGACCCTTGGCCTGGGCTGCTGCCGAACCGTTAAACGCGGTTACAAAAGCATCCGGGGTGGGGGGATCGACGACGATCGGGTGAGCGGTATCGCCATTGAGGGTCAGGCTCAGCGGGGAGGCGGCCATCGCCGTATCGCCTGCAGCGAAGGTTTGGGATGACTGGCTAATTTGCGGGCGGTTAAGGGAAATGGCGCCAAAGTCCAGGCCGACGGCGTCGCTGCTCAGGACGAAGGAATTACTGCCGCCGCTGGCCCCGGTTACGGTAATTTTGAAGCCGTTGCCGGTGTTGACCAATTGGGCGCTCAAACCGTTGCCGGCCTTGTTGATGGCATCGACCACATTGGTGGGCGTGGCATTGGTCACCGTGATAGACGGCGCATTGGCGCCATTGAGGAATAGGTTGAGGGGTTGCGCGGTAATTTGAGCGTCCGCAGAGAGGAACGACTGCGTGGACGCGCAGCGCTGCTCCTGCGCCAATTGCGTGACCAAAATGGAATGGCTGCCCGGCTGCGTACTGGTCGTGGTTGAGACCGAAAAGATATCCGTCTGGTTGCTGGTGGCAGTTACGGCGCTGAAGTCACTGACGTCTTTCAAGTCGTCAAAAGCGGTTTTTACCGCACTTAATGCGTATTTGACCGCAGCAAAGCCCGAAACAATCGCTTCGCTTTTCTTGATATTTTTGTTGATAGCGTCAGCGCGGGGCGCCTTTTCCGCCTCCACCAAACTTTTTGCCAGCGCAGCCGTATCGATTCCTGAGCCGCTTCCCAGGGCCTTCATCACGTTTTGGCCGGTTGCCGCCTTGTCTACCGTCGTGGCGGTGTTACCCGTGCTGCTGCCGGAGCTCAGGTTGGTAGCGGCCGTCGAGCCGGAAGTGGAGGAAACAGAGGAAACCATGGTGTATCTCGGCGCTTGCTAAAGTATTCGGCTCAAGTCAGAAGAACTTAAGCGCAACTTAGCCCAGGTACTTGAACAAAGACATTTGCGAGGTTTTGGCAAACGTGCTTTGTGCCGCTTCCAAAGACAGCATCAGCTTTTGCATATTGGTCACCGCGGTGGTCATGTCCAAGTCTTCTACATTGGACAAGGCCACCTTCAGACTCAGCTTGGTGTCGTCCACGACCGCGCCTTGTTGCTCGACCACTTTCATGTCGGTGCCGACTTCCGCCTGTGCCATCACCACGCCGTTATGCAGCGCGTCCATCTCCGTGAGGCCACGCTGCATCTGCGCAATAACTTCTGGGCCCCGCTCTGGGTTTTGGACCGCGCCGATCAAATCGTCGATGGCCGTAAAAAATCCGACGCCTTGTTTTTGGCCCAGTTCATCGGTGCGCACCACACGCACAAATGCATTCGTGCCCGGGCGGTTAATAGGAATCGTGCGCTGCTCGCCGACCGCTACGTTCATCCGCGTCTGGTCACCGGTGTATTCGACACTGCCGTCGGGGTTCTGGGTGAAAGCCGGTGTGTGGACTTTGCTGCCGGAGAAAACGTAATTGCCGGTTGGGTCGGTGCTGTTGGCCAGGCTGAGTAACTGGTCGCGCAGCCCTTTCATCTCGGTGGCAATCGCCTGACGGCTGACCTGCCCCTGGGTGCCGTTATTGGCCTGCACTGCCAGTTCCTTGATACGCACCAGCACGTCGCTGGCGCTGGTCAGGTTGGTGCTTTCCGCATCGAGCCGGGCCTGCACTTGGTTCAGTGCGGTACTGTAGGTATCCTGCCGCCCGATCACCGACTTCAGCCGCGTAATCGTGGCCGCTTGGTCGGGCGCATCGCTGGGGTTGACCACCTGTTTTTGCGCAGAAATTTGTGCCTGCGACTTGGCCAGGTCATTTTGTATATTGACCATTTGCTTACTCGAGCGGTCAAATAAATAGCTGGTGGAAATTTGCATTAGGAAGTCCCCTGGTCTTATTGCACGTGCAGTACGGCATCAAATAATTGGCCGGCTACCTGCAGCACTTTGGCCGAAGCCTGGTAGGCCTGCTGGTAGCGGATCAGGTCAGCTGCCTCTTTGTCCAGACTCACCCCTGAAATCTCGTCACGCGACTTGACCGCCTGGTCATGCACCACGGTTAGTGCGGTCTGTGAAATCGTGGCCTGGCGGGCGATATTGCCCATCTCATTGACCTGGTCGATATACGAATTGGTCAGCGTTTTGTTGCCCACGACGGCCTTGGTTTCCAAGCCGGCGATGGCCAACATATTGTCGTTATTGCCCAGGCCGTCTTGGTTGCCGTCCAGTTTGAAAACATCATTGGCTTGGGGTGCGGCTGTGAACGAGAGATTCAGTCCCTGAAAGCGCACGCCAGGATTGAGTTGCGAGGGATCAAATACCCGCTCGGCCACCACGGTCGATCCCAGGGCTTTGTTGCTCGGATCGGTAGAGCTAATGGTGTAGTACAGCGCGCCGTTGTATTTGTACGGGTCCTGGGCGAACTTGACGCTCAGCGTTTGGCTTCGCAAGCTTTGCTTGGCATCGACCGGCTGTCCGGCATAGCTGGCCGATACCGCGGCATTGCCGGGGCCGCTCACAAATACCAATAGATCGTCCTTTACCTCGCCTGAGATGAATGCGCCAGTTCGAAAGCCCAGTTGCGCCAAATCATTGGGGGTGCCGGTGCTGCCAAAGCCCAGTTGGATGGGCCCCGAGGGCGTGACTTTGATTTGTACTTTGAAGGTGCTGGCGCTCAAGCCCAGCGCCGTCAGCGAGGACGTGCCGGTGGCGTCCGAGGGGCTTGCCGAGATGCGGATATCGCTGCCGGTGCGGTTGGGGGCATTGGTGACGACCAAGTTCCCGTCCGCGTTGAGGTGCGCGTTGACACCGGCATTGGACGCATTGATGGCCTGTGCCATGTCCTGCACCGTGCTGGCACCCGCTGTGTTGACCCGGATCCAGTTTCCTGCGTCTTTGAAGTACAAAGGGTTGCCGAATTTGAGCTGGTCTGCCTTGACCGTCACTTCATTGACCTGGTCGGCCGGCCAGGCGCCGTTGGTGATGCCCAGCGCATTGGCGCCATAGACGTATTGGTTGTTATCACGCTGGTTCGCCGCGACTTGGGGGATGCCTTGTGCGTCCAAGGCCACGGCGCCGGTCACCCAAATTTTCGGGTTGCTGCCCTGGGCGATACTGCCCAAGATCAGGCTCTTGCTGTCATCACTCAAGCGGGCGGTCACATCGGTGAGGCCGGACTGGTCGTTGATCGCCACGGTGAGGGCCAGCAATTTGGCGCGCGTCAGCGGCGCACTCAGTCCAGCGGGGAAATTGACATTTTTTCCGTTGATCATCAACCCATTGCTGAGGTTGATTTTGGAAGTGTCCACCACGATCGATTCGACCGCGGGCTTGACCAATTCCACTTGGCCGCGAAACGTTGTCGCGCCCATGCCCAGGGCCGTCAGGGACAACACACCAGAGGTATTGGACGCCGTAGCAGAAATGCTGATGTCCTCACCCGCGTGGCCTTCGCTGTTGCTGATCACCAGATCGCCACCGGCGTTGACCGTGGCTTGTACCGAAGTGTTGGCGTCATTGATCGCCTTAGCCAAGGCTTGGGGCGTATTGGCGCCGGCAGTTTCAATCCGCTGGGTGCCGAAATACAAGGGCATGCCAAACTTCATTTGTTCGGGTTTGACCACAATCACATTGCTGGCCTGGGCGGTGATGCCGGTAGTCGCGCGCGCTTGGTTGATCCAGTTTGCCACGGCCGAGGCCTGCAAGGGTCCGGCGCCCACTGGCGGATCCAGGCGGCCCAGGTCCTGGCCGTTGAGCTTGAAGGTGCCGGCCGGGAAGTAGCCCAATGGCGGGTTCATGGTGGTGGCGGTCAAGGGGCTGATGCGACTGCCTTGCAACACGGCGGGCAGGTAGTCGTAGCCCGAGACCGCATCTTTGCCGTCAAAAATGGGTTTTGCCTGCACCGCGGCCTGGGCGCCGTAAAACACTTGCATGCCTTTGTAGCCAACGGCCACACCGGTGGCGCTGACGCCGGATTGGTTCAGGTATTCATCGCTGAGCGTTGCACCCGGCGCAAAGCCGTTTTCCTTGGTGTTCAAATTGTCCAAGGCGATGCTGTCGGTCACCGGGGCACCCAGCACATGCCGGCCATCGCGCGTGAAGATCTGCAGTTGTTGGCCCGCTTGCATGCTGTCCAGGTACAGGCTGACATCCTGCATGCCATTGGCGATTGTGGCCACGCCTGCCACGCCCAGACTGGAGCTGACGCTCACTTGCCGCGCCGTACTGATATTGCCGCTGTTAGGAAGTACCGACTGCAGCGCGGCCGGGCCGGGCGGGGGAGGCGCTAGCGTATTGGCCGCGCCTAACGGTGGGGCAGGTAATTCATCGTAGCTGACGCTGGCATTGGTACCGCTGGGGTTTTCCGAGCCTTCGACCACACGGAACTGTGCGCCTGCGGCAACGCGCAGCGGATCATCCAAAGCCACCCGCATGCCCCCTGCGGGGTTGGCGATGCTGCTGTCAAAACTAAAGAGCGCTTGGCCCGGGTTGCCGTAGCCGTCGATGCCCTGCTGGTGCAAGGTGTTGACCTCATTGGCCAGTGTCTTGGCCAGGCCATCGAGGGCGTTGCGCGTGCTGCCGAGCACCTGGTCTCGGAAAGTCATGATGCCAGCGAGCGAGCCGCTGGAAATACCGTTAAGTGCGGTGGCCTTGCCGTAGGGGTCTAGCACCAGTGCTAATTTTTCGGGGGAAGCGGCCTTGTCGTAATGGGCCTCGATCATCAACGATTTCTGCCCGTCGACCACGATGTCAGCGTTAATAGTCGGACCAAAACTCACCGTCACGATGCCGTTGGGCGTAAAGCGGGTGTTGATACGGGCGAATTCGGAGAGCTGCTTGAGCAGTAAATCACGCTGGTCCAGCAAATCTGGGGGTTGTGCGTCTTCACTTTTTTGTTTGGCCAACTGGATATTGACTTTGGCAATCTGGGACGTCAGCGCATTGATCTGGTTGACGGAGTTGTCCACCTCATGCTGCGTTTGCTCTTGCACCAAGTCCAATTGGGCGGATAACTGACCAAAGCGATCGGCCACACCTTGGGCGTCGCGGATGAAGCTGCTGCGCAGCACCGTCGAAGAAGGATCGCCGGAGACTGAGCGCGCCGAAGCAAAAAACGCGTCCAAGGCGGTATTGAGGCCCATGGTGGAGCTGCCCAGCACGTCCACCACGCGGTTGGCGTAATTGACCATCGGCCCTTGGGCTTGCAAATCACTGGTCGTATTGCGCAGATTGGATTCGACAAAGGCGTCGTATTGGCGCTTGACCCGGTCCATCGCCACGCCCGAGCCCAAAAATACATTGCCCGATTTGGTAACCGGCAGCGCCGATAGCGATACGTCCTGGCGCGAATAACCATCGGTCGAAACGTTGGCGATGTTGTTACTGACGGTCGACAGCGCCTGCTGGTAAACCGAAACGGCGTTTCCGGCAATGCCGGCCATATCGGTCATGGCTTGGCTCCGTCAGTGGCTTGGCTGTTGCTAACGCGCAGGCCCGAAGGCGAGGCGGCGGACACGCCCGTCAAGGGCATAGCCCCCGGTGTTTTGGGCAATGGGGCTAGCGCGGGTGCCGCGCTTTGCAGCGCGATCGGGCTGGCAGGTGGCGCTTGCAGTGGCATCCCCTGCGACTGGCGTGCCTGCAGCATTTGCGCCGTGCTGGGCTGGCCGGCGTTCGGGTCGGGCATATGCTTGGCGAGCAGGTCGGCGATGCCCAGGGTATTGCGTTTGGCCATCGCCAGCGAGACCTCTTTGTCAAACATACCCTGAAACGTTTCTTCCGCCTGCGACTCATTGAGCCCGCTTTTGGGCACTGCGTCGCGCATGGACTTCATCATCATCTGCAAGAACATGGCCTCAAACTGCTGTGCCGTCTCGCGCGTGGCCGCTTTGGCATCGGTGCGGGCCTGGCCTTTGAGCTTGCCGATCCCACCAAAGTCCAGGTAGGAGCCGGTGAGGGCAGCCGCTGCGGGCGGCATGGCGTTGGTGAGCGGGTCCATGGTGTGGGGCAGTCTTGGTGAAAGGCCTGGGTCAGATGACCAGTAATTCGGCGCGCAGGCTGCCCGAGCTTTTCAGGGCTTCCAAAATCGCGATCAATGCCGAGGGCGTGGCGCCCACCTGGTTCACTGCATCGACAATCTGGCGCAGGTCCACGCCGGGCTGGAACAGGAACATGGGTTTATTGGGCTCGCCCACTTTGATCTCGGCGTTTTGCACCTCTTTGGTGGAACCGCTGGAAAACGCGCCCGGCTGGGACACTTCATTGGTCATGGCTACCGATACGGTGATGGTGCCATGCGTGACTGCAGCGGCAGTGACTTTGACATTGCGGCTGATCACCACCGTGCCAGTGCGGGCATTGACGACCACGCGCGCTGGCGGCTCGCCCGGCTGCACGTCGATGTTTTCGATCATGCTCATAAACGAGACGCGCTGGCTAATGTCCATGGGCGCGCGCACGACGATAGACACCCCATCCAAGGCATTGGCCACATCTGCGCCAAATTTGGAGTTGATGGCTTGCATGATGCTATTGGCGGTCGTGAAGTCGCTCTCGCGCAGGTTGAGCAGCACGTTGTCCGATTTGTCAAACGCGTTGGGCACCACGCGCTCGACCGTCGCGCCACCGGGGATGCGTGCCGAGGTCGTCACGCCAATCGATACTTTGGAGCCTGCGCCGCCGGCATCGATGCCGGTCGAGGTGAGGGCGCCTTGGGCCAGGGCATAGATTTGCCCATCGACGCCACGCAGACTGGTCAACAGCAAATTGCCCCCGCGCAAGCTGGACGCCGCGCCAATAGCCGATACATTGATGTCAATGCGCTGGCCCGGCTTGGCCATTCCGGGCAGGTCAGCCGTGATCATCACGGCGGCCACATTGGCCAACTCATCGCTACCGCTGGCAATAGCATTGCTAAATTTGTCAATGTCATTGTCCTGATTGAGGCCCATCCGGTTGAGCAATGTCTTCATGCTCTGGCTGGTGAAGCTGGCTTTTTTATCGCCCGTGCCTTGCAAGCCCACGACCAAGCCGTAGCCGATCAATTGGTTACCACGCATGGCGGCCATGCTCGTCAGGTCTTTGATGCGATCCGCGTGGGCAGTGGAAAAGCCGAGCGCCCACAGCAAGGCGAGCAGGCTGATACGTTGGAAAAAGTGTTGCATAGTGGTGGGCCGGTAAGAGGTGCTTGGCTTAGAAGGGCATGAATTTCATAATCGCGCTGGTGCCCCAGCCTGCGCGGCTGGCGCCCGCCTCGTCGCCGATGCCGCGGTAGCTGATTTGCGCATTGGCCAGACGGCGCGAGAGCACGGTGTTATTCGGGGCGATATCTTCCGGGCGCACCACGCCCGACACCTGAATGACCTCACTGCCTTCGGACAAAGCCACTTGTTTTTCACCGCGCAAAACCAGGTTGCCGTTGGGCATGATTTCGACCACCGATACGGTGACCGAGCCGGTCAAGGTCTGTTCCTGGTTGGTCTGGCCAGAGCCATCGTGGTTGATGGTGCTGCCCATCTCGGGGCCCAGATCGCCAAAAATATTGAGCAAACCTTTGGAACTGACTTTGGCGCCCGCGGTTTTCTTTAGCGTCGCATTTTGCGAGCGGTTGGCGCTGGTGTTTTCAGCCAGCAGCACAGAGACCAGGTCGCCTACCACGTAGCTGCGTCCGACGCCGAAAAATGCCTCGCTGCGGCTGCTGTTGAAAATAGCACCGGTGCCTGGCTTGGGCTGGGCATCGACGACCGGGTAGACCGGCTTAAAGCCTTCGCTATGCACCAGCGGTTGGGGCGGAATCACGGAACAGGCGCTCAGAGTCGCCACCAGCAGGGCCAAGGTCAGGCGCCGTAATGGGGTGGTGCAGGGCATCGCGATTCTCCGAAAAAGGGGTGGCAGGGCAGAAATCCGGGGATTTGCCTGTCGTCTTTCCGGACAACTGGCAAACTCTTGCCATGATTCGCAATAAATGTGCCAGTGCCTTTGGCCCCGCATTGCGCCGCCCCAAGCAAAACGGCCTCTGGGAGCAGAGGCCGTGAGCGCGTAGGCGAGGAGCCCGCCGATTACATGTTCTGGTTGATGTACTTGAGCATGCCGTCCACCGCAGAAATCGCCTTGGAGTTGATTTCGTAAGCGCGTTGGGTTTCGATCATATTGACCATCTCTTCCACCACGTTCACGTTAGACGCTTCCAGCGTGCCTTGCATCAGGTTGCCTGCGCCGCCCGTACCCGGTGCACCGACCGTTGGCGTGCCGCTGGCGGGGGTTTCTTTCAACAGGTTTTGGCCAATCGCCATCAAGCCGGCCGGATTCAAAAAGCGGGCGATCGTGATTTGGCCCAGTACCGCCTGGCCGCCGGTGTTGAGCTCCACCGACACTGTGCCATCGCGGCCGATGGTGATGGTCGAGGCATTGGGCGGTATCGTGATAGCGGGCGACAAGGGCGAACCGGCCGAAGTGACCAACTGCCCGGTGGCGGAGACTTTGAAGCCGCCGTCCCGGGTGTAAGCCGAAGTGCCGTCCGGTTGGGTCACCTGGAAATGGCCCTCACCAGAAATCGCCACATCCAGCGGGTTCTGGCTATTGATCATATTGCCCTGCACATTGAGCTTTTCGGTCGCCACAATGCGCACACCGGTGCCCAGCATCAGTCCGGTAGGCGCTTGGGTGGCGGTGCTGGTCTGGCCGCCGGCTTGGCGGATATTTTGGTAGAGCAGGTCTTCAAAGACGGCGCGGTCGCGCTTAAATCCGGTGGTGTTGACGTTGGCCAGGTTATTGGAGATCACGTTCATACGTGTCTGCTGGGCGTCGAGGCCGGTTTTGGCCACCCACATTGATGCGTCCATGGTGCGCTCCTTGGAAAATTAAAAGATTACAAGATCAAAAGCAAAGTTCAGGCCAGGTAAAACCGTCAGCTGCTCTTCATCATGGTGGCGCCAGATTCGTCGCAGGTTTTGCTTTCCTTGATCATGTTTACTTGCATCTCAAACGAACGGGCCTGGTCCATCATCTTGACCATGACGCTGATGGCGTTGACATTGCTGCCCTCCAAGGCACCCGATGTCAGCCCCGGTTTGATCGGACCGGGCGGAATATCTTCACCTTTGGGTGCGCCGGCAACCGCAAATAAACCATCTTCGCGGCGTTGCAGCGGCGTGGTGCTGGAGTCGCGCAGCATGATGTTGCCAATGAGTACCGGGGCGACGGTGCCCACCTGTGCCGGGTCTATGCCATACACCGAGCCGTCGGAGTTGATTGTGACCTTGACGCCTAGCGGCACGGTCAATGCGCCGCCGCTTTGCGCACGCACCGCGTTGCCATTGCCGGTTTCCAGGGTACCGGACGCGTTGACCCGCAAATCGCCGCGTCGGGTAAAGGCCAAGGTGCCGTCCGGCGCCGTAACCCCCATCACGCTGTAGGCGCTCAAGGACACGTCCAGGTCATTACCGGTCACCATGACTGGTCCGGCCTTCATACTGATGTAGTCTTCGGTGAACGATTGCGGTTGAAAGCGGGTTTTCAAGCCGACACCGTCCACCTCAATGGCCCGCACGGAGGCCTCAAAACTGCGCTTAAAGCCGACGGTCGTGGCGTTGGCCATCTCGTTGGTCGCCATCTGCCGCGCCACGCGCTGCTCATTGATGGCGGCCACCGCATTAAAGGCTAAACGATCCATGGTCCGGGCTCCTTACGGTATCAGCTAGCTAGGGCTTAGGAACGCAGATTAATAATCGCCGACGTCATCGTCGAGCTGGTCTCAATCGCTTTGGCATTGGCCTGGAAGTTACGTTGCGCGGTAATCAAGTCCACCAATTCTTGCGTCAAGTCCACGTTCGCCCGTTCGGTGGCACCGGCACGCAGCGTTCCAAAGCCTGCGCTACCGGCAGTACCCAAAATAGGTTTGCCCGAAGCGGCAGAAGCCAAGAAGCTCGAGTCACCGATCTGGCGCAAGCCTGACGGGCTGGAGAAGTTGGTCAAAAGAATTTTGGCCAAAGACTTTTGCGTACCGTTAGAGAACGAAGCGCTCACCAAACCGTCGTTTCCGATAGTCACGCCCACCAGCGAACCTTCTGGCGCGCCGTCCTGCGATTGCGACAGCACCGCAAACGGCGAGGTGTATTGGGTCGATGCCGCGTAGTTCACGTTAATCGTCAAAGCACCCTTACCACCTGCCAGATACACCGTCTCGAGCTGGGTACCTTTGATAGGCGAGTACAACTTACCGGCTGTGTTAAAGGTCAGCTCGCCTTTGTCCAGGTAAATCGGCGACCAGGCCGGCAGGCCGGTAAAGCCGTCACCGTTGGTCGTTTCTTTGCCGTCTTTATCGATGTACTTGGCCTGCGGGGCGCCGCCCACGATGTCATAGTGCTGCGAAGGCTTGATCCAGGTCGAGGTCGCGCCACGCCCGGCTTCCACCTGGTCCAGACCCCAGGCGGTGTCGCCAGAGATCTTGATGAATGAATCCGAACCGGTGGTGCCCGTCGTGAACACAAAGCGGTTGTTGGTGTAGTCAAAAGTCACCTTCACGCCGTTGACAGTCGCAGGGGACACAATGGTCGGATCGTTAGGATCCGGCTCATCGCTGGCCAGGTTGTTGATGCCGCGCTGCAATTCGCGCATGAACGACTCCAGCGAATAGGTCGAGCTCGGCGGAATGCGCACCGTGCCTTTAATGCCGTCGACGGTCACCACAAAGCTGTTGTTGGTCTCATCGACGTTGAAGTTATTGGTCACGTTCACGGTAGGCGGTTTGCCCACGGCGACCGCTGGCATGGAACTGATACCGCGCACTGCGGTGCCGGATTTGGAAATCTCCGAGGCTTTCAGGCCTAGGAGTTTCAGTCCGGTAGCACTCACTTCGGTGATGGCAATGGACGAATTGTCACCCGTGGAGCCAGATTTGACGGTAAATGTTTTGCTCACCGCGTCGTAGGTGACGGCCATACCGTAGCGCTGGTCGGTAATCGAGCGCAGCGGATTTTTGTTGTTGGGCAGCATCTTCAGCCCCGAAAGTCCATCGGTATTGAGTTTGACCGGCGTAGCCGTCAAGTTCAAGATAGTGTTGGTGGCCAGCGACTGGCCGCTGTCTTGGTTGGTACCTGCAGCAATCGTGATCGTGTTAGCACCGGCATTGGTGCTGTCGGTGATCTTGAAGCTTTGGGTGTTGTAGTCGTAGGTCACCTTCATGGGCGACTCGGCCAAGTTGGGATTGATCAACAAGGGGGTGCCGGCCGTGACGCCGCCACCGACCAAGTCCGTAGGCGTAGGCAGAAGTCTCGGGGTGGTGCCGCCAGCGATAAAGCCAGAGTTGATGATGTGGTCGCTCGGACCAGGGCCGGGGTGAATGCTGTAGTCCACCGCCCAGGCGGCAGCCGTTGAGGCCAAGGCCGTCGAACTGAGCATGTTCGATGTGGCGTTGTCGTACACCCCTTGCTTCAATGTGCTCATCGGGCTGACGCTACGCAAGTCGGTATGGTCTTTGTCGTAGGTGAAGACCACATTGGTACTGTCGTTGGGATCGATCGCAATGTCAGTGATGAAATTGGTGGTTGCAAAGCTTGAGGTGAGCAAAGCGGTCTTGTTTTGCACAATAGCAGCTGCAATTTGGGCCGCCGTTGTCGGTGTTTGAACCCCAGTAGCGCCGGTGTACAGGCAGGCCTGACCCATAAACTCCAGCGTATTGCCGGCGGCAAGTCCCGCTTGGCTGACTTTGAATGCGCTCTTGGGCGTCCATTCCAAAGCGGTGGCAGTGATGCCGCAGGGCGCGCCGCTGACCAACTCATGGCCGGTAATCTCCGGCACAAAGTCGGTGGGCACCACGCCATCCAAGGCGGTGGTTTGGTCATGGACAAAAATCAACGTCGTGCCATCCGGATCGGTAGGGTCGAGCTGGATGTCGGTAATGCCCCGCCCTTTGAGCGAGCCAGGTGCCGTATCTTCCAGGATGGCTTTTTTGTTGGCCACGATCAACAGTGCGGTCTTGCCGGCCGAATCACCGGGGTTGGAGCCTTCCAGTGTTACGCCCTGGAATTTGGTGGGATCTTCACCACCTGCCATAGTGCCGGCGACCTTGAAATAGGTTTTTGGAAACTGGTTGTACTCCAGGATGACAGACTGGCCATCCGAGCCGATGGAAATGTCTTTGACGCCGCGCGCCACGACATCCGGAAGGGCCAGAATGTCCTCTTTGGCTGCCAAGATTTTTTGCGCGGTTTGCAGCGCCGAGTCACCCAGTTGCTGTCCCGAGGTAGTAGGCAATTGAAAGCCGAAAAACGTCGCCGCGCCACCCGGTGTGGACACTGCTCCACTCAAGTCAATACGTTGGCGGGCATGGCCGCCGAGTACCGAGTTATTGACCTGGGTTTGGAAAATGGCGGTCAGCTCTTCGACGCTGACGTTGCTGGGGTCCTGGAAACCTGACAAGGTGATCGGCACCTTGATGTCGTTGCCAATCCGCGAGTCCGTAATCGTCAGGTTGGTATCTGGATTGGAGAACAGCGCCGTGGTCGACGTGAAATTAAAGGTGGTTTCGTCACCGAATTTACGGTTCAAAAACTTCGTTGCCTCAGCGGCCAAGGCGCTGCCGGTCAAGACTTTATTCGAGTCTTTGAGGTAGCTCAGGTCCACGGTCACCGGCTGGGTGGACCCGTCGACTTTGACTTTGAACAAATTGCTCAAGTCCAGTTGCGAGCTTTCCACAATTTTCTTGAAAGTATTCTCACCACCCGACAAATCGACCTGTGAGGCGACGCCGGAAATCGCGGCCGGGGCCGAGGTGCGCTTGTCGGTCAACTCGTCCAGCGAGATCAACTGGGTTTTGGCGGTGGTCAGCTCATCTTTGACTTCCTTGTAGGACTTGATCTGACCGTACTGGTTCACGTATTGCAGATCACCGTTGATGTCGGTGGACTGGGCCAGCGCAGCAGACACCTGGTCATCGCCCACATACACATAGGTTTGCCATTTGTTGAACGGGCTGTTCTGGTTCGCGTTTTGGGTTTTTGCGTAGTAGATGGTGGCCAGGTAGCCGTTACCACCGTTGTCGTACACGGTAAAGGCGGTGGACTTGTTGTAGCTGGCCGGGTTGGTGCGGCTAAAGGGCACGTTGATAACCGCAGCGTCGGCAGGGAAGTTCAGGCCCAAGGACACCAAAGAGGTTTGTTTGGCTTCGCCGGAAGTCTTTTGCGGGATGGTCAGCACCACGCGGTCATTCACGTTCGCACTACCGGTCGAGTCCACCGTCGCCGCCATCAAACGCTGGCCTGCCGAGTTCACCACGTTGAACTGTTCGTTCAGCGAGAACGATCCGTTACGGGTGTAGGTATCAGTCAATCCGTCGGCAGAGCGCAGCGGGAAGAAGCCGTCACCGGTAATCGCCAAGTCCAGCGCGTTAGACGAGAAGGAAATATTACCCTGGCTGAACTCCTGGCTCACTTGTTTCAGCGACACACCCTGACCAACGGTACTGGATGATTTTTGCAGTGGTGAAGTAGCAAAAATGTCACCGAAGTCAGCGCGTGAGCGCTTGAAACCTGTGGTACCCACGTTGGAGATGTTGTTGGCGGTCACGCCCAACATGGCGGTGGCGGCGTTCAGTCCGGTTAGCGAGGTATAAAAAGACATGGTGAGGTTCTCCGGGTGTTGCTAGGGTTATTGGTTTGTTAGTGGGATGTAGGCTTAGCCGTAGATGCGCAGCGCGTCTGCCAGTTTCATGGTTTTGCCACCGTTAAATTGCAGTAAGACAGATTTGTCCGGTTGTTGGCTCACGCCAATGACACTGGCCATGGTGCTGACGCTCGGCGTAATTTGTGCGCCTTGGCTCACCGCTGTGGCTTTGAAGCTGTAAATGCCATCGGGCAGTGCGTTGCCAGCCTGGTCTTTGCCGTCCCAGGCCCAAGTCATATCACCCGCAGTTTGGGCGCCAGCCGTTACGGTGCTGACCAAGATGCCCTTGGTGTCGTAGACATTCATGGTGACGCCATCAGCGCCATTGGGCAGGCTGATCACGCCTTGCACCGGTTGGCCGCTGGTCAATTGTGCCGGACCGTCAGCCACCGACACTTTTTTACCGATCAGGTTGGCGCCGGTGAGCATCTGATTGCTGGACATGCTGTCCACAAAAGTTTGCAGCGAGGTGGACATATTGGTCGTCGCCTCCAACTGCGAGAACTGCGCCAGCTGGGCCACAAAGGCCTCGTTTTTTACCGGGTCCAGCGGGTCCTGGTTTTTCAGTTGGGTGGTAAACAAGGTCAAAAAGTCTTTTTGGCCCATGGCCCCTTGGCCGGTGGTCGCCGTCAGCTTGGTCTGCGCATCTTGGGCGGTAGTGCGGATGCTGCTAGGCACCGCAGAGGCCCATGCGCTATTGGTCGCAGCAGAGGAGTTGAGCAGGTCGATATTGGCCATAGTGGTCTCAGTCGGTTATTCAGTTTTTGATGATGTCCAGCGTGCGCAGCGTGAGCTGGCGCGCGGTGTTCACCACTTCGACGTTGTTTTGGTAGGAGCGGGCCGCAGCCATCATCTCCACCATCTCGGTCATTTCATTCACGTTGGCCAGATACACATAGCCGTCTTTGTCGGCCGCCGGGTTGCCGGGGTCCGACATGCGGGAGATGGGCTTGGGGTCATCGGTAATGCCTGCCACCTTCACGCCGCCCTTGTTGACCTCGGGCGAGCCCAGTTGCTGTTCCATAATGGTTTTGAAGGTCGTGCGCTTGGCGCGAAACGCACCCGCTTCGGTGCTGGCGACCGCCCCGGCATTGGCCAGGTTGGACGCGGTGGCATTCATACGCGCGGTCTGCGCATTGAGCGCCGAGCCTGCAATACCAAAGATGTTGTCCAGTGCCATGCTTAGTCTCCCCGCAATGCTTTGCGAATGCCGCTAATGCGGTTTTCCAGAATGCTTAAAGTGGTTTGGTAATCAGCGGCGTACTGACCGAATTTGGCCTGCTCCACCGGTAATTCCACTGTGTTACCGTCAAACGAGACGTTAAAAGGAACGCGGTACTTCAGTCCGTCACTGGTCTGGTCCGGTGCCTCTGTCATGTGCTTTGCATTGGTAGTCACCACGGCGCCTTCGCTGGCGGTCTTCATTACTGACTTAAAGTCAATGTCTTGCGCTTTGAAGTGCGGCGTGTCGGCATTGGCAATATTGCGCGACAGCACTTCCATGCGCTGTGCGCGCACGTTCAACGACTTCTCGTTGAGGCTGAATGCTTGGTCAATAAAGTTCATGCCACTGGCTCCAATTGGATTCAAGTTTTCCGCCGGATTACCGACACATAAGGGTGTAGGTATGCCGTATGGGGTCATGTCTTGCAAGCTTCATGCCACCCGATGTTTGCCGCTGCGGCCGTGCTGGCTTTCCTCTGTGGAGGCTACAACCGGCAGATCGCCGGACCGCCTGCAGCGGCAAGGGTTTGCCGTTTTTTAGCTTTAACAATGGCCTGGGCAGTCGGGCGTTCGACGGCTTGGCTGTTTTATCCCCCGCTGCTTTTTATCCCCCCCTTCACCCCCGCCCGTTCACCCCCGCCCCTTCACCCCCGCCGGGGTGAAGGGGAGCTTGAACAGCCAATTTGGTTATTTTGGGCTGGATACGGGTGTGGGTGCGGGAGGCTGCGGTGCGGGTTTGTTGGCCCAGATTGGTGAACGATGCGGTCGTAGTCAATGGATTGGGGCTTGGCGCGGCTGCGGCTGTGGGTGCGGTGGTGGTTTTGCTGGTTGTGGCGGAAGCGAGGGCTGCCACGACAGCGCGCGCAGCGCGCCGAGAAGCGTGTGCAAGGTGAGCGAAGCGAACGAGCACACGCGGTATTCGGGCCCCCCGCTGCCATAGGCCGTGCTGAGCAACGCAGCGGGGCGCGGATCAGGGCGGACGCTGTTTGAGCGTAGCGAGTTTGCGCCCGACCCCGAGCGCCGCGAGTAGCGCAAGGTACCCCGAAGGAGCACGGCCTTTGGCTCGCTTTTCTTTTGCTAATCTTTTCTTTGGCGAAGCAAAGAAAAGTAAGGCCCGCGGCAGGCGCAAGCCCTGCGGCAGGCAATTAAGCCGGCTGCACGCCGGCCAGCAGGCCGCATCCTGCACAAAAAGCCCTTGCCTACGGCAAACTATCTTCTACATATTGCTGCGCCCGCTGCGCCTGTTGGCGCAGAGAAGGCGGCAACATCTGCCCCAGCCGCGCCGCTGCGTTTTGCAGCAAGCCCTGGCGGATGGACTGGCGGGTGATAGGCGCTGCGCTGTCGCTACCCACATGCAGGCTGCGCGCCTGGGGGCCGGGGATATTGAGCGGGGCATTGAGCTGGTTTTCCGAACGGGAGGCAGGATTGAGCACTGAGAGGTACAAATCCTCCAATCCAGCCGGCCCTTGGTTTTTGAGGCCCACGTCCTCGAAATACTTGTCCACCAGGCTGAGTTGCTTATGCACGCTCAGGTCCAGGATCGCTTTGGGATTGGCGCCATAGCCGGCGGAGGCCGCGCCGCGCGCGGGGCCGTCGCAAAACTGGATGATGCCGTGGCAGCGTTGGTTGCTGGCGCGCGGGTTCATACCGTCGCTCTCCATCAGGGTCATGCGCGCAAAGTCATCTGGCGCAAACCCGTGGTTTTTGGACATGTCCAAGATTTTGTCGTAGACCGCCGACTTTTCGGCAGGCGGAATAAAGCCCTTTGCGACAGCGCGGTCCAGGGTTTTGATAAGTACCGGATGGTCTAGCCCTGCCGATGGGTGGTACGAGGCTGGCATCGTGCCCTGCACCGGTCGCGGCATATTGACTTGCGCCTGGCGGCTGAGCGCCATTTGCACCGGCGTCTGCATTCTTACCGTGTTTTGCAAAACTGCCGCTGCGGTCGCTGTCGCTGTCGCTGTGGGCTTGGCTAGCGCCACGGGCATTTGGACTGTGGTGGCGGGTAGTCCGCGCCCCGGCCCGGCGGTAGCCAGGGCGGCGAGCGCGGGCTCAAGCACCGACAGGTCAATTTTCTGGCCGGTGTAAATCCGGTTGGCGTCGCCAATGCCGTTGGAATGCGCCACTTGCTGCGCCAATTGAAACTCTTGGGCTGCGTTCAGGCTCTGGCCCTTGGCCTTGGCGACATCGCGGATCATTCCAATAAGCGTATCGCCGGCGTCCACCGTGGCACTGTGGGTGCTTTGCACCGTTTGCAAGGTCTGGGAAAAGCCACCTGCTGCAGCTGTGCGCCCCGCGTTGGCCCCGAAGGCGCCCCGACGTGCCGCAGCCGCCGTTGCAACGGCAAGGCTGGGTTGTGGGATCAGGGTGTTGCGCTCTACCATGGTGCCGGTCAATGGGTGTAATTGGTGTCGATGGGGTGGTCAGGGTTTCAATGTGTAATGTCCGTAATAGGTGGCACTTTTCTTGCGCGTACTTAATTCATCATGCACGCTGTCGTAAAACCAACACCTTTTCAAACACCCATGCAAGTGCTGTGCCACTGGATGGAAGACGCGGCCATAGCGTTGCGTGGGGTGTGGTGGTCGTGGATACGCGGGCTTTCCTGGATGTTTCTTTTGGGCTGCGCCTGCGCGCAAACCGATACTTCTGCCGCCTTGCAGACCAAGTTGCTCAGCGAGGTGAGCCAATGGGCGCAGAAAACCCACCAGCTGGAGGCAGACCAATTCAGTTTTGCCCCTTTGGATGCGCGGGTACAGGTGCAGACCTGTGACCGCCCACTGGTCATGGATTTACCCTTTGCCACCCGCGAGACGGTGCGCGTGCGCTGCCTGGGCAGCCCGTATTGGCAGCTCTATATGCGCCTGGTGCTAAAGCCTGGCGTCACATTTGTCGGCACACCGGCCAGCGGGCAGCACACGCCAAGCCCCGCAATACCCGCCAGCGTCGCCGCCGTGCCTGCCAAAGTCGCCGCCAGCGCCACTGCGGCTACGCGCAAAGTGGTGGTCGCTAAACAACTGCTGCGCAGCGGCACCACGGTCAGCCCCGACATGCTCGAGGAGCAGGAAGTACCGTCCCAAGGGGTAGATTTACAGGCAGTTACCTCAGTTAAGGATTTAGAAAACGGGGAAATGGTGCGCGATATGCAGGCCGGCGTTCCCCTGCGCAGCCATGACGTACGCCGGGCGATACTGGTCAAACAAGGCCAGGTAGTTATCCTGACGGTGGGCCAAAGCAGCGGTTTTGCCATCTCGGCGCGGGTAGAAGCCCTGCAAGATGGCAGAATGGGTGAACAAATCCGCTTAAAAAATCCCGAGTCGGGCCGAATACTAAGTGGGGTGGTTACCGGACCCAACGCGGCACGCGGTTTATGAAAAAATAATTGCGAAAAGGCCTCAAGTTTTGTTTTCTACGTCCGATTCAGCTGTGAGAGAAGCCCCGTATACGACTTCCGAACATGAAGCGAGCCCACTATGACTGATGCGATATCTAACAATTCCCGGCCGGTGCAGACCGATGTGTCCCTGCGTAAATCCTTGGAAAAAGCCAAGGGCGGCGGGTTTGCCGGTGCGGTGGCGCCTGCCACGTCTGAGTCGGAAATTGCAGCAAGCAAGTCGGCCGCCGCAGAGCGAGGTGCTGAAGTGCCAGGATTTAAGAAAATTACCGAACGCCTGAAAAAAGAACCCGAATTTGACCGCGCCAAGGTCGATTCCATCAAACAGGCGATCCAAAATGGCCAATACCCGCTCAACCCGCGCCGTATTGCAGAGAGTTTCGTGGCGCTGGAAAGCTTGATCGCCCATTGATCGCAATCCCGGCCTCTATTCCCTGAGAGTGTGCATTGACCGAAACGCCCGACCAAGCTAAGGAACTGGCCCGCCAGCTTGCGGAAATCCTGGAACTGGAGTTTGACGCTCTGCGCGTCCAGGATTTAGATAAATTCGAGACCCTGCAACCCATCAAAAACGAATTACTCACCGAATTAACGCGCTTGGCTCCTCCCGCACACGAGGTACAAACGCTGCCCCAATGGCAAAGTTTTCGTGAAACCATGATTGCCTGCCGCGATGCCCACCGGCGCAATGCGGTGCTGATGGAGCGCAAGCTGGAGGCCATTCGCGGCACCTTGCAAAGCCTGCGCTTGGAAGACCCCAGCAGCTCGGTCGAGGTCTATGACCGCCTAGGGCATATCTCCCGTTTCTCCCGCAATACCGGTTACAGCGACGCCTAAGCGAACGCGGCCCCATCAACGGGAGCGCAGCGATATGGCGCTCCACGCAGGCACCCAGTCATAGATTGCCACGGCCTGCGGCCTTGCAAGGATTGCATGACCACCCGGCACGCAAGCTTTATTCGGAGCTACCTGCAGGGCTGGCCGGCTTGCCGAATCCACCCAAACCATCGAGCCCGCTGGACAATTCGTCAAACATCGCAGCCGCCTCGGTGGGCATGCCCTCTGCGCTGCCTTGGCTGCCCGAAGCAGCGCCAGGTGCGGTTTTTTCATCGCCCGGGCGCATGCCCTTGAGCCAATACACCCACGACAAAATCACCGAAACTGCGGTAAACAGCTCAGCTGGAATCTCTTGATCCACCTTCAGGCGGCTCAGCAAGGCCAGCAGTTTGGGGTCTTCGGTGACATACACGCCATATTCGCGCGCCTGGGCGATCATCTCCAGCGCCGCTTCTTCCTCGCCTTTAGCGGTAACGATGGGTGCCCGGTTTTTGCCGTATACCAGGGCGATGGCTTTTTTGATGGTTCTCATGCGCGCATGTCCACCACTTCGCCGGGTAAGGCCAAGGGCTGAATCAGGGGCTCGGGCGCAGGGCGCTCACCCAAGTGCGCCGAAAACGAGCGCAGGGTCAGACCCGCGTCACCCAAGGTTTTGCGCAGCTCAGCCTGGCCCTGGCGGGCAAAGTCAATCACGGCAGGGCGCACGGCCCACATGGACAAGGCCACGCTGTCGCCGCCGAGCAAGTCAGCCTGCAGCCACAGCTCGCCGTAGTCGCGGCTGTTGGAATGCATGTTTACGGTGTAGCGGGATTCTTCGTCTTCATTCGTGCGTTTGCGCTCAAAGGCCAGCTCCACCGGGGAATGGTCCACAAAGGGAAGTACCACGGTCATGGACATTTCGCCCATGTGCTGCGCCTGCATCGCCGATAGCTGAGCCGCGTCCAAATCGGCCAGTGCGCGCTTGACCTGGTGCATGCCCGCCGTGTCTTCTTCGGTTTTGTCCTCCATCAGCGACAACAGCTTGTGCAGCAAAGGCTTAAGGTCGTTGGGCGCCGGGTTGCGGATACGCGGCAAGCTGGTCTCCGAGCCCAGTGCCGCCCTTAGCGCAGCGCTGATCGCCTCGGGGCTGAGTTTTTCCATGGTCAGACGCATGCCTTGCAACTGGTTTTGCAATTGCGCCTGCACCTCGGGCTGGTTGGCGACCTTGGACAACAAGGCGTCCAGCCCGCCGGGCTTGAGCAGGTCGCGCACCTCGGGCATGCCGGGGCTGCGGTACATCAGGCTGCCCAGGCGGGAGAACTTGCCCTCGCTGGGGCTGACCGGTGCCCAGGCCAGGCCCGACAAGGCGCTGGCTTGCACGTTTTGCACCGCCACCACCGGGTTACTTGGCGGGGTGGCCGGGGCGGCCAAGGTCTGCGGATTACGCTCCTGCGCACGGTCGTTTTGCGCCTGCTGATTGGGTGGGGGCTGGTTGGGTACGGGCCGTGCCTGCGCTTCGATCAAGGTGGGTAGGCCCGGGTTGCTGTAGGCGCTGGCTTTGCCGTTGATCAGCACCAGGGCGATGCTGCCATCCGGGTTGGCCTGTGTTCTGAAGCTCAGGCGTTGGCCCACTTCCCAGCCTGGTACGCGGGCAATGCCCACTTGGCGGCCGCGCAGCATGAGCACCATTTCGTCCGCACGCGATTGCACCGTGGCTTGCACGATCTGGCCGTCGCGCAGATTGAGGGCGCGGGCGGTTACAGCCTCTACCAGCGTGGGTGAGGCGGGCCCTTGGGGAAAAACCGGGTTGATGCGTACCGGGTTGGCCGACGCATCGCTGACGGGGATCACGGGTACGTAACCCAGCGCTTACGCTCTTCGGGCGTGGGCTGGGCCGCACGGGGAGCGGCTTCGCTGGGCGCGGCCACGGGCGTCACACTGGCCAATACACCGCGCAGCAGCAGGTCGTGGTCGGGCACATTCAAGGTGGCACCTTTACGCAGCTTGGGCACCTTGCCCGGCACGATGGCTTGCGGATTTTGGTCAATGAATGCCTGGCGCAAAATAGCCAAGCTCAGGGGGCTGGAACCCATGGTTTTGGCAATCACCTGGTCTAAGGTTTCGCCCGCTTTTGGCTTGTAGCTTTGCGCGGCGGGAGCTGGGGCATTGGCAACTGGCTTTGCCGGTGCCGCCTCACTGGCTGCCCAGGCTAAGGGGGCCAAGGCGCAGACAGCAAGCACACATGCAATGCGTGTGTGCAAGGTTCGCAGGGGCAAAGTAAAAAGCATCGTAGGGGCGATTCGCAGATCGGCGCAAAGCTTAGCACGTAGCCCGAGCGGCTTTAGCGTGCGTCCTCGGCAGACCAGGCGGCCCAGCGCGTTTGCACGTTTTGCGCAGGGCCAGCCGTGGGCGTGAGTTGGGCATAGTGCTCGGTCACGTATTGCACCTTGGCCATCACGGTCTGTGCGGCATTGCCCGGCTCCAAGACCCGCTGTGGCAGCAAGGCGGCATCGGCTAATACCCAGGTATCGCCAACGCGAACACCAGAGGCCGCGCCCAAATTAATCCTAAACTGCTTGGCTGCGGTCTGCGTCACTTCACCCGTCACCGTTTGGCAAACCATGGTTTTGTACATCTCCAGGGACGCGTTTTCGGCAAGCGCCAGAACCTGCGCGCGCGCAGTATTGCTCATTTGGGTGATGCCCCAGTTGCTATCTTGCGCGGCCAGCGTCATGGGGGTATTGATCTGCAACACCGGCTTGGTTTGGTTGCGTGCAAACACACGCATTTGCAATTCAATGCGTACCATGGCCGGCATATTGAAGGCCCAGTTGGTGCGTGGCGAGGAGCGCAGGGCTTCGTCGGCCAGCATGGGCACACGCTCGCCCGGATTAGTCCAGGCCGCATTGGGCTCATCGGATCTCGGTAATCCGACCACCGTCAGTTCAAGTACCCACGGCAAATCATCGACGCCAGCGCCCAGCAAGGCTTGTTCATAGCCACTGCGGCCTTCGGCGCGAGGCTTGGGTGTGAGGCGCCATAGCGCACCTGTGGCGCCCGCGCTGCTTAGCTGCTGGGTCCACAAGCCGCGCAATTGTTCGATCATGTTGTGCTCTTCGGCAGAAAAGCGACCATTGACGTTCCACTGCAAGCCCATCAGGTGTTGCAGACGCCCAGGGGCCATGGGTTTGCAGGCCGGGCCACCGGCACTGCTTAGGGCCTTGCCCTGCGCTTTGCCTGCAGCACCGCCATACAGTTCCTGCCATTGCAATTTGGCGCTGGCTTCGCCCTCGCTGTCAGTGGTGTATCCCACTACGCGCACACCGCGCACTTCCACATTGGCGCGAAAACTGCTACTTTCGCGCAATACGCCTTGCCCGTCTATCCATTGCGTGGCGGTGACTTTGGTTGGCCCTTCAAGTGCCGTTTCGACCAGACTTTTGCGGATGGCCGCCAGCTTTTCTTCCATACTCAGGTTTTGCGCCCAAGCGCCCATGCTGCTGGTGGTAAGCAGCAGGGTTGTTAACAGGGCGGGGAGGCGGCGCATGGTGGAGTAGCTGGCTTTCTTAGGGATTACCGGCTTTTCGCCGTGAGCTGCGTTAAGTAGAGCATGCGTAAATCTTGCACGGTGCTTTTATCTAAGGTCAGCGTCGTCTCGTAGGTATCGTCACCGCTGGGCGTGATGCTGACCAGGGTGGCACCATAAATCACGCCTTCCACCTTGCTGCGGAAGGTATCGTTTTGCACCACCATGTCAGCCACCGTGGCGGTGGCATCCAGGCGCAGTCCATAGACCTGCTCGGCCAGCGAGCGGTAAGCGTCGAGCTTGGCCGCGCGGATTGCCATCAGGCGTTGCTGCGCCGGCGTCTTGTGGTTTTGCACGCTGATGACGGCATAGCCGGTGGCCGTCAGGCTTTCGCGTTTTTCAACCAGGGGCAAATTGGGTACCAGTAGTTCACTGGGTACCTTGACCATGGCGGGACGCTCGTTCGTTGCTTTGTCTTGCGTGCCATGGTCGGCCGCGGCCTGGTCCAGTGTGATGCTGCTCATCAATTTTTGCAAAGGCGCAACTTGGCACGCGCTCAGCGCGATGGCGGTCAGGGCGATAGAGATAAATTTAGTAACTTGCATGCTCAATCCTTGTAGATGGTCCTTGCATGAATCGGCACAAAACCCCAAAGCTTGAGCTTTTAGGCTCGGTTTGCTGCCCACAGAGCGGGATTGCTTGAAGTTCATGCGGCCCGCCTCATGGCATCGCTGTCGGAAGTGGCCTCGGCCTCGGTCTCCGTGGGGCGAGTCGGCAGCGTGGTGATGGGCGGTGCGCTCAGTTGCGCCGCCGGGGCGGGAGCCGGGGCCTGGCCGGCCGCTGCGCGGTACCACTGCAAGGCTTGGGCATAGTCCTGCGCCGTGCCCTGCGCGTTGGCGTACATGGAGCCCAAATTAAATTGCGCAGCGCCATCGCCTAAAGCAGCGGCCCGCTGGTACCAGGCCAGTGCTTGCGCTGCATCAGCAGGCAGACCTTGCCCAAAAAACTGCATACGCCCCAGGGTGTAGAGCGCGTCGGTATCGTCTTGCTCGGCGGCTTTATGCAACCAGGGTAGGGCTTGGGTAAAGCTGGTGATCGCGGTGTCGCCGAAGGCCAGGTTCCAGCCCAGATTGAATTGGGCTTTGGCCACGCCTTGTGCGGCGGCTTGGCGCAGCATTTCCAGCGCCTGCGCTGGATCGCCGCTGCGGCTTTGGTAGAGCGCCAGGTTAAAGCAGGCCAGCGGGTAATTTTGGGCGGCGGCTTCGCGCAGCCATTGGCCTGCTTGGGCCGCGTTCGCGTCGGCATCGGCGTCTTGCAACAAGGTAATCGCCAGGTTGTTTTGCGCTTGCGGCATGCCCGCTTGGGCGGCGCGCAGGTAGTGCTGCTGCGCCAGTGCCGCATCGGCCTCGCAACCCAGGCCACCGGCGTACTGCAGGCCCAAATTGAAGTCGGCCAAGGGGTCGCCGTGTTCGCTGGCGAGGCGGTAGTTGTCGATCAGGCGCGCATAGTCGGCAACGCTGGCGCTTTGGTTTGATTGTTGGAGGTTCAGACGCTCTTGCGCCGCTGGGTGCCCTTGGGCTGCGGCCAGTTCCAAATAGGCCAATGCCGCCGTGGCATCGCAAAGTTCTTGCGGGCCCTCGGCCAGCAAGACTGCAGCTGCGTATTGCGCGGCCACATCGCCGCGCCGTGCGGCCTCGCGGTAGTACTGCAAGGCCTGTGCTTGGTCTTGTTCCAGGCCGCTGCCGGTGGCGTACATCACGCCCAGGTTGTGCAGCGCGGCAGCGTTTTCCAAGTCCGCGCTGGCTTGGTAAAGCGCGCGCACCTGCGGGTCGGCCTTGTCTGTGCTTGCGCGCAGCACGGCCAGGTTGAACATGGCTTCGCTCATGCCCTGGTCGGCGGCGTGCTGCCAGCAGACTTGTGCCGCGTGCAGGTCTTGCGCCACGCCATGGCCTTGGGCCAGCGCCACGCCCTGGTTAAATTGGGCTGGCCCATGGCCTTGCTGGGCTGCCAGCGCGAAATAGTCATAGGCCTTGGCCGCGTCTTGCGCGCCGCCTTTGCCTTGGGCGAGTAATAGGCCCAGGTTATGTTGCGCCAGCGTGTCGCCCTGGTCGGCAGCGAGTTGCAGCCACTGGCGCGCCAGCGTGAAGTCTTGGCTCACGCCCTGGCCTTGGCTGTACATCGCGCCCAAATTGCATTGCGCCATGGCATGCCCCTGGTCGGCGGCCAGGTGCATCCATTGGCGGGCCTGGGTGCTGTTTTGCGTCACGCCCTGGCCGATGTGGTACATCAACCCGACCTGAAACTGCGCCTGCGCCATACCGCGTTCGGCGGCCATTTGGTACCACTGCAAAGCCTCGGCATAGTCTTGCGCCACGCCATAGCCGTTGGCGCTGAGCGTGCCCAGGTTGTATTGCGCTTGCGCATGGCCTAAAGCGGCGGCGGTGCGGTAGTGCACCAGGGCTTGCGCCATGGGGCCGGGAGCGTCTTCATCGTCGTCAGCGCCAGAGCCATCAATCGCGTCGCGGCCTTCGCTGTTCATCTGGGCTAAAAGCACGGCCAGGTTGTAATGCGCATCGCCATGGCCTTGTTCGGCGGCCAGGGTGAAATAGGACATGGCCAGCGACAGGTCCGGGGCAATGCCCTGGCCGTGCGCGTACATCAGGCCCAGGTTGTATTGCGCTGGGGCATCGCCCTGGTCGGCGGCTTTGTGGTACCACTTGGCCGCCAGTTCGGCATCGGGCTCCACGTCTTTGCCTTGTGCCAGCAAGAGGCCTAATTGGAATTGCGCGTAGCTGTGGCCTTGCACGGCGGCAGACTCCAGCCATTTGCGTGCGCCCACCGTATCTTTGGCAATGCCTTCGCCTTGCAGCAGCATGCTGGCCAGGTTGAATTGGGCGGTGGCGTGGCCTTGCACGGCGGCGCGCTCGAACCAGTAAGCGGCTTGGGCTGCATCACGTTCCACGCCTTGGCCGTTGGCATACATAAAAGCCAGATTGGTTTGCACATCCGGCAGGCCTTGCGCAGCGGCCAATTGGTACCAGTGCAGCGCTTGGGCGTGGTCTTGTTCCACGCCCTGGCCGTTGGCGTACATATACCCTAGGTTGTATTGCGCGGGCGCATAGTCTTGGGCGGCGGCCAGGCGGTACCACTTCAGCGCTTCCGCATAGTCTTGCGCCACGCCTTGGCCGTTGGCGTACATAAAGCCCAGGTTGTTTTGCGCGGCGGCGTATTCCAGCGAGGCCAGGGGCCGCGAAATACGCAATGCGTTGGCAAAGTCACCCCGGCGGTAGGCCGCGTCGGCGTCGGCGAGCAGATTTTTCATGCGCGCACTCCCTCCGAATGCGCTAGCGGCGCACAGGCTTGGGGGATGGCGCGGGGCAAACTCATTCCTGGTGTTGGTTCAGCATCGGCAGGGCTTGGTGCTGTACTGGGTGGGCCTGGTGTTCCACGGCATAGAGTTTTTGCCCGTGCGGCACATGCGCCTGGCGCGAAACCACCAGCGTGGATTCGGCCAGCCATTGGGTGGACGGGCCGCGCGCAGGATGGGCTGCCGCCTCCAGATGCTGGGCTTGGCTTGGCTGGTGTTTCACCTCGGTCATGGCAATTTCCTCGTGCGGCCTGGCAACAGGCCTTGGCGCTTTTCAATGGTTTTTTTGACGCCCGATGAAGTTACAGGCGCTACATCTGAACGGTTACGCAAGTTTTGTGCCTTAGTAAGCACGCTTTTTGGCAGCGGGATGACGCCACAGCCGCGTTTTATGACGGCTTTTCCTGCAAGAGTGTCGTGATGTCGTCGCTGCTCAAGTGGTGGATATTGAGCCCTTGATGCTGCGCCACCAGGCTGGGAAACCAGTGCGCGTCAAAGCGCAAATAGAAGGCGGTGCTCCAGGGCAGGGTGGCTTGCGCGCTCAGGGTGGCCCAGTTCAGCCGATCGATGTAGGGTGCCAGCAGGTCCTCAGACCAGGCAATAGCCGCGTTGGCGCTCAGGCGCTCCCAGTCCCAATCGTCGGCATGTTGCGCAAGCAGTGTGTCGCTCCAGGGCAGGGCGCTGCTGCTGCTGGGGCCGCTCCAATCCCAATCGCGGGCGAACTGCGCCAGTAATTCGCCGTCCCAGGGCAGTCCCGGGTTCCAGCTCAGGCGATCCCAGTCCCATTGGTCTTGCAAGGCTTCCAGCAGCGCTGCGCTCCAAGGCAGGGCCGGGTTTTCGCTCAAGCCGTCCCAGTCCCAGGCTTGTAGCGGAGAAGGTGGCGTTAGCGGCTGAGGCGCTTGCAGCCAAGCCGGGTCGCTCCATTGCGGCAGCAACGCGGACCAGGGCAGGGAAGGGTTGCGGCACAGGGCGGCACCATCCCAGCGCTCGGGCCAGGCGCACAATAGCTCCGGGGTCCAGGGCAGGTGCGCGTTGGCGCTTAAAGCGCTCCAGTCCCACAGCTCGGCATGGCGCGCGATCAGCTCCGGGCTCCAGGGCAATTGCGCCTGCTTGCTCAGGGCCTCCCAGTCCCAATGCGCGGCATAGCGCGTGACCAGGGCTTCGTTCCAGCGCAAGCTGGGGTTGGCGCTCAGCCATGTCCATTGCCAGTGCTTGGCAAAGCGCTCGACCAGTGCCGCGTCGCCGGGCAGCGAGGTGTTGGCGCTCAGGCCGGTCCAGTCCCAGCGGTCCCGGTAGTTTTCTAGCAAGCCCACGGTCCAGGGCAGGCCGGTGTTCCAGCTCAGCGCGGTCCAGTCCCAGCGGTGGGCATTGGCCTCGATAAATGCGGCCGTCCAGGGCAGTTCGGCGTTGCGGCTGAGCACCGCCCAGTTCCAGCGATACACGAATTGCTCTAGCAGCGCTTGGCTCCAGGGCAGACCGGGGTTGGTACACAAAGACTGCCAGTTCCAACGATCGGTATAGCGCTCCAGCAAGGCGCCGGACCAGGGCAGGGCCGGGTTTTTGCTCAGCAGTTCCCAGTCCCAGTCTTCGGCATAGGCCTCTATCAGTTCGTCTGACCATTGCAACACGCGACTGGCGCTGAGCATGCGCCAATCCTTGCGTTGGGCCAGTGCCTGCATCAGCGTGCCGTCCAGCGGGTAATGCTGTTGCAGGCAGGCGGCCAAGAGCGCGGGCCGGTCGCGGAAAAATTGCAGGGCCTGGGTTTCATGCAGCCCGGCCAGGGTGTGGGCCACCATGTCCATGCGCTTGCGCTCTACGGACGTCAGTGCGCCTGCAGCAGGTGAAATTTGTAATTGCCCCATGCTTAGTCTTGCTGAATCTGCGCAGGGTTTTGGATTGCGATCTCTTGCAGCGCTTCGCGGTAGCGCGCCACTTCGGTTTCCAGGTGCTTGGCCTGCTGCGCAAACCACAAGTCCCAACGACTTTGGCTTACCAGCGTGCGCCAGGTGGCGCTTTGCAAAATCTCGAGGCGCTGCGCCTGTTGCTGCGCCAGGGTGCTTTGTAGCGCGCTCAGCTCCATCGCCCATTGCGCCGGGGCGCGGCGGGTCGCTGAGGCGGCGCCTGGTGCGCGCGCGCTACTGGCGTCCTGGCCCAGTTCTAACTGGGCTTGCAGCTTTTGCAGGCCGCGCATATCGCTGGCTTGGTAACTGCGTTGCAGTCGCTGGAACAAAGCCTGCGCATGTTCCTTCTCGGGGGCCGAGTCCACCCGGTCCGGGTGGCATTGCATGGCCAGTTTGCGGTACAGGCGTTTAAGTTCTTGTTGCGCTTGCAGGTCTAGTTCGGGCGGTGCATCTAGGTGTTCGTCGTCCGGGTGGCTGTCGGTATAGCGGGTAAAACTCTCCTGGGCTTGCTGCGCTTGGGCCTCGCGCTCGGCGCCGCCAAAGCGCGCATGCATCTGCGCCAGGTACTGGCGCTTGAGGTCCAAAAACTCGCGCAGCAAATCGCCAATGGCCGCGTCCTGTTGCCTATCAAAACTTTGCATGCTGCGCTGCAATTCATCTAACTCGGCTTGCAACGCCAGGCTGTGGCATTGCAAGAGTTCGCTTTGCCAAGCGGCAGTGCGCGCTTGCAGGTCGGCGCTCAGTACCAAGGCATGGCTGCTTGCGGTTTGCGCGATCGTTTCGGCTTCGGCTTCGGCTAGGGCTGCGCCCGGTGGCACCATCGCGTCCAGCCCTTGCAGGCAACGCGCCGCCAATCCCAAGTCACTTTGCCGCACCACGCCGGCAAAGTCTTCGCGTGCCACGCTGCTTATTTCGGCGATAGCGCCGCTGAGCACCGTATGCCCGTCGACCACACACACAGCGGTTTGCAAAATCGGCGCGCTGCTGTCCAGCCAATGCAGTTCGCCACCTGCGGCACTGATGCGTTCCCAAGCGATGGCCGATTGGCGGTTGGCGGCAGTGTCCGGCACCAAGAGGCGCAGCGCCACGCCGCGTCGCGCCACCTGAAGCAGCAGCTCAAACCAATGGCGGCTGCAGTCGCGCGCCAGCGCGCACACCACTTGCTGGCGTGCTGCCGCCAAGACCGATTGCGTGGCGCTGGCGGCGTCGGCAAAGTAGGCCTGGTAGTCGGTATCGGTGCTGTCGTCAAACATGGTGGGGCTGGCTTATCCGTGGTCGGGTGGGTAATGCGAACTAGGCGGTAGAGGTGTAAGGACGCAGTGAGAAGAAAAGAGAAGTTAAGGGATACCAAAGTGGTTCTGTGGGTCGGCTGTAGGGGCTGGCCGCTTTGGCGAATGCCTGCGCTGCAAGCTCGGCGGGCAGCCTAGTCAAAGCCCGCAAATTGTTCCGCAATGCATTTGCGCGCCAGGTCTTGCGCTTGGGCGATTTGCGCGGGCGTCATTTGCTGGGCCACAAACTCGCGTCCACTGGCCGCTTGTGCATGGCCGCTGACCGCGCCCACGTTAAACCACATATGGGCGCGCACATAGTCTTGCAGCACGCCCATGCCATTGGCATACAGCCAACCCAAAGCGGCCTGCGCATCAGCCTGGCCGCCCTGGGCCGCTTTGCGGTAGCACTGCAAAGCGCGTTGGAAGTCCGGCGCCTGGTCAGCGCCTTCTTGGTAAAGCGCGCCCAGGTTGTACCAGGCCAGTACGTCGCCCTGGTCGGCGGCCAGTTGCAGCCATTGCATGGCCACGGTGCGGCTTGCCAAGGTGCCCTGGCCGTTGGCAATCATGACGCCCAGGTTGTACTGGGCCTGCGCATCACCCTGGTCGGCGGCCAATTGGTACCAGGCCAGCGCCGCCGCATCGTCTTGCGCCACGCCTTGGCCGGTGGCATACATCAGGCCCAGGTTGAATTGCGCTGCGGCATCGCCTTGCTCGGCGGCTTTTTGGTACCAGTGCAGCGCCTTTTCCGTGTTCAGGTCGGCTCCGCTGCTATAGAGCACACCCAGGTTGTACTGCGCTGCCGCGTCGCCCAGCGCGGCGGCGCGTTCGTAGCAGTCCAGCGCTTTTTCCAAGTCTGCCGGCATGCCTTGTCCGTTGGAATACAAAAAGCCCAGGTTGAACAAAGCATGCAGATGGTTTTGGGCTGCGGCCAGTTGGTACCAGTGGCAAGCCTGTTTGAGGTCTTGCGCTACGCCATGGCCGTTGGCATACATCACGCCCATGCCGTACTGGGCTGCGGCGTCCCCGGCGGCCGCGCCGCTCTGGTAGCACTGCAAGGCCAGCCCGAAGTCTTGCGGCACGCCCTGGCCGTTGGCATACATCACGCCTAAGCCGCGCTGTGCGCTGGTGTCGCCCTGTTCGGCTGCCGCCTGATACCACTTGAGCGCCTGCTGGTAGTCGCGCGCCGCGCCCTGGCCGTTGGCGTACATCACCGCCAAATTGGTTTGGGCATAGGGCAGGCCTTGTTCGGCGGCAGCCTGGTACCACTTGTGGGCTTGCGCAAAATCTTGTTGCACGCCCTGGCCGTGGGCATACATCACTGCCAGATTGGACTGGGCCTGCGGCACGCCATGTTCGGCGGCCTGGCGGTAGCAGTCCAGCGCGCGCGCGAAATCCTGCTCCACCCCAAGGCCTTGGGCGTACATCTGGCCCAGATTGGTGAGGGCGGCAAGTTGCAAATCGGGAGCGAGTTCGGTCACGCCAGTGTTCTTTGGGTTGGGCACCGGGCCGGGCTGTGCAAAGCCTGCGGCGAAGTGTTCAAGCGGATTATGCAGTTTGCGTACCAACTAGCATGATTTGGTTAAAAAACACACTTACAGCGGGTAATTCGTGTAATTTGTGAAACAAAACATGAAAAATGCAAAAAAACACTGGTGTACTGTCTGAAAACTGACACTTACTGGTATGATTTTGGCGTCAAGCCCCGATAAAGGCGCTCTCTCCGGGGCGCGGGGGGCCGTCCCACACAAGGTTCCATGTCGCGAAACGCTATCAATTTTATTGGTGAAAGTGATGCCATCCGGGCCATCCGGGACCTATTGCCCGTGGTGGCGGCATCGAGTTCGACCGTCTTGATTACTGGCGAGAGCGGCACCGGCAAAGAAATTGTGGCGCGCTCGCTACACGACTTGTCGCACCGGGCCAACGCCAATTTTGTGCCGATTAATTGCGCAGCCATCCCCAAAGATTTGATTGAAAGCGAGCTGTTTGGCCACCGCAAGGGCGCTTTTACCGGCGCTGTGACCGACCGGGTGGGGCGTTTTGAGCTGGCGCACAATGGCTCGATTTTTCTGGACGAGATCGGCGACTTGCCGCTGGAATTGCAAGTCAAACTGCTGCGCGTGTTGCAAGAGCGAGTCATCGATCCGGTGGGGGGCACCAAGCCCATTCCCATCGATGTGCGCGTGATCGCAGCCACGCACCGCGACCTGGAGGCCGAAATCGCCGCCGGGCGTTTCCGCGAAGACTTGTATTACCGCCTGAACGTGCTACCGCTCAATACGCCGCCGCTGCGTGAGCGCGCGAGCGATGTGCCCTTGTTGCTGCAATTTTTTGCCAAGCACCACGCCGCCCCCAGCGAAAAACCGATCACCTTTGCGCCGGACTTTACCTACGCCATGCAGGCCTACCAATGGCCGGGCAATGTGCGGGAGTTGTCCAATTTGATCGATCGCTTCAGCACCTTGTTCGCCGGCCAGTGCTTGGAGTTGAAAGACTTTTCCAAAAGCCTCTTGCCCAAAGGCATGTTGGCCTATAAAGCCTTGGCAGATTCGGGTGAATTGCCGCAGATCGATCCGGCGCTGGCTTCGGGCGCTTTTTCCGATGGCCCCACATCAGGCGGATTGTTTGACGAGTTGTCGGATGAAGATGAGGGCGAGCTCGAGGACGAACCCAACCAGGTCGAGCAAATGACCTTTATGTCCCAGGCCTTGCCGGTGCTGCCGCCCGAAGGTTTGTCCTTGAAACACCGTCTGGCCGAAATCGAGCGCGACCTGATCGCCCAGGCGCTAAGCCGCACCAATGGCAATGTCTCGCAGACGGCGCGTATCCTGAACGTGCAGCGCACCACGCTGATCGAAAAAATCCAGAAGTTCGGCCTGCGCGAAGGCGTTTAACGCGCATCGGCGGCCATGCAGGCCGCTCGCTTACTGGCCTTCGGGCGTCTTTTGGATGCGCGGGTACTGCACCACTTTTTCCACCGGCTTTTCAGGTGCTTTGGGCGCAACGCCAGGCGCTGTTGTCCCTGGAGCTGTGGGTTTGACGCTAGCTTCAGCGGCTTTGAGCTGGCGCACTATGGCTTCGGCTTCTTTGCGCACCGCTGCCGGGTCCGGGCGCGCCGGTGCTGGGGTGCCTACCGAGCGCACTTGGCTGCTCAGGTTGCTAATGGCACTGGCCTGGGCCGCCAGCTTGCCATCGAGGTCTTTGATGAGCTTGGCGACATCGGGCGCTTTGTCCTTGTCCTTGTCATGGGCGGGCTTGGCGATCGAGTCGGCAGCGGCTTGCACGCCGCGCATCACTTCGTCCAGGCGCAGTTCAATTTTGGTTTGCGCGCTGATGATGGCGTCTTGCTTGCTGGCCACTTCGCGCAGGGCTTCACCGTGGCCGGTAAAAAGCTCTATCGATTCGTCCATCGCGATCACCCGCTTGCCGACTGCGATCAGCATGGCGTCCGCCTGGGCCACACGCTGTTGCAGTCGAAAAGACATAAAGGCGAACACGCTCATCGCCAGCACCATCAGCAGGCCGAACACGGCCAGCACAATGATGAGGTACATCTTTTGTGCCGAATAGCTTTCGATAAGCTGGGTGGATGCGCTGTGCATATTGCCTGCCGCTTTGGCCGCCATGCCAGCGGCCCGGTTGGCCAACTCAGCAGAGTCCAGCATGGTGGACTTCATTTCCGCCATTTCGGCGTCTTGGGTGTCTTGCGCCGGGTGCTCCGCTTCGTGGTGGTCGGCGTGGTGCGTGTCGTGGTGGCCGTCGTCGTGGGCGCCACTGTGCAGGGCGCCGTTTTCGTTGCCGTGCTCGCCTGCCTGGTGAGATGCTTCAGCGCCAGTTTCCTCGTGCAGCACGGGCTCTGTCGGTTCCTCGTGCGCAGCGGCATCGCTGGCTGCGGCAAGTGGTGCGCCGCCGATAGCTTCAATGGCGGAGGCTTCGTCGGGGGTGAGTGCGGTGGGTGTATCGGCCATAGTAATTACCTCTTGGTGGCGCGGGGGCTGGGGCTTAGCCGCCCTTCATGAGCGCATCGAGCGCTTTGAGTTCTTCACGAATCGCGTCGTTTTCAATCTTGAGTTGAATCACGCGGGCGGGGAAATCCATTTCGACCATTTCTTCGGTTTCAAATTCCACGTCCTCCGCACTGGCCTGGGCGCTTGCGCCGGCAGCGGCCCCGGCCTGGGCATCCGGTGCGGTGGATTTGATGGCAACGGTCTTGAGCGCTTTTTTTTCCTGTGGCGGCAACTTGACGATGTTGCTGGCCGCGGCGCTGGCAGTTTGCAAGAGAATCGTGTTTTCTGGTGCGACTTCTAAGTCTTCATCGGCCATGTTTTCGTCTTTGGCGACGCGCCGGATGTCGGTGCCCACGTGCGCAGATTTGCTCTTGGCAACATTGCTGCCCTCGGGCATTTCCACATGGTGGGGCGCATGGCTGGGAAAAAATTCTGGTTCACTCATCGCTTGTTCTCCCCGCGCCGCTGGGTGCTGCTGACCGGGTTGTCCTGCGAGAACTGTTCCTTCATAAAACGCGCCGAGCGGATTTGCGGGTCTTTGGGTACGCCCGGGCTGTCGGCATAGGCGCTGGCTTCGCCCAGCGAACTGAAAGGTCCAGAAACCACCGAATACTGCAAGGTCGGCATATTGGGCAGGTAGTTAGCCACGATGCGCGCGCGCCGCAAATTGGGGTGCGCTTGCAGCCAGGTATTGGCCTCGGCATAGCTGGGAACAATGGTGTGCTGGACCAGAAAAGTACCTGCAGGCATTTGACGCACCCAAGCCTGTCCGGCCTGGTTTTGCGAGATGGTAGCTTCGTCTGGGGCCTTGGCTGCTTCTTTTACTTCTTTGGCTGGCGGCGCTGGTTCAGGTGCGGGCGCAGTGGCCCTGCTGCGCGTAGTGGTGGAGGGCACAATGGTTTCCACCTCTTCTACTGCTTTGGGCGCCGGGCTTAGATTGCTCGGTGTTGTGGCGGCAACGGGGGCGAGGGGCGCAACTGCATTGCCATCGGGCGCAGCAGGGGACGGGTTGGATGCCAGGGCAGCGGGGGCGCTGCTGGCTGGAGTGCTTGCAGCCGCCGGGGGATGCGCAGTGTCGCCACGCAGTAGGTCGCGCAATTCCTGCACTGCTTTATCGCCCGTGGGTATGACTCCATACATCACCGCCACGCCGAATCCGCAGGCCGATAGCAACACGGCTACCAGGCCGGCCCAAAGCCATAGTTTGCGTGCTGGCTTGGCAGCTGGTGTTTCGCTAGCCTCCTCCTGCGTAGCTACCGCTGGTTTGGGCTCTGATGGCGCAGCTGCAAGAGGTGGCTCGGCCACCAAGTCGGGCATAGCCATGGGGTGCAGTGGCGGCTTTTTCTGGGGGCCAATTTGGCGCAACAAAGCGCCCACCACGCCTTCGCGGCCTTGGGCGCGGGCTTGTTCCATTAACAGTTCGGCTTGCTCTGCGGTTGGTGGCTCGATTTCCCAACTCAGTATGCGTCGGCCAAAAGCGGCCAGCAGTTTTTGCTTTTGGCTGGCGGCGTTAAACAGCATGACCACCCGGATATTGGCGCCAGGGAAATGCTGCACCAGACGCGCCAACAATTGAATTTCGTTATCGGGTAGGGCACCGGCGTCATGCACGATCCAAATTTTGGGTGGGGCGTTGTGAAACTTGGCGCCCATCGCGTCTTCGATAGAGTAGTCCTGCAGCACCTCGTTAAAGCGGGTGATCAGCGCGTCGGCACTGGCAGGAAAGCAAACTTCTAAGCCGATATGCGGCGCCGCTTCGCGCAGGCGGGCGACCAGCAATTTGCCGTAGTGGTCCAAGATCGCGTCAAAGCCGCTGACCAGGGACAGGCTCATATTGTCTTGCACTAGGGCCGACACATAGCCCTCTAGGCGCATGCGATCGGCGACCCGGAAAAGCAGCGGCTGCACGCCCGCAATGCTGTCGTCGCCAGGAAATTGAAGTTCGGTCATGCGGGTACTGCCTCAGGGTGCAAAGGCTTGCCGTTGGTATCAAACAGCATGGACGCTGGAAGTTTGGGTGCGGGCCGCTTCATGGGGTCCACGCCTGGCTGTACTTGGGCCAGGCTGAACACATAGGCAATCACCTGGGCTACCGCGAAATACAGGGCCTCGGGGATGGGCTGGTCCAGCTCGGTGGTGAAGTAGAGCGCACGGGCCAGCTCGGGCGCCGCAAAAATTTCGATGCTGTGCGCTTTGCCTTCTTCGCGGATACGCGCCGCGGTGTGGTCCACGCCTTTAGCTAGTAATAGCGGCGCGCCGTCAGACGTCGGGTCGTATGAAAGCGCCACGGCAAAGTGTTCCGGGTTGGTGATGATGACGTCAGCCTCTTTGACTTTTTGCATCATGCGTGCGGTAGCCACCTCGCGCTGGCGACGGCGGATTTGCGCCTTCACTTCGGGGCGGCCTTCCATGTCTTTGTGCTCGTCTTTGATCTCCTGCTTGGTCATGCGCATGCGCTTCATGAAGCTGTATTTCTGGTAGGGCACATCGATCATCGCGATCAATACCAGGCACAGCGTGAGCCACATAACCGACTCGGAAATCAGGCTACCTGCTTTGGCCAGGGCTGGTTCTAACGCCATCGAGCCCAGTGAGATGAGTTCGGTGAAATGGTTGCTAAGCATATTGACCAGCACGGTGCCGATCAGGACCATTTTGAGAATGGATTTGAGCAGTTCGATGGCAGCATTGGCGCCCACGATTTTTTTCATACCCGATATCGGATTGAGCTTAGAAAAATCGGGCAGGATGGACTTGAGCGAAAACAGGAAGCCGCCGGTGGCACCTGAGGCCAGTATCGCCACCACCATAGTGACCAACATCAGCGGCAGCACCAACAACAGCCCATGGAGCAACTGGCTACCAAAGGCGGCGGGCAGCAGCATGGGGGATTCCAGCAACTTGCGGTCAAAGGTGAAGCCAGCACCAAAATACACCGATAACTGTTTGAACCAGGCTTCGCCCATCATGAGCAACATGAGCACGCTGCAAATCATGACAGCCGCCGCTGGCAGTTCGCCGGAGCGGGCGACTTGGCCGTCTTCGCGCGCACGCTTGAGGCGCCGCGCGGTGGGGTCTTCGGTGCGATCGCCACTGTCGTCTGCCATGGCTTAGCCTCCCGCAGGGGTGATTTGGCCCCGTATTTCCATAAAGCCCTGCAACCAGAGCCATTCAATGCGTGCGCCCATCGCGGGCAGGGCCAGCATCATGACGGCAAAGCCGGCCACGATCATGACCGGTAGACCGAGTGAAAAAATATTCAGACTGGGCGCTGCGCGCGTGGCTACCCCAAGCCCGATATTGATAAATAGCATGGTCACCATCACCGGCAAGGCCAGCAGCACGGCACCCAAAAAAATCATGGAACTCCACTTGACAAAATGCGTCCATGCGGCCGCGGTGAGCAGGCCTTTGCCAATCGGCAGCGTGTTAAAGCTATCGACTACCAGCGCCAGCAACATAGTGTGTCCACCCAGACCGACAAAAATCAGTGTGGATAGGATCAAGACAAATTGCGCAATCACCGGCACATTGCCCAAGTTCGGATCCATCAACATGGCCATGGACAATCCGATAGCGGTGGAGATGGACTGCCCGGCCAGCAAGATCGCGGCGGTAATAACTTGCAGCGACAAGCCCATAACCAGACCGATGGATACCTGATTGAACACTTCTACAAGGCCTGCGGGTGAAACCGGGTCGATGGTCGGCCAGTCAAACAGGGGATAGACCATCCAGGTCAGCGCCACGCCCAAGAGCACGCGCATTCGCGTGTTGAGCGCCCGCAAAGAAAAAATAGGCGCTGACAAGAGCAGAGCCGATATGCGCAGCATAGGCCACAAAAAGGTGTAAAACCTTTCGATGAGATCGGCGGCCAGCAAGTTCATAGTGCGATTTTTGAAGTCCGCAGCGCGTCAGGTAAATAGCGTGGGAATGCGCTGGAACAGAGCGCGGGTGTAGTCCACCAGTGTGGCCAGTTGCCAGCCGCCCACCAATGCCAGGGTAATGGCCAGGGCCGCCAGCTTGGGGATGAAGCTCAGGGTTTGCTCATTGATCGAAGTGGCCGCCTGGATGATGCCGATTACCAGGCCCACAGCCAAGGAAACACCCAGCAAGGGGGCAGAAATCAGCACCACCATCCACAATGCCTGATGCCCTAAATCTACAACTGCTGCGATATCCATGGTATTTCTCCTGCGCCCATTTAGGTGACAAAGCTAGCCGCCAACGAGCCCATGATCAGGCTCCAACCATCAACCAGCACAAACAACATGAGTTTGAAGGGCATGGAGATCATCATGGGCGAGAGCATCGCCATACCCATGGACATCAGCACGCTGGCCACAATCAAGTCAATCACCACAAAGGGGATGTAAATTAAAAAACCGATGGTGAAGGCGCTTTTGAGCTCGGATGTGATAAATGCGGGTACCAAGGTCGTAAATGGCACAGCATCGGCACTGGCTACGTCTTTGTTGCGGGCCATTTGCATGAACATGCCGATATCGTCTTCGCGCGTTTGCTTGGTCATAAAGCTGCGTATGGGCGCTTCGGCAGCGGCCAGGGCTTTGTCAAACTTCATGCCTTGCTCCATATAAGGAACGGCGGCGTTTTGGTACACCGCTTCCAGCGTCGGCGACATGATGAACAGTGTCAAAAACAGTGAGATGCCCACCAGCACGTTGTTGGGCGGCGTCTGGCCCGTGCCCAGCGCTTGGCGCAAGATCGACATGACGATGATGATGCGCACAAATGAGGTCATCATGAGCAGCAATGAGGGCAGCAGTGTGAGCACCGTCATCAGTGCCAGCAACTGCAAAGAAAGGCTGTATTGCGTGTCTTTTCCGGTGCCGGTCACATTGACCATAGGGATGCCTTGCGCCCAGGAATAGGCGGGCACTGTCAGCAAAAGCAGCAGTAGTAGGCCAACGCCGTATTTAGCTTTCACTGAGCGATCCTTCCAATCTGGCAAAGGGTTGCACTTCACCGAGTGCGACCAGTTGTTGCGGGCCGATGCCCACGAGTACGTGTTTGTCGCCTACGCGCAGTAGTGCAACTTTTTGGCGGGGGCCCACATGAATGGTTTCGCGCAGTTCCAGCAGGGCCGGGCCTTTGTGGCGCACTTGCATATCTTTCATGCGGCGCAATAGCCAGAGCATGCCGCCCAAAAGCAGCAAAACCAAAACAAAGCTGCCGCTGACCCGTAGCCAATCGACTCCGCTTGCGCCGGCCGTACCCATGCTGCGCCTACAGGTTTTTCATCCGCTCGGATGCGGGAACCACGCGCGTCAGGCGGATGCCATAGCGTTCGTTGACCAGCACCACTTCGCCTTGTGCGACTACGGTGTTGTTAATTAGCAGATCCAGCGGCTCACCAGCGATACGGTCTAGTTCCACCACGCTGCCTTGGGTCAGGCGCATCAGGTCTTTGATTTTGATCATGGCCCGGCCCACTTCAATACTCAGCGTAACGCTGATGTTTTGCAGGACTTCGGGGTTAATTTGGTTTTCCGCGTCGTGGCTGCCAGAGCCCTCGTCGGTCAGTGCTTCGGTCATGGGATGTTTCCTCAAACGTTAGGATTTGCCTGGGACAACGGCACGTTCGACCTGAACTGCCACCTGGGCGCCCAGCGTGCCCACATGCACGTCAAAGGCTGGAATTTCATTGGCTTCCAACACTGCAAACTCTGGCTTTTTGAAATACAAAATATCGCCTGCCTGCATGGACTCAACCACGCGCAGGGTGGAATGGATATAGCCCAGCACCACCCGCGCTTCCATGCAGGAGCCGCCTACGGCCTCTTCGAGTTCGCCGCGCCACTGGCGGTCGGAGTCTTCATTGCCGTCGCCCGACTGCACTCGGCTGCGCAACAATTCACGCACGGGTTTGAGCGAGGTATAGGGGTGCACGATATCGAAAAACCCCACGTTTTGGGTGGCGGTTTCAGTTTCGAAACGGCTCAAAATGACTAAGTCGTTTTCATCGGCAATTTGTGCAAATTGTGGGTTGATCTCGGAGCTGACAAACTCGAAGTCCACCGGCATCAGCGGACCCCAGGCTTCTTTTAGATTGCGGAAAGTCACGTCCAAAATCATGTTGATGATGCGTGTTTCCATGGGCGTGAACAGGCGGCCTGGGGAAAGTTGTCCCAAGGTGCCTTTACCAAACCCGCCAAAAAAACTGTCCAGTGAGCTAAACACAATCGTCGGATCCATCACCATCAGCGTGAAGCCACGCAGCGGGTTCATACGGATGACGTTCACCGAGAGCGGTGCGCGCAATTCTTTGACATAGTCGCCAAACTTGACGATTTGCACCTTGGTCGGGTTGATGCGCGGGCTGGTACGCAGCACATCCATCAGTTGCGGACGGAACAAGCGGATAAAGCGCTCGTTAATCATGTCGATAGAACCGACATTGACGCCTAGGCTGCTGTCTTCGCTGGCCAGGTCGTGCTTTTTGACGCGCGCCGCGGTATTGAAGCCGGTATCGACCGCAATCGAACCGTCGTTCACCCCTTCAGCCAGAGCCGAGAGTTCGTCAGCGGAAAGCAGGTTATCGGCCATAGTGCGCAGTGCTTTGTCGGTGGTGCCGGCGGATTACTGAACGATAAAGTTGGTGAAATTGATTTCTTCGACGCCGCCGAAGTCTTCGTATTTTTCCAACAAGGTATTCATCACGTCAGCGACTTTTTTGGCCAGATCCTTGCGGAAGTCGGGCTTGGCCAGGTCTGCCTCGGTTGTCATGCGCATAGCGTCCATGATGGCCGAGCGCAGGGCAAACTCATGCTTTTTCACATTCTCAATCACGCGCTCGTCATAGCGGGTCATTAGGGCGATTTGCACGGACATCACTTTTTTCGACCCCGATAAATTCACCAAAAATTCGCGTTCCAACTGGAAATAGGTGTATTCAAAGCGCGGACTGTCGGGCGATTTTTTATTCAGCTTGGGCGGACCACCAGCGTCTTTGCTTTCGCCTTTTTTGTCGCCGTGGCCATCGCCGCCGCCATGGGCGTCCGCGGGCGCACCATGGGCGTCAGCTTTTTTCTCACCATGGCCATCGGCCGCTGGCGCACCATGGCCATCGGCTGCTTTCTCGCCATGGGCGTCACCGCCTTCGCCTTCGAGCATGGCATCGGGGTTGGGAGGCGGTGCAAAAAATCCGGTTTGTTTGGCGAGCAAAAGTGTGCCCACTACCGTGCCAGCGATCAGCACAATAATGCCGACCACCACGCCAATAATCAGTGCAATAGGCTTCTTCGGCTTGGCTTCTACCTCCCCTTCCGCTTCTGCTGGTGCTGGTGCTGCGTCTGCCATAAGGTACCTCTCAATCTGGGTTCTTCAATTGCAATCGTTCTCGGGGCCGGCCTTAAGCCAACACATTCAGACCGTCACCCTGGGCAGCCGTCGGCGTTGCGGCCGTTTGGACTAGCGCTTCTGGAACGCCCTTCTTACTGCTGCCGTTTTGCTCGCCCTTGGGTTTTTGTCCGGGTGTCGAATTTCCGCCGGATTGACGGCCTGAATCCCCATTCACAACAACTGAAGCAACTGTCGTGCCAGTTAGAGTCAGTGTGTCGCGTAAGCGGGCTGAGCCCTGGGCCATTAATTCGCGGGTCACGGCGTTGTCGCTGGTGAAGGTCGCGTCCAGGCCTTTGGCGTGCATGTCCAGTTCCACGTCGATGCGACCCAATGCAGCCGGTTGCATGCGCAATTGCATCTTCCATTGGCCGCGTTCAATTTGGGCCATCAGGCGTTTGGCCATGGCCTCGCCTAATTGATCGGCCACTTGCTGGTAATGCGCTGCGCGCTGCTCGGCCAAGGCTTGGGGGGAAGCGGCTGGTGCTTTGTCGGCGGCTGGACTGTGGGTCACAGCGTTGCTCGCGCCCGCGCTTGCACTGACCGGCAAGCTGGGTTCGGCATCGGATTTTTGGGCCTGGCGTTCTTGCAGGGCTTCGAGCAGCAGCCCGGACGGCACTTCGATGCTAACGCTCTCCCACAGGCCGCTGGCGTGCGCCGGTTGCGGTGCAGCCGCAGCACCGGCTGCTTGCATTGCCAGGGTGCTTTGGGTTGCAAGGGCCTTGTTATCCGTTGGCAGCAAATTAGCCGCGCCTGCGGTTTGGCTGGCGATCTGCGCCACGCCAGGCACAGTTGGCGGCTTGCCCAGGCTTGGCACCCCTTGGTTGCCAGTTGGTGCGGTGATGGCGGCGGGCGCGGCACCCACGCTGGCAGCTTGGGCTTGCAATTTAGCTAGCAGGGCATTGCGGGCCTCGTCGGCTGAAGCGGGCAGCTGCCCGTTGGCTTGCATTTGCGCCACTAACTTGGCTTGCGCATCACTCAGCGCTGGCGCGGGGCTTTGTGCCAGGCCAGCTAGTGTGTCGGACACTTTTTGCCCGGCCAGCAGGGCAGACCAATCGATGGACTTGGATTTGCCAGCCATCTGGGCCAGGCGCTGGGTGATGGCCTGGTCGGGCGGCACCAGGCGGATTTGCAAATCGGCTTGCGGCTCGGAGGTCGCTTGCGCCTCCTCTTCTACAGGTGCTGCACCTGCGGTGGCATTCAATTGCAAAAGCGCTTTGGCCGCTGCGAGCGCCACTGCGCCAGTTTCCGCCAGGTCGGCTGCTTTGTTGCTGCCGGATTTTTCAATAGACAGGCTAGTAACTGTCACTGCAGATTCATCAACTCCGGTGGGCTGTTGCATTGGCACCAGCCCCAAGCCTGCTTGTACGGCAGCCGCCAGCGTTGCCGCTGCATCCAGGTCTGCGGGCCGATGATTGCGGGTGGCTAGCAGCGCGCGGTCTGCCAATAGTTGGGCCATCGGGGCGCTCGCGTTTTGCGCATCTAGCGGGGCGCTGAGCTGCGTTGGAGCCCCCGCAGGTATCTGAGCCGGCACGTTCATGAGATTCACGCCTAGTTCAGGCGCAGCTGGCACTGGTGTCTGCCCATCGGCTGGCCCGGCCAAGGCGGCTGATTCCCTATCCAAGATTTTCTTGGCGGCGGTGTCTGCGCTGATGCTGATGGCCGCTGCTGCGGCGCTTTGGGCCCGCAAGCTGAGCCAGCTTTGACCGGCTATAGCCACCATGCCGTCTTGCGACGCGGCTACTTGCAATAGGTCCTTGGCACTTGCCTGGGCCAGTGTCAAGGCAGTTTGCGAAGCGCTTACTTGCAAAGTGTCTTTGGCACTTGCCATGGCCAGCGCCATGGCGGCTTGGAGGTCGCCACTATTGACTAGTTCAGCTGCGCTAATAAAGGGCGCGGAGGGATTGCCTGTATTTAGGCTCAAAGCCTGGCTGAGGCCCATCCCGCTTGCGGCGGTAGCACCAAACAGTGCTTGCACCGCCGATTCACCCAAACCCTGCGCGCGGGCGAAATCGGCCAGGCTGGCTACGTCGGGTAAAGGTGCATCGGTGGTGATGACATTGAGCTTGTTGCCCAGGCGCAACACCTGCAAATCGGCTGATTCGGCGGGTGGTGAGGCAAGGGCTTGCCGTTCCAGTTTGAGCATTTGCCCATTGAGCACCCCGGCAAACTGCGCCCCTGAGAGGCTGATATCGCCGCTGCCGGAGCCGGTCAAAGCATCATTTCCCCTCGGAGACGGGGCGGGAGCGGTCAAAAAATCGGTTCTTGCGTCCATGGAAATTTCCATCCTTTAGCGCGCCACTGGATGTGGCAATGCCATGTGTAACGCAAGAAACGTGACTGGTAAGGGTTTGCCGCAGGTAGGCGCCTGGCTCGCTCGTTCAAAGTCAGTGGCATAAACATTGCTTTAAGACCTTGAAACCCGAAAAAAACCAAGCCTGCACACCACTTCAACCTGCCGATTTCTACCGAATACTGACTATGAGCACGCTGACCCTGTCGACAATCCGACAAAATTTGTCCAAGTTCAACTTCAATGACCTGAGCATTCCCGGCCTGGTCTTGTTGATCATGGGCATGTTGGTCATTCCCCTGCACCCCATGGTGCTGGACGTGCTATTTACCTTCAATATCGCGTCTGCACTCTTGATCATCATGATCGCCATCAAAGTGCGCAAACCGCTGGAGTTCTCCTCCTTCCCCTCGGTATTACTGTTTGCCACCATGCTGCGCCTGGCGCTCAACGTAGCCTCTACCCGGGTGATTTTGGTCAACGGCCATGAAGGCCACGAGGCGGCGGGCAAAGTAGTAGCCGCCTTTGGTGAGTTTGTGATCGGCGGCAATTACGTCGTGGGCTTCATCATCTTTATTATCTTGATGATTGTGAACTTCTTTGTGGTGACCAAGGGCGCAGGACGCGTCTCCGAGGTCAATGCCCGCTTTACCCTGGATGCGATGCCCGGTAAGCAAATGGCGATTGACGCCGATCTGAACGCCGGCGTGATCGACCAGGACACTGCCCGTGCACGGCGTGCCGAGCTAGGCCAGGAATCCGACTTTTTCGGCTCCATGGACGGTGCCTCCAAATTCGTTAGCGGCGACGCCATGGCCGGCCTCTTGATTTTGATCATCAACTTGGTGGGCGGCCTGGCCATCGGTATTGGCCAGCATGGTTTGTCGCTCAGCGAAGCCGGCAAGATTTACTCCCTGCTCACCATCGGCGACGGACTGGTAGCCCAGATTCCTTCGCTGCTACTGTCCTTGGCCACTGCCATCGTGGTGACACGCGTGACGACCACCGAGTCCATGACCGAGCAGGCATCCACCCAGCTGGGCAACCCCACGGCTTTGTTTGTGACCTCCATCATCATGGCGGTGTTGGGCATGGTGCCCGGCATGCCGCACCTGGTGTTTATCTTTTTGTCCGCGGGCAGTGCCGGTTTGGGCTGGATGCTCTTACGCCGCGATGCGGCTGCTGATTCCCCCGAGAAAGTGGCCGAAGCCGCCGCCGTGGCTGCTGCCGAGCAGCCTAAAGAACTCGATTGGGAAGACCTGGACCAAGTGGACCTGGTGGGCCTGGAAATTGGCTATGGCCTGATACCGCTGGTCAATGCCGAAACCGGCGGCCAATTGATGACGCGCGTCAAAGGTGTGCGCAAAAAATTGTCGGCCGAGCTGGGCTTTTTAATTCAGCCGGTGCGTATCCGCGATGCTTTGAGCATCGACCCCGACAGCTACCACATCGTGCTCAAAGGCGTGGTGCGCGGACGCGGCAAGGTCAAAGTCGGACGTGAAATGGCCATCAACCCCGGCCAGGTCTATGGCAATTTAGAAGGCACGCCTACTACCGAACCGGCTTTTGGCCTGGACGCGGTATGGATCGAGCCTTCGCAGCGCGACCATGCCCGCGCCCTGGGCTATACCGTGGTGGATTCAGCCACCGCTGTGGCTACCCATTTGAATAAAGTATTGCGCGACAACGCGGCTGATTTGCTCAGCCACGACGAAGTGCAGCAGTTGCTCGACAAGCTCACGGCCAAATCGCCCAAGCTGGTGGAAGACCTGGTGCCTTCCAAGTTGTCCCTGGGTGTGCTGACCCGCACTTTGCAAGGCTTGCTCAACGACTCGGTGTCCATCCGCGATATGCGCACGATTGTGGAGACCCTCTCCGAAGTCAGTGCCCGCACCCAAGAACCCGAGCAACTCACCGCCTTGCTGCGCCCCCGTTTGGGCCGCATGATTGTGCAAAACCTGCTCGACGAAAAAGAAACTCTCTCGGTCATGACCTTAGATCCCGGCCTGGAGCAATTACTGCACAACGTATTGCAACAGCAAAGCCAAAACCAAAACGTGGTGATGGAGCCTGGTTTGGCCGAGCGCTTGTTTGGTGCTTTGCGCCAAGGCTCCAAGGACGTGGAAGAGCTGGGCCATGCCGCCGTGCTGGTGGTGTCCCCGGCGATCCGCCCTTGGCTGGCCAAAGCGGTACGCCACCGCGTAAGCGAATTGGTAGTTTTGTCCTATGCCGAAATTCCGGATGACCAATCTATCCAGGTCATTCATACCGTCAGTGCCGATAACCAGCAGGCTTGAACCCCTCACGGCACGCTGAAACCTACACCTTACTAATTGCGGAACACCCACCATGGAACTCAAACGCATACTCGCCCATGACACCAAAAGTGCCACCGAGAAGGCCATGGCCTTGTATGGCCGCAATGTGCTGGTCATTTCCAACCACATGGTGGGCGGACAAACCGAACTCGTGGTGGCGATAGATATTGAAGAATCCGCCGAACCGGTGGCTGCGGCCAAGCCCAGCGAGGCCTCCACCGATTTCAAACGCCATTTCGCCCAAGCCCAGACCCAGCCCAAAGGCCAGGCCCAGGCTGCAAAAACGCCTGCACCCGCGCAGTCGCTGCCCCTGGTGCAGCGCAAAGTGCCCGATCGCGAAGACTTTGCCAGCCGCGAAATGATGGACCTGATCCGCGAGGAACTGGCCGCTTTGCGCCGCGAGTTCCAGCAAACCCAGCAAGCGCCGGCCTGGAACCATGGGCAGCAGATGTCGCCCGAAGTGGAAGAACTGATCGCGTCATTCACGCGTGCCGGTATGCCCGGCGGTCTGCGTACCTTGTTGCTCGATACCGTTAAAGACATGCGCAGCGAGCACGAGGCCTTGATGGCCGTGCGTAACCAACTCGAACAAGTCTCCCACCGGCCCAGTATGGAGGTGCCGCAAACCGGTATCCATTTGATTGCCGGCCCCTCCGGCTCTGGCAAAACCACCATGGTGGTCCGCCTGGCGCGTGAGGCTGCCGCCCAGCAGGCGGCGGCCAAAGTGGCCATCATCAGCTACCGCGACGAGCGCGTAGGCGCTTGGCCCCAGACCCAGGCCCTGGCCAACCAAGCAGGTATCGAGTGTTTCCGTGCCGATAGCGGTGCCGCCCTGAGTGCGCTGCTGGCCCAGTTGAGCGGTCGCAGCCTGGTGCTGATAGATACCTGTGGTACCCATATGGCCGAGCGGATCATGGAAATTCAGGCGGTGTGCCCCACCTGCTTCACCCACGCACTGGTCGCGGCGGACGCTTCCACGGCTACCTTGCGCCGCGCTTTACGTAGTTCTGGCGTCCGCTGGAACAGCCTGATGGTGAGTAAATTGGATGAATCGGTCCAACCCTGGCCCCTGGTCGAGTTTCTCTGCGATAATTTTCTGCCGCTATCCGCAGCGAGCGATGGAGCCCAGTTGGGGGCTTTGAGGCGGGATTTGAGTGCAGCTTCGTTGGTAGAAATGGCCCTAGCCCAGCTTTCGCGGGCGCCCGAGACCATTGGCCCGATTACAGCCATCGCCCCGATCCAGGTTTCCAAACCCCTTTCGGTGAAATTGCCGCCGCCGTCGCCACGCCTGTTTTCGCCTGCAAGCCCTCGGGGTATGCGCGGGCCCTTCAATTGAGAATTTCGCTAGAAAAGAATGACTAAAACTGCTCGTACCGAGGTGATCGGCATCGCCAGCGGCAAAGGCGGCGTCGGTAAGACGACCGTGGCCGTCAATTTGGCGATTGCCCTGCGCATGATGGGTCACCGCGTCATGTTGTTTGATGCCGATATGGGTCTGGCCAATGCCCAGATCGCCTTAGGCTGCGTTTGCCCCTTCAATTTGAGCCACTTTATGAGTGGACAAAAGACCTTGCAGGAAATTATTGTCACGTCGCGCCATGGCGTCATGCTGGTCCCGGGTGCTTCTGGCGTGAAAGAGCTAGCCTCGCTTACCCGGGTGCAGGCCTCGCGTATCGTCCAGTCCTTTAGCGCCCTGGAAGACGAAATTGACTACCTGATAGTCGATATGGCCGCCGGTATTTCGCCCACGGTGCTCACCTTTATGGGTGCCTGCCAGCGCCGCTATATCGTGGTGCGGGACGATCCATCCTCGATCGCCGACGCCTACGGAACGATCAAGGTATTAATCCAGGATTACGACCTGAACGAGATTTACATCGTGCCCAACGCAGTCAATAGCCAGGCCGACGGGCAGAATTTGTACCGGCGCATCAACCAGGTGTGTGCCCAGTTTCTCAATTTCACCACCCGCTACCTGGGGTCGATTGAAAACGACGACGCCATCCTGGCGGCGCATAAAAAATACGAGCCGGTGCTGGAATTTGCCCCGCGCAGCAACAGCGCACGCGACTTCAAGCGCCTGGCCAAATCCATTACCCAAATGCCCCCGATTGCCAATTTCTCCGGCGGCATGCAGTTTTTTGTCGAGCGCTTGGTGCGACACCAGGATTAAGCTCAATGGCCATCGCCGTCAAGCTCTACGATGAGGTTCATGATGCCAGCGAAGCGCTGGTCATGGCCCATCTGGGCATGGTCAAACGGGTGGCGCTACACCTCAAAGCCCGCATTCCGCCTTTTATGGAGCTCGATGAGCTGATGCAGGTGGGGATGATTGGCCTATTGGAGGCTGCACGCGCCTTTGACCCGACCAAAGGCATCGAATTTGAGAGTTTTGCCCTCAGTCGGGTGCGCGGCGCCATCTTGGACGAGGTGCGTCAGCTATCTTATTTGCCGCGCTCCGCCGTGGCTTTTAACAAATCCGAGAACGAGGCCATTAATTTCCTTGCCAGCGAGTTGGGCCGTACCCCCACCCAGAGCGAATTAGCCGAGCACATGGGTGACGATCTGGACGAGTTCCAGAAAAAGCGCGGCAATGCCAAGCGCTTTGAGACGCTGTCCATGGAAGTCATCAATGAGGAAGTGCTAGGCATTGCGGATGAAAAGTCGCGCCAGCCCGATGCCATTGTGGAGCACCAGGATTTCATGCGCGCCGTCACGGATGCTATTGGCCAACTGCCTGAGCGCGACCAACTGCTGATGCAGCTCTACTATGTGGAAGAGCTCAATTTAAAGGAAATTGGTGAGGTTTTGGAGGTGACAGAGTCCCGCGTCAGCCAACTCTTAAGCGGTATTGTCAAGAAGCTGCGACTGGCTTTGGGGATAGAAGATAAGGCCAAATCCCCGGCCAAGTCCAAATCTGGAGGTTAATTTCGTGACTGACGTTACTCCAAGCCTCAAGTTTTTGCAAAACTCGTCGATGTCTACTGTGTACAGCAACCCAGTAGGAGATTCAGTTATGCGAGTTCACTTTAAAGCGATGGAGTCTTACGGCTCTGACAACCTGGCTTCCCAGGCTTCCGTGGCCAATAACGTGGCCCTGATCCAGATGCTGTTTGACGGC
>CANFJQ010000004.1 GCA_947447615.1 Comamonadaceae bacterium
CAGCAAGCGGCTACTGCCATGCTGGCACAAGCCAACCAGCAACCCCAGTCCGTACTGTCGCTGCTGAAGTAAGCGCCAGGCCCTTCGCGGGGTCTAGCATCACAAGCCCGCCTCTGGCGGGCTTTTTTACGTCCTGCCCCATGGGCCCAGGTTGAAATGGCGACTGCCTGGCGGCTCCAGAGGCGGCAAAAACCGGCAAAGAAACGATGGCATCGAAATTGCTTTTTCGGTATGCGTCTGGCCCTTTTGTCCATTTACAGACACCAGGCCAAATCCAGGTATAAGCCAGAAAACTGGCATAAACCTTTACTGCTAGGAGTAAACAAATGACAGTTATTAATACCAACACCAGCGCCGCATATTCGCAAAATGCGATGAAAACCAATGCCCGCTTCATGAGCAAGGCCATGGAGCAGCTTTCCACCGGTGCGCGGGTCAATTCCGCCTCGGACGACGCAGCTGGCTTAGCCATCAGCCAAAACATGACTTCGCAAATTCGTGGCTTGAATATGGCCATCCGCAATGTCAATGACGGCATCAATATGATGCAAACGTCTGAGGGTGCGATGGTCGAGCAGTCCAACATGCTGCAGCGTATGCGCGAATTGGCGGTTCAGGCGATGAATGGCACCTACTCCGACGTGCAACGTGGGTATTTGGATAAAGAATTTCAACAATTAAACTCGCAAATCGACCAGATCGCACACGATACGATGTGGAATGACCAAGCGGTGCTACTGGGGTCTGCCGGTGCAGCTGTAACGTTTGATTTCCAAGCTGGACAGGACTCCGGTCAAACCATTTCGGTCACTATCGGGTCCATGACTTCAAGTGGCCTTGGCCTTTCGGCTACGACGGAAATTGCCACAGGCTCCGCCGCAACCGCGGCACTTGACGTAATCTCCTCTGCACTAGAAACGATTAATGAGCAACGCGCGGCCATCGGTGCCGGCATTAACCGCATGCAATATACGGCTGATAACTTGGCCAATATTTCATCGAACCAGACCCAATCACGCAGCACGATTGTGGATACCGACTACGCGATTGCCACCACCCAATTGGCAAAAACCCAAATTATTCAGCAAGCTTCGACCGCCATGTTGGCGCAAGCCAATCAGCAAGCACAATCAGTCATGGCGCTGCTTAAATAAAGCGCTTAGCCCGTTGACTTCATGAAAAAGCCCGTTGTAGACGGGCTTTTTTTATGGCCCATCAAAGGCAAAGCGGCAAGCAACTGGCAAAAGCGGCAACATTTAGTTGGCATGGATGCTGCTTATAAGTATCTATTAGGAAAGCCTGTCTATTTGCAGACACCAGGAATGTAGCGTGTAGGGCCAGTTGACTGGCCACCATCTTTAATTTACGGAGCAGTCATATGTCAGTTATTAATACCAACGTCAGCGCAATGTATTCGCAAAATGCGATGAAAACCAATGCGCGGGCCATGAGTACTGCCATGGAACAGTTGTCCACGGGTACGCGTGTCAACTCTGCTAAAGATGATGCCGCAGGTTTGGCCATTGGCCAGAATATGACCTCGCAAATCCGTGGTTTGAATCAGGCGGTGCGCAATGTCAACGACGGCATTAATATGATGCAAACCGCTGAGGGCGCCATGGTAGAGCAATCTAACATGCTGCAGCGTATGCGTGAGCTCGCCGTGCAGGCGATGAACGGTACCTATTCGGATACGCAACGTAGTTATCTCGATAAAGAGTTTCAACAATTAACTGCGCAAATCGGTGAGATTTCTAGAGATACTAAGTGGAACGACCAGCCATTGCTGGATGGCACGGGGGGCACATCGGGTACTTTTACCTACCAAGCTGGACAGGCATCAGGTCAAACTATCTCTGTCACCGTGGGTGATATGTCCGCTACAGGATTGCATATCGATACTTTAGGAATTGCTACGCTTTCCGATGCGAGCACTTCGCTGACGCCTATCTCTGACGCGTTAGAAGCGATTAACTTGCAGCGCGCAGAAATTGGTGCCGGCATTAACCGCATGGCTTACGCCGCAGATAACCTGACAAATATTTCTTCCAACCAAACCCAGTCGCGCAGTACCATTATGGACACGGACTATGCGTTGGCGACCACCCAATTAGCGAAAACGCAAATTATTCAGCAAGCCGCAACCGCGATGTTGGCGCAGGCCAACCAGCAGCCGCAAGCGGTGATGGCCTTGTTGAAAGGCTAAGCTATAGCGCCCTCGGCGCATGCCGCGTGTTCGGCATTTACTGATAGTTGCCAGTCGGCGCTTGCATGGTAAACGCATGGCTGTATCGGAGTTTGCATGGAATTGGATGCGGCAACGGGCCGGTTAATAAAAATACTGGGTCAGATGGCCCAAGCAAGCCAAGACGCGCTACAAGCAGGCATCGCGGGGGATGAACCTGGCACGCGACAAGCTGTCGATCGACTGCGCCTCTTACAGGCGAAACTTGGTACCGTGGATCTGGCCGCCCGCACGGTTCTAGACAAACTGCCGGAAAATCAACAACGCCCATTGCGCGAAGTACTCGGCCAGATACAGGCCGCCGAATCCTTTGTCCGTACTTGGACTAAAAGGTACCAAGGAATAGCAAATTTCGAAGAACTGTCCAACAGTTCCGAAGGCCGCCACGCCATAGTCGATTACACCCTGCCCCTAGACTGGCATTTTGAGGGTGACATTTTTATACTGTTTGACGAATCAGATTTAGGGTTTTTGTCAGAACTTGTGGCCCGAGGCCAAAAGCGGATCTTGTTTGTCGGAACGGAAAAACCTTCCGACGATCAAAAAGGAAAGATGCATCAGGCGAGCAGCGCGACCGACCTGCGCAGCTACTTTATGAAGTTGACAAGCCCAGCGCCTGTACGACTGAGCTTTCTTGCCCCGAGAAGCGCAAACGACCGTGAGGCTATTTGGCATGACATCAAACATGCCTTTACCGTAGCGCACTCCAATTACTACACCAGCAAGGTCTTGGGGGGAGCATGGATGACCCAGGGCCTTCAAAATTTGGACGCAATCGCAAAATCAGCGAACTTGGCAGCGCTGAAACCGAGCTTGAAAGGCCTGCCGATCGTCATTATTTCCCCCGGCCCTTCGCTGGACAAAAACATCCATTTGCTCAAGGCACTAAAAGGCCGCGCCATCTTGATGGCTGCCGCCCAATGCGCCCGGGCGCTGCAAGCTGCCGGGGTGGTACCGGACTTTTTAGTGGTGGCCGACCCGGGCAATTTGGTCTATTTTCTTGACGGCGTGGACACCAGTGCAATAGATGCTCTCATTATTGGCGTGTCATCACATCCTGACTTCTATAAAAAGCAATTCAAACACATAGTCACCTTCAACGCTAACGCCACCGTGGATACGTGGATATCCAATATTTTTGGCGATACCAATCCGATTTCTACAGCGGGCTCTGTATCCATAGACTGCTTCTTTTTCGCCAAATATTTTGAATGCAGCCATATCTTGATGGTGGGACTGGATCTTGCGCTTTCCGAGGGCAAGGCCTACTCCGCCAAATCGGCGAATAGCGAAAGCACCGTCACGATCGATGCTGCCACCAACACCCTCACCTTCTCCAACGTGCCGGAAAACATGGAGCGCATTTTTTTGGCAAAGGGTGCCAACAGCGAAGATACGGTTGAAACCGTATTGACGCTCCCCGGTTACTATGGTGGCATCGTACAAACTCGACCCAATTACCACTTATTTCACGGGGAGTTTGTCGTCATTGCCAAGCATGAAGCTTCATTAAAAGACCCGACTCCACTCGTGAACTGCACTGAGGGAGGAGCCTATATTGAAGGGTTTGAACATATAAGCTTGCAAGAGGCTATACAAAAATATATTCCTACCAAAGTACAGGATTTATCGGCCAAAATAGACGCTGCATGCGATTCGATGAACAACTCGGAAAGACTGGTTCTGTGCAATGCAGCGAAACGCAAAATAAAAGTTACTATTGAAGACATACTGACTTTGATCTCCGAGTGTCGACAATTCACACAAAAGAAAAAGCTTACACCCAAGCAATTGAATCAACTCAATAAAGCAGAAAAAAAATTGATTCAATCACTTTCTAAAACACCGTTCATATCGTTGCCCAATGTGGAACAAGTTAAGAAATCAATTGAGATGTCAAACGATGCTACCACCATTGCCGAAACTAACAAAGTAGCGATATATATTTATGAGACTATAGAGAAAACATGTGGAATTTTATCTGAAATATTAAATCAAAAGATTTAATATATAAAATATATAGTTTAACTTACACCTAAGAATTAACGGATAGGAGACAGTTGTGAAGTGTGCAGTAATAACCCCGATTGGGCCTGGTCACGCGCAATCATATAATTCGCTAACTAAAAAATCAATAGAATTTGCTATAAACACTTCGAAGGGTAATTTCTCGGAAATAATAATTATACCGATGTATGATTTAGAAGGCATACACGGAAGATCAGAAAGAAGAAATTCCGGGGTGAGGCAGGCTAAGTTGCTTGAATGCGATTGGATATTTTTCCTTGATGCTGACGATTACTTATCTGCCTTTGCATTTGACGATGTGGCCAAACATTTAAATTCGTATGACGCCGTCTGGGGTAATATCTGCTCAGCACCTTCAAATGATATAAAAAATATAACATCAAGACCAGATCAGGTGCTTCAAACTGAGACGGTATATGATATATTGAAATACGACCCTTTTCTCACACTTCAAATGGGACATTTTGTTAAAACTGATTTAGCACTACAAAACCCTTTTGACGAAGATATGGACACAGGAGAAGATTTTAAATATTACCTTGCGCTATGGGGAAAATATAAGTGCGTAAAAACACTTGACGTCTTCTTTGTAAACCTAAGGGGCAATCATTCATCGGGCCCAAGGTCTGCCAATGGTGCCGATTGGCGTAGATCGGTAACAAACGAAATATCAAAATTTAAATTGGCAAATTTAAAACAAGAGAAGTTAGAGGTAATAGTAGGAAAAAGAAACGCGGTAATCGTAGCCCATCCTGATGATGAAGCTTTATTCGCCGGAGGACTACTCTCCAGATATAAAGGTTTCGATGTTATATGTTGTTCAATCCCATTCAAGGATCCGGAACGCGCATTATGTTACTTTGAATCAGTCAGAAGGTTAGGTCACTACCCCATATTATTTCCGTTCCAAGAAATCAGCGTACATGCGCCACTCAGGCATTTGGGAATGCTCGAGTTGGGAAAATATGATAGTATATTTACTCATAATATGGAAGGGGAGTACGGCCACCCACATCACATACAGATATGCAAATTTATACAAGACAACTTTGTTGGCAGTATTTATCATTTTGGTTATGGCAACGGTGACATTTGCCTCGAGCTAACAGATCAAGAACGTAACAATAAGTTTGAAGCTATTAAATGCTACAACAATAAACCAGATAACTTTCGCGGACGGGAGACATGGGAAGTATTGCTAAGCACGCTGAAAGTTGACCGAAATTTTGAGTTTTTTAGATCGAAAGATTTTATTTAAAACGAAATTTATACTTAATAATAATGTATATTTAAATCTTATCCGAAGCCAATTCTCAAAAAAAACTTCGGACTTTAAGTGTTAAATAATAATATATTTTTAAATTAAAATCAGTATTAATTTAAGAGAATCATATGTCAAACCAAAAAATTGACTTAATCGACGAAAGAAGTCGACGTAATATTAACTCGATGGATGTAAACGAGGGTCTTTATTTTGGCAATTTTCAAGGCTCTGGATATTTTATTAAGGTCAGACTTGGGAATTTTATTGAATCAAACATCTTGATCAAGGGGATCTGGGAGCCAGCCTTGGCGGAAATTATTTCTTCTTTTCTGAACGACGGGGAGGCTGTGATCGATATTGGCGCTAATATCGGCGCCTCAAGCATTCCGCTTGCAAAGAAATATAAAAATAGCTACTTTTACCTTTTCGAGCCACACCCTTCAATATTTGAAGATTTAATAGAAAATATAAAGAACAATTCTCTTTCTAATTGCACAGCAACCTGCGCGGCGGTTTCGAACTCGAACTCAGAAATCACCTTCTATGCGCAAAAAGATTCTAATAAGAATATGGGGCTTTCGAGCACCCGCTTAAATGAAGATATTGGCGATTATGAAAAAGTAAAAACAAAAAGTATACGGATAGACGAACATTTTCTTAACTCCAAAATCCGAATAGGCATCATTAAAATTGACACTCAAGGCAGCGAGTTTGAGGTATTATCCTCTGCGACCTTGACGATCGAAAAGTGGCGCCCATTAGTCGTTTTTGAGTTTGAATCCGAGTACTTTGAAAACGAAACCGAAAGACAGGACGGGGCAAATAAATTGTTAACCTTCTTTCGCAAATTAAATTATAAGTTATATGCGATACAAAATAATTCAAAGTATTATCCAGTATTAAATTTAACTGGGTATTTTAATGGCGACATAGTCGCTGTGCCTTGCTAACAGGAATTAAGGATTGCTTTTATTACGCTAACTGCGTTCAATTTGAAAATAATTTTTCAATACTACGACAGCCTTAACATGTTTACACTGACTTACCATGAATTTAAGTCAGATTTGCTGGCTCTTGTGGTCCCTAGGGACGCGATTCCTAGTAACCCCGCCCATGCTCATTCGCTTTATGGCTTTCCCCCTGGAATTCGCTTTACAAATCGAGGGCAAATACTCAAAAGATGAAATCACAGGCCACGAATTTCGTCCTCAGCTCTACCGTATTCCACTTTCTCTCTGAGCTCTGCCTAAGAACTTTCATAGATGAATACCAAGGACTATCAAGTCTGTCCAGCAACCACCGCCAATCCGGCACAAAGGGCAGTAACAACAATACCGACTTACCCAGTGCGCCCGCCAAATGGGCGACGCTGGTATCCACGCTGATCACCGAGTCCATCAAATCGCACAAAGCGGCTGTGTCACTGAAGTCGTCGATATCGTCCTCAAAGTGCGCAATATTGAATTCTTGAAGGGCAGCTTTGTCTTTGTCCCGAATCTCTTTTTGTAGGCTTACGTAGGTATAGCCCACTGGCAGTTGGCACATTAATTCGGCTAAATCTATGCTCCTATTTTTATCGTTTTTGTGTTGCTGACTGCCACTCCAGGCGAGGCCTATCCTTGGGTTTTTGGTAGAGCCTAGCTTCAATTGCCAAGCCGTACGCCGATCCGACTGGCTGTACAAATAGTGCGGCGCTGACGGGATGGAGTCCAGCCGTGTTTTGAATGCCAAGGGCAGGGACATCAACGGGCAATGGAAATCAAATTCCGGCAACGGATCCCCTTGCCTGATCAGACTGGAAACACCTCGCAAGCTGGAAAGTAGGCCCATCAGCGGCGCTTGCACTTCAAGTAAAACCGTCGCCCCCAATGCTTGTACTGCTTCGCAGTAACGGCAAAACTGAATGGTGTCGCCCAAACCTTGTTCCGCATGCAAAAGTATGGTTTTGCCTTGCAGCGGCTCAGCGCCTAGCCATAAAGCTTGTTTGAAATCTCTGCGCTTGGAGCTAAAGGTACTGCGCTTCCAGCGCCACTCGTGTAATTGAAAGCCATTTTCCAAGTCGCCACGCAGTAACAGTGCCAAGGCTTTATTCCAATGGGCTTCTGCATAGTCGGGCTGTATTTGAATGACCTTGTCATAGCAGACCAAAGCCGTCTCAAGCTCAAGGCATTCGTAATGCGCGACGCCCTGATTCAAATACGCTTCAAAATTGTCCGCCTTACATTCAATTGCAGATATATAGCTGGCAATAGCCTCTGGGTGTCGATCTAGTTCCTTCAATGCATTGCCGCGATTGGTATACGCATCGGCATAGTCTGAACGAATGGCAATAGCTTTGTCATAAGCGGCAATTGCCATTTCATAGCGCCGCAAAGACTGAAGTGCATTACCCCAATTGAAATAAGCCTCGGGAAATTCCGGTTTGAAATGAAGCGCACTTGTATATGCAGTAATTGATTCTTCGAAGCGTCCCAGTTTTGCCAATGCTACGCCGCGATTGCAATAGGCCTGTGCATCATTCGCGCGCAAAGCAATCACTCGGTCAAAACTGGCGATGGCCTGAACTTGCTGGTCCAAACCCATATATGCCAGACCACAATGTAGATAGGCATCTGCAAAATCAGGGTTTATATGCAGCGCTTTCAGATAACTTTGCACCGATTCTGCAAAACGCCCCAGCGCTTTTAGCGCAAACCCGAGGTTGGAATGGGCGGTGGCATGACGAGGATTTATTGCAATAGCCTTGTCGATTAGCGCCACTGCGGCTTCATGGTTGTTGGTTTGGCTGGCAAGTACCCCGAGCAATTGCAGCGCATCGTAATTGTCCGGTTGGGTCTGCAGTATCCGTTCATACCGATTTTTGGCTTCGCCCCATTCGCCTTTGCGGTGAAGCTCCAGCGCCTCTTGCAGTTGTTTTTTCCAGCTGCTTGAATTCTGCAATTGGGCGGGTTTCCTAGGCGAAGATTGGTTCATAGCCAATAGTGTGTTCTTAACTGGGCGAGCTGCGCTATGAAATAGCGTTAACTAGATCTGCCGGCTATTATTTCACCGGTCGCATAATAATTTTATAAGATGTTGCTATATTATTAAATGTGTCAATCATCTGCATTAAATCATCTTCACTTAGCTTCCCCAAGCTTACTTGTTCCAAATATTTTTTTTCTATATTAATAGTAAAACTTTCGATATGAAAGTCTACATCGAGATAAAGTGCGAGTGGTGAGTTTGGCGCTCCCATTTTTTGCCATTTCAGGCAATTTTTCTTACTAAACAATCCCATTAAAGCTGGCGTAATAATTCGGACATGTGTTGGGTCATTAATAAAGTGATCGTGCCTCGGGTGTGGGACACTAATTTCTATTAGAGCACCATTTTGGCATACCCGATATATTTCTTTAATAATTTCAAAAAAAGTTTGGGCATCCTTTCCCAGATGCTCCAACGTATGATGGAGCACGATTTCTTGCACTGAATCATCCGGGAAGTGCCAGGGCGTTTGCTCTAAATCCATCACTATGTCAGGTTTACCATAGTCGAATTTATCCACATTAATATACCCGTCCAATTTATTGACACCGCAACCAAGGTTCAGTCGCATTGATTTATTCATGAAATTTCCTAGATTTTCCTGATATCAAAATATTAAATTCACATCTGGCGCGGAGCTATCAACCGCCATAGGTAATCCCTTATTTGCGCTGCACAGCAAACACATAAGCTTCTTTCGCCAAGTCAGCAGCCACACGTTCGAGAACTGGCTTCCAATCCATTTTCCCATCCTGTCGGTATATTTTTAACGTGGGATACCAAGGGCTAGTTTCCCGGTTTAGCAGCCAGCGCCAACAAGTGTCATATTTATTGAGCAACCATGTCGGTTTACCCATGGCAGCGGCCAAATGCAAGGTGGAAGTATCTACCGAAATCACTAAGTCCATCTGGGCAATGATGGCTGCCGTGTCCCCGAAATCATGTATGTCACCAGCTAAATCCAAAAAATTCCCCTCGGGCCAATATTCCTTCTCGTGCCCATAAATTTCGATTTCTGCTGACTCGCCTTTTTGCAGGCTAAAAAAAGCCATGTCAAGGCCCCGCAGCGCATCTGCGACCATCGCCAATGGGATGTTGCGCGCCGCATTGAGCTCAGCTTGTTCTACTCGCACGCCGCCGCTCCACACCATGCCCACTTTGAACTTGTCCATTTCGCCTAAGCGCTCTTTCCAGTAACGCTTTTTATTCTCCGGCGCCTGCAAATACGGCTGCGCACCCTGAGGATTTTCTGACGTGGTGTTAAATACTCGGGGCAGCGACATCAATGGGCAGTGGTAGTCAAAAGCGGGCAAGGCCTCGCCGCGCACAATTACCTGGCTCACGCCCGCAAGGCCTTGCATGAGTGCAAGTAATGACCTGGGAACTTCGAGCAGCACGCGGGCACCGAGCTGGCTGCACAAGGAGGCGTACCGACAAAATTGAATGGTGTCTCCCAGCCCCTGCTCGTGGTGCAGCAAAAGTGTTTTTCCTACCAGGGCTTGCGTACCATTCCACATTGGTTCTTGAAATGCGCGTTGAAACTTGGGGTTTTCGCCAAACTGCCAGCGCCATTCGTAATGCATCCAGCCCCGTTCCCACTGGCCGCTCAGCAGCAAGAGGTGCGCCAGATTCCAATGGGCCAGAACACTATTGGGATGCAGCGCCAGCGCCGATTCGCAGCTGGCAATGGCCTCAGGTACACGCCCCAGCATACGCAAGGATTTAGCAATGTAAACGGCGGCTGTCTCAGAGCCTGGATCCAGTTCAATTGCTTTTTGGTAGTTTTCCAGCGCCAAGTCCCATTGTTTGCGGGCAGTTTGCGCATTGCCCAGATTCAAGTAAGCCGGTACACATGTTGCGTCGACAGATACGGCTTGTTGAAGGCTCGCTATGGTCATGTCCAGGCGGCCCAATTGCTTCCAGACTGCGCCGCGATTAACCAGGGCCTGAACGAAGGCAGGTCGAATGGCTATCGCACGGTCGTAACTGTTAATGGCCTCGTCAAATCTAAGCAATTTTTCCAACGCCAGCGCCCGGTGGAAAAGCATGCTGGCATTTGGGGGACTAAAGGCCAAGGCTTGGTCGATCCAGTCTAGGCACATCTCCGGACTTTGGCTTTGCAGTGCCGCCAAGCCGAGCATATGCATCGCCTCAAAGTGCTGAGGCTCCAACACCAGCACCTGTTCGTAAAAATACCGGGCCGCCTCCCATTGGCCCATTTGATGCAGGCCGATGGCCTGTTGAAAAAAGACGTCTATGTCCGAAGCCGGTGTGAGGGCTGGGTCAGGTTGTAGGGCGGAAGTGGGCTGGGAACGCATGCTTGGATCCGGGGAACTCCTGTTCAGCGCTAGGCGAATATCTAAGGCGCTGGTGTGGCCGAATCGACCTATTATGCAAAATCACAGCCGCTATAGTCCCGCTGGCGCAAACAGGAAGCCATAAACCCCGGGGCGCTATTTCCACTATGACCGATGAATCCTTCGTAATTCGGACCACGCAGCGAATCCAAGCGGGTGACTATACCCAGGCGCGGCAGATAGTAGAAGCCCAGCTAAGTGCACGAGCGGGCGATGCCAGGGCTTTGGACTTGCTTTGCAAATTGGCGGACCGCAGCGGCGATTACGCGCATGCCGCCGACTGGCTGTGTCGCAGCCTAGAGATTGACACCGACAATCACCGTGCCTATTGTTTTTTGGGCTATGTCATGTGCAAACTGGGCCAATTTGAGGCTGGGCTAGAGTGCTATGACAAGGCGACAGCCCTAGACCCGACCCAGCCAGCCTATTTCTGTGAGCGTGCGGCGGCCCTGGCGGAAATAGGCCGCCACGCCCAAGCCGTGGTAGCGTATGAGCAGGCCTTAGCGCTCGACCCCGATTACGCCGATGCCCATGCCCATCTTGGAACCTCCCTACTTAGCCTCGGGCATACCGATTTGGCGATTGCGCGTTTTAGCCAGGCTATCGCCTTGGACGCACGGTGCGTAGCCGCCTTTCTAAACCGTGGCAACGCCTATTTGCAAAAGCAAGCCCTGGCCAGTGCTTTGGCAGACTACGACCGAGCCATTGCGCTCCAACCCGGTCATGCGCTGGCCCATGCCAACCGGGCTGCCGTACTCAAGCAACTCCACCGCCTAGACGAATCGCTGCAAAGCAGCGACCGATCAATCGCCTTAGACCCTCAGTATGTGGACGCGCGGTTTAACAAGTCCCTGACGCAACTGCTGCGCGGGGACTTGGCGGAGGGCTTTCGCGGCTACCAAGTGCGTTGGCAAACCGCCACCTTTGCACCCATCCGGCGCCCATTCACCCAGCCGCTCTGGCTGGGCGAGTCCACTCTGCAAGGCAAGCGCTTATTGGTTCACAACGAGCAAGGTCTGGGCGACTCGATTCAATTTTGTCGGTTTGTGACCCTCGCAGCACGCGCCGGGGCACACGTGATTTATGAAGTGGAAGCGCCGCTTTACGACCTTTTCCAATCCTTGGAAGGCGTCGCGACATTACTTAGGCAGCGCGAGACCGTGCCCGCATTTGACGTGTATTGCCCGGTCATGAGTTTGCCGATTGCTTTTGCGTGTAACCTGCAAAATATCCCTGCCCAAACGCCTTATTTAAAGGCCAGGCCCCAAAAAATGGCCCAATGGGCCGGTCGACTCGGTCCGAGGCGGGCACCGCGCATCGGGCTGGTGTGGAGTGGCAATGCGATGCATAAAGCGGATCAACAGCGCAGCATTGCCTTAGCCGATTTTCTGCATGCCCTGACACCGGACTTGGAATACTTCAGCCTGCAAAAAGAGTTGCGCGAAGCGGACGCACGGGCGCTGACCACAGCGCCGCACATACGCCATTTCGGGCATGAGTTGGCGGACTTTTCGGATACGGCAGCTTTGTGCGCCCACATGGACCTGGTCATAGCGGTCGATACCAGCGTAGCGCACCTAGCAGGCGCCCTAGGCGTTCCTACTTGGCTGCTATTGCCTCATCTGCCGGACTGGCGCTGGCTGCTTGACCGGGAAGACTCGCCCTGGTACCCCGGTATGCGCCTTATCAGACAGACCCGCGCCTCGGACTGGAGTACCGTACTCAACGTGGTACGCAGCGGCCTGGAAACGCTGTAAGTGCGACTCGGTAGGTGCTCGGCACAGGCACCTACAACATGCCGCAAGCCAATACCTCTTCCGGGTCTGCGGGCGCCAGCGCCTGTGCGGACTGTTAATGAGAGCCTCCCGCTTTTTTTACTGCGTTCATGCGCGGTGGCTCTGTCAAAACTGTGGTGCAGGATAGGATGGGAAACCGGCATGAAAATCGCTTTACACCGCCATGCCCCCCAACATCCCCACCCTAGCGACGACCACCAACCAAGCGATCAACTGCTGGCAATGCCGGCATTTCGCGACCAGTTGGGATCCGGCGCTACCTTATCTGTGCAAGCTCATGGGCTTTAAATCCAAGATGCTCCCCTCTATACAGATAGTGCAGCTCGACGGACGCCCCTGCCAGGGCTTTGACGCCAAGCCCGCCAAAGTTGCGCCCAAGCCCGGGGTGTCGGTAAGTCGTCAATAAACACTAGCAAACCCGTGGCACGGGACTTGCGAATAGGGTGACTCCATTGACACCTTTTTGACCTTACCTACTTATGTCCGCGTCCCATTTGCCCATTTCAGCCCTTTGGCTGGACCCGTTTCGCCCGCTAAGCGCGGCGAACGCGCAGGCTTTGGCCGGCGCAGGTTTAGTCGTCACTGCCGTTAGCACCTTAGATGCCTTGCAAGAAGCCTTGGCTGACGAAGAAGCCGCTTACGCCATGCTCGTGCTGGGCTTGGGCGGCGATACCAGCCTGCTGGAAGACGGCGCAGCCCTTGTCAAAGCCAGCCGCCAGCGTCTGCCCCTGGTCTGCCGCACCGAACGCCGCCACCTGGAAGCCGCGATTGCTTCTATCCACCAAGGCGCCTGCCATGCCTTAGCCGCTGACGACTGGAGCATCGCGGCCTGGACGCAGACCGTCAGTCGCGCCCGTGCTGCCAGCCAAGCCGCCAAAACCATCGCCGTCAACGCAGCGGCCAGCGCGGTGGTGAACGCAGCTACCAACCACCAAACAGCTTCCACCAACACCGCCCCCGCCCAAGAAGCGGTCCGCAGCGTGGTCTATGTCGACCCCATCAGCCGCAATTTGCTCGCCCTGGCCCACCGTGTGGCCCTGGCCAACGTGGCGGTGCTGATTGAAGGACCCACCGGCTCCGGTAAAGAAGTGCTTTCGCGCGTGTTGCACGAGGCCTCGGCCAGCGCCAACGGCCCCTTTATCGGCTTTAACTGCGCCGCGATGCCCGAACACATGATTGAAGACATGCTCTTTGGCCATGAAAAAGGCGCCTTTACCGGCGCTGTGAAAGACCACCGCGGCTTGTTTGAACAAGCCCAGGGCGGCACCATTTTCTTAGATGAAATTGGCGAGCTGCCACTGACTTTGCAAGCCAAGCTGCTGCGCGTGCTGCAAGAGCGCACCTTAGTGCGCCTGGGCGGCGAGCGCACCATCGCGCTGGACGTGCGCGTAGTCGCTGCCACCAACAAAAACCTGCGCGAATCCATTAGCCAGCGTGAATTCCGCGAAGACCTGTATTTCCGCCTCAGCACTTTCAAGCTACGCGTACCGGCCCTGGCCGAGCGCCCTGGCGACATACTGCCCATCGTGGCCCGTATGCTGGGCCGCCATGGTCGCAACGGCCAAAACTGGAGCGTCAGCCCCGCTGCCCAAACCGCTTTGTTGGCCTATCCCTGGCCTGGCAATGTGCGCGAACTCGAAAACGTGGTGCAACGCGCCATGGTGCTGTGCGCTGACCAACAAATTGACACCCAGCACCTGATGTTTGACGACATGTCCGTCGAGTCGCTGCTGGCCAGCGGTTACCACGCACCAGCGGCATCCGAACCCGCGGCGCCGCCTGCTGTTGACCTGCAACTGGCCCAGGGTGTACCGGCCAATATTGCCGAACTGCTGGCGATGGTGCATGAGGACGACAACGCCGACATGCCCTTGCAAGCAGCCGTGAAACACAACGAACACACTTTGATCCGCGCCGCGCTGGAGTCCTCGCGCAGCCGCCTTGAAGCTGCCGAAAAACTGGGCATCAGCCCGCGCACGCTGCGCTACAAGCTGGCGCGCCTGCGCGATAACTCGCTGAGCCAACTGGCCAACGCCTAAACAACGCCATCCGACCCGGAGCCCACGCCATGATTGAAAAAGCCACTTCCGCCGCCAGCATTGCATCCATGCTCCGCACCCTGGAAGCGCATTCATCCCAGGCCAAAGGCTTGAGCGATGACAGCGCCAGCGGTGTACCGAAAACCAATTTTGCCGATGTCATCCGCAAAGCCGTCAGCCAGACCAATGCCGCCCAGGTGGACTCGCAAAATACGACTTCCGCTTTTGAAAGCGGCGAAGCGGTACCGCTGACCGAAGTGGTGATGAAGATGCAAAAGGCCTCGCTGTCCTTTGAAGCCACCTTGCAAGTGCGCAACAAAGTGCTCAAAGCCTATGAAGACGTGATGAACATGCCGGTTTAAGCAAAGCCAGACACACCTTGACTCAAACCCCGCGCTGAAAGAGAACCCCTATGGCAACCGCAACCGCACCTACTGGAACCATGCTTCCCGGCGCCACCGACGCAGGCGCACTGGCCACCCGGCCCGGCGGGCGTAACGCGATGGCCACAGTCGGTGGTGATAACGCTATCAGCCTGGGCGATAACGGCATGCCCCTGGCCGACTATTCCGGCCCCTTTGGCCCGATCAAACAAATCCTGGACCAGCCCGCGGTTAAAAAATCTTTGCCCTTGATGGTGATCGCCGTGGCTTTGTTGGCCTTTGCTTTGGTCTATACCCTGGTCAACCAACCCAACTACCGCCCGGTCATGTCCGGCATCACCGAGGGCGACCAGCAAGCCGTTTTTGAAGCCCTCAAAGCCGCCGACTTCAAACCCGTGATCGACAGCAGCAACGGCCAAGTCACCGTGCCAGTCACCCGCTACCACGAAGCACGTATTTACCTCGCCTCCAAAGGTTTGCCCAAAACCGCATCGACCGGTTTGGACACGCTCAAAGACCAGTCGGCCATGACTACCAGCCAGTTCATGGAGCAGGTGCGTTACAACGCCGCCATCGAGCAGGAACTGGCGCGCAGCATTCAACAAATTGACTCCATCCAAACCGCCCGTGTGCATTTGGCCACGACCAAACCTTCCGTTTTTGTGCGCGACAGAACACCACCCAAAGCCTCGGTGGTGGTTACGCCGCACCAGGGACGCAGTGTCAGCCCTACGCAAGTACAAGCCATTGTGCATTTGGTCGCTTCCAGCGTGCCTATGCTGCTGCCGGAAAACGTGTCCATCGTGGACAACGTGGGCAAACTCATGACCGATGCCGCCTCTGATGCGGCCATGGGCTTGAATGCCACCCAGTCCAAATACAAACAATCGCTAGAAGACCTCTACCGCCAGCGCGTGCTGGAAATTTTGGTGCCCATCGTGGGCGACGCCAATGTGCGCTCGCAGGTGAATCTGAATATCGACTTCAGCCAAACCGAAATTACCTCGGAAGACTTTGACCCCGCCGGCAAAGGCTCTAAAACTCGTTCCGAAATTACCAGCGAAGACCGCAACAGCGCAAAAGAAGCGGCGGGTATTCCCGGCACGCTAGCCAACACCGCACCGCCTGCCCCCACTACTACCTTGAACACCGCAGCAACGCCGGCCACTGCTACCGACGAGCGCAGCACCGTGGCCGCACGTGCCACCCGCAATTACGAGTTTGACCGTCAAGTCCGCCATACTCGCTCAGCCTCAGGCGGCATTCAGCGCGTCAGCGTGGCCGTGGTGATCAACGAGCGCCCCCCCATCGCGCAACCCAAGAACGACAAAGGCGAAGACCAGCCCGCAAAACCTAACCCTTACACGCCCGAAGAATTGGAGCGCATCCAACAACTGGTGCGCGGCGTAGTTGGATTTGACGAAGCGCGCAAAGACGTAGTTAGCGTGATCCCGGCCAAGTTCGAGCCCGACGCGCCGATTGACCTGTCGATTCCTTGGCACAAAGACGAAGCCGTTTTGACCAACCTCAAATCCGCACTTCTGGGGCTCATGTTTATCGCCTTCCTGATGGCCGTAGTGCGCCCGGTCGTGGTCCATATGATGGAGCGCGACAAGCAAGCTGCCCTGGATGCGGCCGAGAAAGTCCAACTGGCCCAGGAACAGGCCTTGGCGATAGAGCGCGCACAAGCCGAAGAAGCGGCAGCGGCAGGTGCCGAACCTGGCGAGCCATCGGCGGCCGATACGCTCGAGGAGATGAAGGCCAAGATGAAGGCCAAGAAGTCGGGCATCTCTGCCGAGATGCTGGACACGGCCAACACCTACGACGACAAAGTGGCCCTGATCCGCATGATCGTGGGCGACGACTCGGCCCGCGTGGCCAGCGTATTGAAGAACATGATCAGGCCCAATTAAGGGGCTGCGCACAAGTAGATTTCCTGGAAGTAAACACACATGGCAGACAACGACACCAAAGTAAGCGGGCCTGCGGGCTACAGCGACGCGCTACGCCGCGAGATGTCGGAGTTGACCGGCACGCAGCGCGCTGCCGTGCTGATGCTGCTATTGGGCGAGGAGCAGGCTGCCAACATCATCCGTTTTCTCAGCCCCAAAGAAGTACAAGGCCTGGGCGCCGCCATGGTGCAAGTGGCCGAACTATCGCAAGAGGCCGTCAACGCCGTGCTGGATGAATTTTTGGCCGAGATCAAACGCCAGACCAATCTGGGTCTGGGCACTGCCGACTATGTGGACAAAGTCTTCCGCCGCGCTTTAGGCGACGACAAGGCCGCTTCGGTACTGGGCCGGATCAACCCGGGCCACGGCAGCAAAGGCTTGGAGATCCTGACCTGGATGGACGCACGCTCGATTGCCGACATGATTCAGGCCGAGCACCCGCAAGTGGTGGCGATCATTCTGTCGGTATTAGAAACCGGCGTGGCTGCGGAGGTGCTCAATTTCCTGCCGCCTGATGCACGCGCCGAGATCATGCAGCGGGTAGCCAGTCTGGAACAAGTGCAGCCCTCGGCGATGGACGAGCTAGAAGCGATCATGAAGAAGCAGTTCTCTACCAACTCCTCTTCCAAGTCCTCCAGCCTGGGCGGCGTTAAAGCAGCCGCCAACATTTTGAACCAGACCAAAACGACTTTGGAAGCCGCCGTAATGAGCGGCTTGCGCGATATCGACCCGGACCTGATGCAACAGATTCAGGACAATATGTTTACTTTCGAGAATCTGGTGGGCGTGGACAACAAGGGTATTGCCAAAATTATGGCCAACGTGGAGCCCGATTTGATGATGAAGGCCCTCAAAGGCGCCAGCGAAGCGGTCAAAGAAAAATTCTTGGGCAGCATGTCCGAACGCGCGCGCGGTATGTTCCGCGACGATATGGAAGCTTTGCCACCGATGCGTCTTTCCGATGTGGAGATGGCACAAAAAATGGTCATGCGCGCAGCCCGCAAACTGGCAGATGCCGGCGATTTGGTGCTAGGCGGCGGGGCCGACTATGTCTAACACGGCGCAAGCCGAAGCACGCAAGGCCGAGGTCCGCCCGGCGCGGGTCTGGCAACCGACCGATTTGCTGCACCCTATTGCACCCGAGGGCGGGTTTTTGCCCAACCCTTGGATGCCCGCCCAGGCCGCAGGATTTGATCCGCAAGGCTTTGTCACCCCGGTGCTGGACCTGCAAGCCATGGCGCGCGAAGCCGCGGCCAAGGCCGAAGCCGCGCACGCGGCCAAGCATCCCCAGGACGCGTCACAAGGCGGCTCGCAAGGAAGTAGCCAAGAGGCTGCAAGCGACACCCCCAGTACCACCCCAAGTGACGATGGCGCGGACACAGCCGCAGATGCTAGTGAGCCAAACAGTGCGCCCACGCCCAGTGCATCGGCTAGCCAAGCGATTGACCCCCAGGCACTGGAAAAAGCGCGCGCCGAAGGCCACGCACAAGGCATGGCCGAAGCGCGCGCCCAAATGCAGTCCCAAGCCCAGAGCGATGCGCAAGCCGCCTTGGGCCAAGACCATGCACTAATAGAAAAATTGCAATCCGCATTGGCCGACCTGCAACAAAGCCCGCAAAGTTTTTTTGAACCCCTCAAGCGCCTGTCTCTGCATTTGGCCGAGCAACTGGTCTTAGCTGAGTTACAAATAGACGGTAGCGCGATTGAACGCCTGGTGCAACGTTGCGTGGATGATTTGGGGCAACACGACGAATCGATGGTAACCGTGCATTTGCACCCCAGCGACGTCGAACGCTTGCAAAGCATGCGCGAGCGCACCGGCCTCAACGAAGGCTCTGCGCTACGCTTACAACCCGATGAAACCCTGTTACCCGGCAGCGTACGCGCCAGCGCCAATGACGCGATCGTGGAAGACCTGATTACCGAGCGCCTGAGCACGTTGGCGCGCGGCCTACACATCGACGAGCCAAGCTGGAATGCACAAAGTGCTTTCAGCGCTGAACGCATTGCCGCCGATCGCCTGCCCAGCAGCCGGGTGGAAGATGCCCAGCCCCGCATGGCCAGTACCCCGTCTGCCCCCATGGCCGCAAGCCATGCCACGACGAACGATGCAGTGCATGATGAACCCCAAGACTATGCGCAGGATGTGCCCCTGCCCGCGCACGCGCCATCGGGCTACGACACGGTCGCAGCCATCGACGAGATTTTGAACGACGAAAACCATGTTTGACTTTGCGGCTGATGTCAGCCAAGCCATCCCCAAGCTGCACAGCAAATTGCCTGAACGCAGCGGTACGCTGGTACGCCTGGTCGGTTTGCGGCTGGAGGCCCGCGGCATCATGGCCCCCATAGGCGCTTGCTGCGAAGTGGTCGGCCATAACGGGCAACGTATTGAGGCCGAAGTCGTTGGCTTTGCTGACAAGACCATTTACCTCATGCCTTTTTCCGAGCCTACGGGCATCGGTCCGGGCGCCACGGTGCGCGTGCTCAGCGACAGTGGCCACGCGCTGCTGGGCGAAGAATTGCTAGGCCGCGTCATCGACGCACAAGGCGAACCCTTAGACGGTCGGCCCAAACCGGCCTGTACGACCAAACTGGGCCTGCTGGGCTTGCCCATCAACCCCATGGAACGCGGCCCGATCGATCAGGTGCTGGACGTGGGCGTAAAAGCGATTAACGGATTATTGACACTGGGGCGCGGCCAGCGCGTGGGCCTGGTGGCCGGATCGGGCGTGGGCAAAAGTGTGCTGCTGGGCATGCTCACCCGCTTTACCAAGGCAGATGTCGTGGTGATCGGCCTGATTGGCGAGCGGGGCCGCGAAGTACAAGCCTTTATCAACGAAACCCTAGGCCCCGAAGGATTGGCGAAAGCGGTAGTCATCGCCGCCCCGGCCAATGTATCGCCAGTATTGCGCCTCAAAGGCGCGCACCTGACCCATGTGGTGGCCGAATACTTTCGCGACCAAGGCAAAGACGTGCTGATGCTGGTGGACAGTCTGACCCGCGTGGCCCATGCGCAGCGCGAAATCGGCCTAGCCATTGGCGAGCCGCCCACTTCTAAAGGCTACCCGCCTTCGGTGTTTGCACTTTTGCCTAATTTAATCGAACGCGCCGGGGTTGGCCGCCACGGCCATGGCTCTATCACTGCCATTTACACGGTGCTGGCCGAAGGCGATGACGGCAACGACCCGATTGTCGATATCGCCCGCGCTTCGCTGGACGGGCAGGTGATGCTCTCGCGTAAATTGGCCGACGCAGCGCACTACCCTGCTATCGACCTTACCGGCTCTATCTCGCGGGTGATGCAAAACCTGCTCACCCCCACCGATTTGAAATTGGCCAACCGCTTTAGGCGCTTGTGGTCGCTGTACCAACAAAACGTGGACTTGATCCAGGTGGGCGCTTACCAAGCTGGTTCGAATGCCGAAATCGACCAGGCCATTGCATTGCGATCGGCCATGGAAACTTTTTTGCAACAAGATATGTACATTGGCATGGACGAGAGCCAAACACGCAGCGATGTGCGTGTACTGATGGAACAGTAGCCATGCCTTGCCGTCCACTTATAAGCGTCAAACAACCATGAAAGTACGCGCCTGCTGGTCCGCGCTGGAGAATAAGGCCGAGCGCAAAATCACGCAAATCCGCGAGGACACGGCACGCGCCGAAGAACTGCGCCAATCACTGCTGGGCAGCCAGGCCAAGCTGGACAAAATGTACCAGGAGTACTACGAAAAAAACGCGGCCAACAGCAGCTACAAAGGCATGACCGATGCGATGAACCAGCGCCAATTCATGTCCCAACTATTGAATCTGCGCGAGCGTGTCAAAAGCGATATTGAGCGTTCCGAAACCCATTTGGCTACCCTGGCACATTACATGGTAGTGGCCGAGACGGAACGCCTAAAGATGCAAACACTGACCGAAAACGACCGGCAGGTAGTAGCGAAGTTTGTGGAAAAACGCGAGCAGTCGCACATGGACGAAATGGGTGTCATGCAATTTAACCGGGCGCAGGCCACATGAACCCTTCAGGCGGCCTGCGCTGGCACTGGAAGGCGTGGCGCAGCATGCAACTTTGGGAACCCACTTGCCGGGATATCGCCACTTGGCTCACCGAAAAACCCGGCGCGCATGAACAATTACTACTGATCGGCGCCAGCGCGGGTTGGATGATGTCCAGCGCATTCTTATGCGGCTTTCGCCAAGTCATTGCCTACGACATAGACCCCCTGGCCGCACCGCTGTTTCGCTGGCGCCATGGACAAGCACTGGCCGCTGCGGGCACCGAACTGGTATGGCAGCGTGGCGACGCCCTGAATAACTTAGCCGAAGTCTTACAGGTGCACCGCCAGGCGCAAGTCTTGTTTGACAATGTGCTGGGCCAGATCCGCTTTCACCACCCGGACGTGGATGAGGCCAGCCACCGCATCGCCAGCATCCGGCGCCGCTTGCGCGGCAGGCACTGGGGCAGCATCCATGACGTCTATTCCGGCCCGGTGCGCACCCCGATCTCGCGCCGCGCCCACACGCCCATGATGCGCAGTGTGCAGCCACCCTACCCGACTGCAGGTGCGCGTAAACGCGGCGACCAAGAAGCGCCACAGCGCGCCGCCTTTGCCGCCTTTGGCAGCCAGCTCGATGCGGATGGCGCCTGGCTGGACCACCTCACTGGCGACTTATTTCCCCCCGGAACCCAGGTCGTCCACATCGCCTGGCCGCACCTGGACGATTACTGCCACTGGCTGCAGGCTGCTTGGGTGGAGCCGCAATGACATACCCGCCGATGCCAAGCGCTGCGTATCTGCACTTGCGCCAGACTGCCCGAGCCATGGCGCTTGGCTTGGTAAGCCTGGTGATCGCCGCATGTGGTGGCCCAGTACCCGAGGAACCGCTGGTAGAGGCACCGGCACCAAACGCGAGCCAATCGGGCGACCCAGCGCCGGTGCATCCTGCTACTGAACTGGCTGGTCTTTATACCTATGCCGATAGCACAAACCACTTGGAATACCTGGGTCTGGCCATTCCTTCGGTAAGCAGCAGTGCTGATGCAGAATGGTTTGCATGGCATCGCCAAACGTCCGGGGGCGACCCCTGGCTTTACCATGGATTTTTTGCTTTATCGATCGATGGCAAGGCCCAATCGAGTAGCGCCGGCGTCACCCAGGCCAAGGCTAATAGCGCGCTTAGCAGCGTCAGCATCACCCTCACGCAAGCCAGCAAAAACAGCTTTACTGCCAGCGTGACAGACAACAACGTCACCAATCCCGCCCCCAGCGGCTACACGGCGCAAGCAGTACCAACTGGCTTTGTTTTTACGGCAAGCGCATTGGCGACCGATTTATCTGGCGCATGGACCGGCACTTGGTTTGATAGCGGATCAACCTTCGGGGCTCGTACGCTCCAATTTTCTGACAATGGCGCAATCACTGGCATCACCCTGGGAAACTGCACGCTAGATCTGGTCCTGCAACCCGCAGCGCGATGGAATTACTTTGTTGCCAGTGCCACTTTGAATCCCCAATCAGGCTGCGTCTGGACTCTAGACAGTCAATACCGCCCGCAAACTAAGATATTGCAGGGTGTTGCTGTGATACAGGCATCAGTCAACGGCCACGCCCAATTGGATATGATGCTGTTGGACGGCAACGGCGCCGGGATTTCTTATCGTGGAACACGCTAAAGCGGCCATGGTGACTCAAGATTCCGGTTTCCGTACCGATAAAAGCGCAATCAGATCGCCGGTTTACCCCCGGCACCAAGGCTTGGTGCGCATCGTTGGAGTGTCTACTTTTCACACTAAATATCCGAAAGAGCAACTATGAAAAGAATTTTGTTGGAAGTATTTTTGGTCGCCGCCCTGATAGGCGCCGGCGTGTTTGGTTTTATGAACCAAAAGCAAGCGGCCACTTCTAAGGCCAAGATTACCGAGTTGACGGCGGCAGTGGAAGCGGCTGAGAAATCTGCCAAAGAAAAAGAGGAAAGTATCAAAGCCGCCGAAGAGGAAATGCACGCCTTGCAAGAGGAAATGGCACCCCTGGAAGAAAAAACCAATCAGCTAGAAGCCGTCAAAGCGGCGCTGGCCAGCGGTTCTACGCTGACTGATCTGGAAAACGCGTACAAAAAAGAGAAATCACTGTCGGCTGAACGCCAAGCCGGCTTGGGCGCACTGCGCATGCTGACTAAGGGCGCTGAAGATCCTGGTGCCCTAGAAGCCTTCCGCAAAGCCTTGCAGTTGTCCGAACTGGGTGACCGCAAGAATACGATTTGCGCCGCCCAGCTGGGCTTGGTAGCCGCCGGCGAAAAAATCAAGGTCATGTCCGATTGCCTGCCCAAGTCTGAGAAAGCAGGCCACGGCGACAAGGAAGAAAAAGACGCTAAAGACGACGGCCATGGCAAAAAGGACGATGGCCACGGCAAAAAAGAGGACGGTAAGGGCAAGAAAGAGGACGGCCACGGCGACAAGAAGGACGAAAAGCACGCCGCTCCGCATTGGGGCTATGAAGGTGAAATGGGCCCAGAAAAGTGGGGCAAAGAATTCCCCACCTGCTCGGCTGGCAAATCGCAATCGCCTTTGGATATCAAAGGGCCGTTCGTGAAATCACGCGTGGTGGTGAGCGCCGACTACAAAGAAGGTCCACTCAAGATGCTGAACAACGGCCACACCATCCAAGTGGTGGTCAGCCCTGGCAGCAAACTGCGCATTGACGGTGTAGCCCACGAGCTATTACAGTTCCACTTCCACCGCCCCAGCGAAGAAAAAATTGACGGCAAGCCCATGGCCATGGTGGTGCACTTTGTGCACAAAAACGCCGAAGGCAAGCTGGCTGTGTTGGGCGTGCTGCTCAAAGAAGGCAATGAAAACCCCGGCATCAAAACCCTGTGGGCGAATTTGCCTAAAGAAGAAAATGTGGAATACGCGCCCGATGGCGTGAACTTCAACCCCGGCAACCTGCTGCCGCGCGAGTTTGATTTTTACAGCTACGAAGGCTCATTGACGACCCCGCCCTGTACCGAAGGCGTGCGCTTCTTTATCCTCAAGACCACCGTCAACATCGCCAAGGAGCAGGTGCAAGCCTTCCCCTTCAAGATGAATGCACGTCCGGTGCAGCCGCTCAATGGTCGTGAAATTCTGAGTAACTAAACGCGACTGCCCAGCCGCCCATTTTTGCGAAGGCCCGAGTATGAAAAAGCAATCTTCGATGGGAGCCGTGCTCGCTGCTGTGGTGATCACCCTGATCATCGCAGCGCTCACGGGCTTTGGTCTGGTGGCTCTGGGCGTGTTGCACCTTGCTCCTTCGAAGGCCGATTCTCGGGAAGGTGATTTGGAAGCGGGCGCCGACAAACTGGGCAAAAAAGGCGGTCAATTCGTCTGCGAAGTGACCGTCTCCACGCCTCAGGGCGCGCTGAACTCGGAGCCCAAGGTATACCAAGACATGCTGGTGGCAGGCCTAGATCCCGAAGCTGGGGCCGGCTGGTACCAAGGCGAATACTCTATTACTGAATCGCGTAAGGGAGCCTTCAAAATGGAAGGTACCAAGGCCTTTGTCAGCCGCCCTGCCATGTTTGAGCGCTTCGGGCAAATGGTGACACAAGAGGAATTCACCATCGACCTGGCCGATGGCGCATTCGTCCAAACCCTGACCTTTCGGGACGGCACGCGCCGGCATATGATCAAGGGCGTCTGCGCTAAGTTCATCAAGGCGCCGTTCAAGTAAAGCGTCCAAGCTGCCCTTTGTAACGCCACCGTAAGGTGGCGTTTTAGTTGTGGCCTGGGGTCTTGGCGAAACCGCGTAAGGCCGCTACCTACAATCCGCCCCCATGACCTTTCTCACCCAACTCGCCCAGGCCGAGCGCAGCAACCAGTCGCTGGTCTGCGTCGGGCTAGACCCAGATCCCGCCAAATTCCCGCTGCATTGGCGCGGTGATGCCAGCAAAATTTTCGACTTTTGCGCCGCCATCGTCGATGCCACTGCCGACCAGGCGATTGCCTTCAAGCCGCAAATTGCCTACTTCGCTGCCCATGGCGCTGAAGCCCAACTAGAGCGCCTGATGGCGCATATGCGTGCTAACGCGCCCCAGGTGCCGGTGATCCTGGACGCCAAGCGCGGCGACATCGGGAGCACCGCCGAGCAATACGCCAAAGAGGCCTTTGAGCGCTACGGCGCCGACGCCATCACCCTCTCGCCCTTTATGGGCCTGGACTCAGTACAACCCTATTTGCGCTACCCCGGCAAAGGGGCGTTTTTGCTGTGCCGTACCTCCAACCCCGGTGGCGACGACTTTCAGAACCAGCGCCTGCAATCCCTGCCCGGTGCGCCGCGCTTGTACGAACATATAGCCCAACTGGCCCAAGGCCCTTGGAACGAAAACGGCCAACTTGGTCTGGTGGTAGGCGCCACCTACCCGCAGGAACTGGATCGGGTGCGGGCCTTAGCGCCCACCGTGCCGCTACTCATCCCAGGCGTTGGCGCCCAGGGTGGCGACGCCCAAGCCACCGTGCGGGCGGCATGGCGCGGTACGGCGCAGCACACCAGCGGGCCGATCGCGGTAAATGCGTCGCGCTCGATTATTTATGCGTCCGCTGCGGCTGATTTCGCCCAAGCGGCACGGCGCGAGGCCATGGCCTTGCGCCAGACTTTGCAGGATGCACGGGTGATGTGTGCATAAGTGCACAGCGGCGACTTTTGTCGGCTGCCTAGGGAAGCTCCGCATAAGTCCAAACTCGTCATTGCGAGCGCAGCGAAGCAATCCATTTTTGCCTACCAATCAAGCGCTTATGGATCGCCGCGTCGCTGCGCTCCTCGCGATGACGGACTTATGCAGACCTTCACTAGGCTGATTATTTGAGAGGTTCCCTATGCAGCTCTACACCGCGCCACGCGCCCCTAACCCACGCCGGGTGCATATCTTTATGGCGGAAAAAGGTATCACGTCGATTGCGCAAGTGCCCATCGACCTGAACGCCGGCGAACACCGCGCAAGTGACTACCTGGCCAAAAGCCCCTTGGCCAAAGTGCCGGCGCTGCAACTGGACGATGGCCGGGTGCTGACCGAAACGCGGGCGATTTGCACTTACCTGGAAGGCCTGTTTCCAGAGCCTAATTTGATGGGTGAGGACAGCACCGAGCGCGCTTTTATCGAGATGGCCGATAGGCGCGTGGAGTGGACGATTTTGCTGGGCGCGGCCAATAGCATCCGCCACAGCCACCCCGGACTGGCGACACTGGAGCAGCCGCAGTTCCCCGAATATGGGCACTCGCAAACGGCCAAGCTCAAAGCCAATTTGCAGGTGTTTGACGCCATGCTGCAAAAACGCGACTGGATGGCCGGTGATCGCTTCACCATCGCCGACATTACGGCTTTTTGCGCACTGGAGTTTGCCCGCGGCCTGCTCAAGTTCAAACCCGCAGATCTGGGCTACGAGGCCCTACAAGCCTGGCGCGAACGCGTCGCAGCGCGCCCGGCGGCGCAAGTGCTGTAAGGGCGAAGCTTAGGCTTTTGGGGTTGGCCGTTGCGTGGCCAGCACTTTGTCCACCCGGCGGCCATCGAGGTCGATGACCTCAAACACCCAGCCCTGGTGGTTGATGCGCTCGCCCAAAGCGGGCAGGTGGCCGGTTAAGGCCATGAGCAAACCAGCCAGGGTGTTGTAGCGGCCCCGGTCTTCATCGGGCAATTCGTCCAAGTCCAGCCGCGCTTTGACTTCATCTACCGGCATGACGCCGTCCAGCAACCAAGAGCCGTCCTCGCGCCGCGTGGCCCAGGCTTCGGTTTGCGCGCCGTATTGCAGCTCGCCGGTAATGGCTTCTAGCAAGTCGCGCGGCGTAAGCAGGCCTTGCACCACGCCGTATTCATCGACCACAAACAAGAGGCGTGCCGCCTTCAGGCGGAATTGCTCCAGCAACTCCATACCGCTCAGGGTTTCGGGCACAAACACCGCTGCTTGGGCAAACGCTGCTATCGGCTCCTGGCTGTGCGCGCCCAGGTCCAGCAAATGTGCCACGCTGATCACGCCCACCACATCGTCCAGGGAAGCGCGGCACACTGGGTACCAGGAATGCGCGCCCTTGCCCGCCCCGCGCCCGGCCAGGCGCAGGCAGTCGTCCACGCTGGCGGACGCATCGAGCCACTGCACATCGCTGCGCGGCGTCATGAGCGAGGTGAGCGGGCGCTCGTCCAGACGGAACACGTTTTGCACCATTTGGTGCTCATGCTCTTCAATCAGGCCGGCATCGACGCCTTCTTCCAGGCTGGCCGATATTTCTTCTTCGGTCACGGAGCGCGCCGCATTCGTGTCAATGCGCAAGAGCCGTAGCGTGGCCGCCGTGGTGCCCGAAAGCAATCTGACAAAAGGCTTGGCCGCCTGCGCCAGCCACAGCATGGGCCGCGCCACCCAGCAGGCCATGGTTTCGGGGTGGAGCTGGCCGATGCGCTTGGGCACCAGTTCGCCAAAAATTATGGTGGTAAAGGTAATGCTAGTGACCACCAGCGCCGTCGCCGTGAGCGCCGCCGCCTTGTCAGCCATGCCCAGGGCCACCATCCAGGCGGCCACACCATCACTGAAAGCGGCCTCGCCCACAATGCCGTTAAGCACGCCGATAGAGGTAATGCCTACCTGCACCGTGGACAAAAACTGGTTGGGGTTGCTGAGTAACTCCAGCGCGGCTTGCGCGCCCTTGTCACCGGCCTCAGCCAGGGCGCCCAGGCGGGCACGGCGGCTGGCAGTCAAGGCCAATTCGGACATGGCGAAGACGCCGTTGAGCAGCGTCAAAAAAACAATCAGCAAAAATTCCATGGGGCCGATGGGCTGTGCAACACGCCCTCACTGTACTGCAAGCGGCCAGCGGCGCCCCACGCCATGGGTCCGCTTAGGCGGCAGTCTCAGGTTCCATCTCGTCGGCGATCAAGGCACGCAGCTCTTTTTTCAGAGAAACCACGGCGGGGTCTTCCTCGTGGCGCGGGCGGCGCAGGTCGATCTGCAAATTGGCTTTCACCGTGCCCGGCCTGCGCGTCATGACGATGATGCGATCGGACAATTTAATAGCCTCTTCAATGCTATGGGTGATCAAGATCATGGTTTTGCGGGTCTGGCGGGAAATACGCACCAGCTCGTTTTGCAACAAAGCCCGGTTTTGCGCATCCAGGGCGGCAAAAGGCTCGTCAAACAAAGCTACCTGCGGGTCCACCGCCAGCGCCCGCGCAATCGCTACGCGCTGGCGCATACCACCCGACAACTCGTGGGGCAAGCGTGTTTCAAAGCCTTGCAAGCCCACCAGTTCTACCTGTTGCTGCACGATGCGGGCGATATCCGCCGTCGACACACCTTTGAGCTCCAGGCCAAAAGCGATATTGCGCGCAACGGTCAGCCAGGGGAACAAGGCATAGTCTTGAAACACCATGGTGCGCTGCCAAGACGGCTTGCCCACCGCTTGCCCGTTGAGCTGCACGCTGCCTGCGCTGACTTGCTCAAAGCCGGCCATGATGTTGAGCAAAGTGGTTTTGCCGCAGCCGCTATGCCCTAGCAAGCAACAAAACTCGGCTTCTTCCACCGAAAAGCTGACGCCTTTGAGCGCCTGCACAGGCGACTGACCGCGCTGCTGCGGCGGATAAATTTTGTCTACGTTGTCTACGGTTACGCGTGCCATTGTTTGCCTCCTCTGCGGTGTTATTTCTGTGCAGCCAGCGACCAGGGCAACATGGCTTTGGCGATGCGGCGGATTAGCAAGTCGATCAGCAATCCGACAAAACCAATCGTCAACATGCCCAAAATCACGATATCGGTGCGAAGCACACTGCGCGCATCGTTGATCAAAAAGCCCAGGCCGGTGCTGGCACCGACTAACTCCGCCGCCACCAGCGCCATCCAGCCCACGCCAAAACCCACGCGCATGCCCGTCAAAATCATGGGCAGGGATGCGGGCAGCACCACTTTGCGCAAGAGTTGCCATTCTCCAGCGCCTAGGCAGCGCGCGGCGCGCACCAAATTGGGTTCGATATTTTTCACACCCTGGATGGTGTTGAGCAGCAGCGGGAAAAATATGCCCAGAAAAATAATGAACTGGTTTTGCGCATTGCCAATGCCCAGCCACAAGAGCGACAGGGGAATCCAGGCGATCGGCGGTATCGGGCGTAGGATTTCAATAATCGGGTCAAGCTGCCGGTTCACGCGTGGCCACCAACCCATGGCGATGCCCAAGGGCAAGGCCACCAGCGCAAAGCCAAAAGCGGTTAGCTCGCGCTTGAGCGAAGCCCATAAATGGTGTTGCAAATCACCCGATTGCAGCAGCTCCCAACCCGCCGCCAGCACCCCGCTAGGCGGGGGCATAAGGGTTACCAAATCGGGCTGGCTCGTCGGCAGCCAAATGCGCGCCGCCCATTCCCAGAACAAAAATAAGACCAACATGCTGGTCCAACGGGTCAGCCAAGCCCAGCTAAGTGCTGGGCCCGGCAGCGCCACCGCTTTGTTTGCAACAGACATGCGCGCGTCCTCGCTCTTTAGGGTTTAACGGTGATGCCGTTATAGGTATAGGCCTTGGTGAGGTCACTACGCTCGGGCCAAGACTGCGGGGCCTTCATATTCAGCAAGGTGTCATAGGCGGGATACGGCAGTTCGCCGATTTTGCCGGCCCATTTAGCCGGAATGGTGGGTGGCGTGGTAGGGATTTTCCAACCCAGGTTTTCAAAGGTCTTTTGCATGAATTCGGTGGCAAAGACGGCACCGAATTCTTTGGCCGAGAAAGGCTTTTGCAAGCGCTTGTTTTCATATAGCCAGTTGGCAATTTTTTCGTTCTCATGGGCCCAGAAATCCACAATCGGGTAGAGGTAAGTGGGCTTGTACAAATTGTTGTACTCCAGCGTTTGCTGCAGCAGCAATGCGGTAGGCACGTTTTTGAGGTTGGGGTCTTCCTGCATGGTGGCCACCGCCGCATCAGGGTTCAGACGAATCCATAGCGTGGCTTCCACAATCGAGTCGGTAATGGCTTGCACCACATCAGGCACGTTATCCACCAACTCTTTGCGCACAAAAATTGAGCCTTGGTAGATGTTGTACGGGTAACTCACGTCAATCGAGCGTCCGTTTTTGCGCTCGTTCATCATCAGCGAGCAGGTGTAGTCCCAGGGGACGACGGCATCGATGCCTTTGGGCATCAGCATTTGCTCGGTGGGCGGCATGTTCTTGAGAATCACGTCCTTGCCAATTTGGATGCCGTTGATACCAGCGAGCATCTGGAAATAAAACTCACCAGATGAACCGGTGGCGATACCGATCACATAGGGCTCGCCGCCCTTGCCGCCTTTAAAGTCTTTGACCGACTTGAGCGGTGAATCCGGCGGCACGATGACGTGATGGCGCAAGTTGGGACAAACAATGGAAATCACCTTCAGCGGTACCTGCTTATCGATCAGCGAGTTGAGTGGAAAGTTGCCACCAGCACCCACCTGAATCTTGGTGGACACAAACACTTCATTGAGCGCCGGGCCGGCGGTAAAGGAAGTAAATTTCTCTTCGATACCGCGCTTATTTAAGAGGCCTTGCCGGTCCATTACCGCCATGACGGTGTTCTGACCGGACCAAGGCGCCTGCCAGCCTACGCCCAGCGGCCACCAGCCTTTTTCTTTGAGCCAGGCAATCGACTTTTCAGACACCTTGGTGTAGGGCTGGGGCCAGCCCCAGGCAGTGGGCGCGTTTTGCGCTTGCGCCTGACCGGGCACCATCGCCCCGGCAGATAAGCCAGCGGCGGCCATGGCACCCAAAAGCGTGCGGCGTTGTTCGAAATGTTGCATGTCTCTGTCTCCTTCTTGGGTTGAAAAATAACAGCCCCTAATGGGCATTTTCTGCGTCGGCCAAAATCATATCCACGGCTTTCTCCGCCATCATCACCACCGGCCAATTGGTGTTACCTGAAACCAGCGTGGACATGACCGCGCAGTCCACTACACGCAAGCCGGTAATCCCACGCACCTGCAATTGCGGGTTGGTGACCGCCATCGGGTCGCTGTCCGGGCCCATCTTGCAGGTGCCCGAGGGATGAAAAATGGTCGCGCCGTATTGTTTGCAAAAGTCTAGGATTTCGTCGTCGCTTTGCACTTGCGGGCCTGGGCGGTGCTCGCATTTCACGAGTTCGCTTAAAGGCCCGCGCTGCGACAACTGGCGCGCATAGCGCACCGAGGCGATGGCGGTGGCCTGGTCTTCGGGATGCGACAGGTAGTAGGGCTGCATGGAGGGCGCTTGCAAAGGGTCCGCAGAGCGAATGCGCACATAGCCCCTAGACAGCGGGCGCAACTGGCAGACCGACATGGTGAAACCGGAAAACGGATGTACATTGCCCCCGGCCATGTCCGCAGACAAGGTGGAAAAATGGAACTGGATATCCGGACTTTGCGAGGCGGGACGAACCCGCGTGAATAAGCCGCCTTGGTTGATACCGATGGCCAGCGCACCCCGGCGAAATAGCAGCCAGTCCAGGCCCATTCGGGCACGGCCCCAGAGGCTGCGCATTTGGTCGTTGGTGGTAATTGGCTGGTTGGCCTCCAGAATCAGGCGCAGTTGCAAATGGTCTTGTAAGTTTTCGCCCACGCCGGGCAGTTCGTGCCGCAGCGCCACCCCATGCTCTGCCAGCAGACTGGCGGGGCCTATGCCCGATAGCTGCAAGAGATGCGGCGACTGTAAGGCCCCGGCGCAGACAATCACCTCGCGCTTAGCCTGCACGGTGTGTAAGCGGCCCTTGTGCTGGTACTCCACGCCATTGACGCGCTTGCTTTCCCCTTCAAACAGCAATCGGGTAGCACGGGCGTCGGTGATGATGCGCAAATTAGCGCGCTTGCGTGCCGGCTTGAGATAGGCTTTGGCGGTGCTGCAACGCATGCCTTGGTGCGTGGTGAGCTGGTAGTAACCCACGCCTTCCTGCGAGGCTCCGTTGAAATCCTCGGTCGTGGGCACGCCCAAACCATTGGCGCTGCCAATAAAGGCCTCCACAAGCGGATGTTTGCTGGGAATAGACGATGCTTTGAGCGGGCCTTCACGGCCATGCAGCGGGCCGCCTAGGCGGTCATTGCCTTCAGACCGTCGGAAATAAGGCAGCACATCATCCCAGCCCCAGCCCTCATTGCCTAAGGACTGCCAGTGCTCGTAGTCTTCGCGTTGGCCCCGGATAAAAATCAGGCCGTTGATAGAGCTAGAGCCTCCCAGGCATTTGCCGCGCGGCCAAAAAATCTTGCGGTTGTGCATGCCCGGGTCCGGGTCGGTCTCAAACATCCAGTTGAGCTTTTTGTCCCACATGGTTTTGCCATAGCCTATGGGCAGATGAATCCAAAACGAGCGGTCTTGCGGACCAGCTTCGAGCAGGCAGACGCTGTAGCGCCCATTTTTGGACAGGCCATTGGCCACCACACAGCCTGCCGAGCCGGCGCCCACCACTACATAATCAAAGTTTTGCAAACCAATGCCTCCGGGCTTTGCTCTATTCACCGCCTTGGCAGTGGGCCAGAACAACAGAAATTAACATAGCGCTTATGGTAAAAAACCGTTTAGCAAATACGCAAGCAGATAGTTCCAAGCGGGCTGCATCTGAAACGAATCGGGCTCAATCCGTTTCAAAAATGGCTGCGCAAGTGCTTAGCGCTGACCCCCGCGCGCGGCATGCAACCGAGACCGGCGCCGCACACCGTAGTCATGTATCCGATGCCGCCAGTGATGCCAGAACCCTGCGCCCGCTGCAAGTGCTAGACACCTTGGCCCAACAACAAAGCGGCATGAGCCTGTCTGGCTTGGCGGACAAACTGGATTTACCCAAAGCCTCGGTCATGCGCCTCTTGCAGGCCTTGGAGGGACAGGCCTATGTGATGCGCGAACCCGGCTCCACTGTGTTCACCTTGGGCCCGCGCGCCTTGAGCCTGGGCTTGCGCAGCTTGCAGGCGGCCTCGGTCGCACATCGCTACCGACCCTTGCTCAGCGCCTTGGTGCAGCGTCTGGGCGAGACCTGCAACTTGACTACCCGCGAAGGCGAGCAAGTGCTGTATATCGACCGGGTAGAAACCTCCGAACCCTTGCGTATGACTTTGCCGCCAGGCTCGCGGGTGCCGCTGCATTGCACCGCCAGCGGGAAATTGTTTTTGTCGCAAATGCCGCCTGACCAATGCCTGTCGCTGCTGCAAGGGCTGCACCGTGAACGCAAAACCGCGCATACCCTCACCGACCCTGGCGCACTGATGGCAGAAATAGACCGCATACGCAGGCGCGGCATAGGCACGGACAACGAGGAATTTATCAACGGCATGGTGGCTATTGCGGTGCCGGTGCGCAATGCGCAAGGCCAATGCGTGGCAGCAGTCGCCTGCCACACGCCAACCGCGCGCCTCAGCCTATCTGAGCTGCTGGCGCATGCGCCCATGATAGAGCGCACCGCCAAGCGGGTATCGGAACTACTGCTGGGCAGTGGCCACTAGGCTTCGGTCAGCACGGCCCTGTATCTGCTCAAGGCTTAGAAACCCGTTGGTTGGTAAACCAATCCATTAAAGCTGTAAGCGCGCTTCAAATCTCGGCTTTGCGGCCAGACCTGCGGCGATGTCATTGTCAGCATGGTGTCATACGGCGGGTAAGGTAGCTGGCCCAAGCGACCCGGCCATTTAGCAGAAATCGTAGGGGGAAAGCCGGGAATCTTCCAGCCCAAATTTTCAAAAGTCGCGGTCATGAACTCCGGCGCGAACACCTGGCCAAATTCATTGGCCGAGTACGGCTTTTGCAAGCGCTTATTGAGGTACAGCCAATTAGATATTTTGACGTTCTCCATAGCCCAGAAATCGGCGATGGGAAACAAGTAGGTCGGCTTGTAAAGGTTGTTGTATTCAAGCACTTGTTGCAGCAACAACCGGGTGGACACGTCCTTGAGCTGCGGGTCCTCTTGCATGGTGCGTACCGTAGGCACAGGATTGAGGCGAATCCACAGCGTAGCCTCCACAACCGCATCGGTAATCGCCTGCACCACGTCCGGCACGTTGTCGATCAATTCCTTGCGAACGTAAACAGAGCCCTGGTAAATGTTGTAGGGGTAGCTAACATCCACGGAGCGCCCATTTTTCTTTTCTTCCAAAATCATGGAGCAGGTGAAATCCCAGGGTACCACCGCATCCACGTCCTGGAGCATTTGGGCTTGCTCGGCCAAGGTCATGTTCTTGACGACTACATCTTTTCCGATTTTCAAGCCATGAAAATCGACCATGGTCTGGAAATAGAACTCTGCAGACGACCCGGTGGTCAATCCAACCACACAGGGCTCGTGACCCTTGCCGCGCCGTCCGCCAATAAAGTCTTTGACGGACTTGATAGGGGAGGTCAGGGGCACAATCACATGGTGGCGCAAGTTCGGACACACAATGGAAATGACCTTGAGCGGCACCTGTTTGTCGACCATCGAGTTCACCGGAAAATTACCACTGGCGCCGACTTGGATTTTTGCGGCCATAAATTGCTCATTGAGTGCGGGGCCGGATGCGAAGGAAGTGAACTTTTCTTCAATGCCACGCTTGGTCAGCAGGCCTTGGCGGTCCATGACGGCCATGACGGCGTTTTGCCCTGACCAGGGCGCCTGCCAACCCAGACCTAAAGGCCACCAGCCCTTTTCCTTGAGCCAGGCGACAGATTTATCGGATACCCGCTTGTAAGGCATTGGCCATCCCCACTGGGTGTACTGGGTATCTGATCCGGGGGCCCGGCCATCGCTTTGGGCCTTGTTGGCTGCGAGGGCCTTGCCCGCAATGCCTGCCATAGCGAGTGCGCTGACAAGCGTTCTGCGTTGTTTCGAGTACTGCATTATTGGCCTCCTTAAAACTATCAATGTAAATACATTTATATAAATATTAAATATACATAAATGCAATACTACTCGATTGTGGCCCTGCCATGCAATCCACCACGCACGCTCTTTGGTACGGCTTTGTATGCGTTTGGTTCAATACCTATTGAAATGGGGGCCGCGATAATGACCCTGACCGCAGTTCCACCAATCCCTGGGTCTCCAAATACCCTCCCATCACCCATGGCCCTCTACCTGATCGGCGACATCCAAGGATGCGACAGCGCGCTAGGGCGCCTCTTGACCCATATCGACTTTTCCCCCAGCCGCGATACGCTGTACGTGCTGGGCGATCTGGTCAACCGGGGGCCGGACTCGGCGGGTGTATTGCGGCGCCTGCGTGCGCTGCAAGGCGCGGCGCACTGCCTGCTGGGTAACCACGACCTGCATTTGCTAGCGGTAGCGCATGGGCTGCGCAAAGCCCACCGCAAGGACACGCTCGATGGCTTGCTAAAGGCCCCGGATCGGGACGACTTGCTGCACTGGCTGCGCCACCAATCCATGGCCATGCACTTGCAGCACCACGGCACATCGGTATTGATGGTGCACGCCGGGGTATTGCCGGCCTGGACTTGCGCGCAAACCCTGGCTCTGGCCGCTGAGGTACAAACTATGCTGCGCGGCCAGGACTACGCGGATTTTTTAGCAACTATGTATAGCAACCTACCGGACCAATGGGACGACGGTCTGCAAGGGAATGACCGGCTGCGCGTGATCGTCAACGCCCTGACGCGCATACGCTTTTGCGATGCGCAGGGGCGTATGGAATTTGACACCAAGGAAGGCTTGGCCGCTACGCCTGCGGGTTTCACGCCCTGGTTTGATGCACCGGGGCGCCGCACTGCAGGCGATACCGTGGCCTTTGGGCACTGGTCCACGCTGGGTTGGCTGGGCCGCAGCGATGTGCTGTCCTTAGACAGCGGCTGCGTCTGGGGCGGCTGCCTGAGCGCGCTGCGTTTGGATGCACCCGACGGTCACGGGCGCCTTCACCATACGCTGTTTCAAGTGCCTTGCCCGCAAGCGCTGGCCCCTAGCCCCTAAGCGACTTGCCAGGCCTTGCGGGCGCAAGCGCCCAGCAACTAAGACGACGTTTCTTCCGCCGACTTGAACAAAAAGGCCACGCGCCGCTTGGGCTTGATATTCGCCGAGATGCTGCGCCCACCGGTGCGCGGCGCGGCTTCCCAGGAAGGCTTGGCTTCGGCTGCCACGCTGGGCTCATAAGGCTGGTCAAAAAACGGGTCTTTGGGCGGTGCGGGCGGGCGGGTGTAGTCGCGCCGGGGGGCGCGCTCGTCGCGGGCAGGACGGGCGTACTGGCCTTCGTGGGCAATATCGCGCAAACCGCCGCGCTCGGTGCTGCGCGGGGCGCGGCGCGAATCGTCACGCGCCTCGTCCTGGTACATGCGACGGCCGTCGTTGATACGGCCTTGGCCCGCAGCGGGACCATCCTCTTCAAACTCGATGGCTTCGAGCTCAATCTTGGTCTTGATCAGTTTTTCGATGTCCGCCACCAGGCGCGCGTCATTTTTACCGCCGACAAAACTCACCGCTAGGCCGGATGCTCCGGCGCGTCCAGTGCGGCCAATGCGGTGCACATAGTCTTCGGCGTTAAAGGGCACGTCAAAGTTAAACACGGCGGGCACGTCTTTGATGTCCAGACCACGCGCGGCTACGTCGGTGCAGACCAATAAATCGACCTCGCCGCTTTTGAACGCTTCCAGCGCTTTGAGGCGCTCGTCTTGGCTTTTGTCGCCGTGCAAGGCGGTTGTTTTCAGGCCCTCGCGCTCCAGCGAACGCGCCAGGCGAGCGCAGCCCAGTTTGCTATTGACAAACACAAAGGCTTGTTTGAGCTGGTGCTTGCGAATGACATGGTGCAGGGCGCGCCGCTTGTCGTCTTCGCCCACGCTGTAAAAGTGTTGCTCCACCGTAGAAGCGGTGGCATTGGAGCGCGCCACTTCGATGGTGATGGGGTTTTGTAAATAGCTGCTGGCCAGACGCTTGATTTCAGGCGAGAAAGTGGCCGAAAACAGCAAGGTGGTGCGCTGCTTGGGCAGGTAACTGAGGATGCGCTGCAAATCGGGCAAAAAGCCGATGTCCAGCATGCGGTCGGCTTCGTCTAGCACCACGTATTCGACCTGGTTGAGCACCGCGTTTTTGGCCTCGATGTGGTCTAGCAAACGGCCTGGCGTGGCAACCAGCACCTCTACGCCTTTTTTCAGCTCCAAGGTTTGCGGCTTCATGTCCATTCCGCCAAAGACGACGGCGCTGCGCAACTGGGTGTATTTGGCGTAGAGCTTGACTTGCTGGGCTACCTGGTCGGCCAGCTCGCGCGTGGGCAAGAGCACCAGGGCGCGCACGGGGTGGCGGGCCGGGGACGTAGAGGCGTTTTCGTGCTTGAGCAGGCGGTGCAGCAGGGGCAGCGAGAAGGCGGCTGTTTTGCCGGTGCCAGTCTGGGCGGCGCCCATCACGTCTTGGCCGGTCATCACCACGGGGATGGCCTGGGCCTGGATGGGCGTCATGGATTCGTAACCCATTTCGGCCACCGCACGGGCCAAGGGAGGGGCCAATTGCAGCTGGGCAAAGGCCATGACAGGGGTGTCTGTCGTTAAGGAATCTGGGGAATTAGAGGCTGCGGTGTCAGGGGTCTGTTCGGGCATGCATAGCAAAAGTAGTGGCTATCCATCCGATAGCAGGTTGCCCCAGGAACCGGGGTCGCACCCCTGATTATCCCCGATACGGCGCAAATGCGGCTTTTTCAGGCTTTGGGCAGGGTAACGCCCACTTGGCCCTGGTATTTGCCGCCCCGGTCTTTGTAGCTGGTTTCGCAGACCTCGTCGCTTTCAAAGAACAGCACCTGGGCGCAGCCCTCGCCGGCGTAAATCTTGGCAGGCAGCGGCGTGGTATTGGAAAACTCCAGGGTGACATAGCCTTCCCACTCGGGCTCGAAGGGAGTGACGTTGACGATGATGCCGCAGCGCGCGTAGGTGGATTTGCCCAGGCAAATGGTGAGCACGTTGCGCGGAATGCGGAAATATTCCAGGGTGCGGGCCAGCGCAAAGCTGTTGGGCGGGATGATGCAGACATCGTCATGGAAATCGACAAAGCTTTTTTCGTCGAAGTTTTTCGGGTCTACCACGGTGCTGTGGATATTGGTGAACACCTTGAACTCGGGCGCGCAACGGATGTCGTAGCCGTAGCTGCTGGTACCGTAAGAGATGATTTTCTTGCCTTCCAGCTCCCGCACCTGGCGTGGCTCAAAGGGCTCGATCATGCCGGTGGTCTCGGCCATGCGGCGTATCCATTTGTCGCTTTTAATGCTCATACGAAGGTGCTTTCAATTCTTCGGGCTATTGTAGGTAGGCCATCCGGGCGGCTTTGCCGGCTTAAAAGCGCCCGGCGGCTTGCCATAGTCCGGCGCGTTCGGCCACAGTGCAAGCGAGCACCGTGCGCTCGATCAGCCGGTCGTCGCCCAGTACGATGAGCGAGAACAACAACTCGTCCAAGGTGTTGGCCAGCTGGGTTTTGCGCGCCAGCAAAGGCGTCGCTTTGGGCTGCAGCACCACAAAATCCGCCTCGCAGCCGGGCAGCAAATTGCCCACCACCCCTTGCAAACCCATGGCGCGGGCCGCGCCCGCCGTGTGCTGCCACCACAAATGCTGGGGCGAGAGCGACAAACCAGCTTTGGAGCGCCCTTCGCGGCCCACGTAATAGGCCGCCAGCATGGTTTGAAACGGGCTAAAACTCGTGCCGCCGCCCACATCGCTGGCCAGGCCGTAGGCAAAACCGGCTGCGTCGGCACCGGCGTAATCAAAATAGCCGCTGGCTAAAAACAAGTTGCTCGTCGGGCAGACCGCCGCCGCCGCGCCGCTGCTGCGCATCAGCGCCCTGTCGGCCGCGTCAAAGTGGATGCAATGGGCATAGACCGCGCGCTCGCGCAGCAGGCCAAAATCTGCATAGGTGGCGAGATAGCTGCTGGAGTTTGGAAACAACTCGCGCGCCCAGGCAATTTCGTCCTGGTTTTCGGCCACATGGCTTTGAATCCACACGTCCGGGTAGCGGGCGGCCAGCTCGCCCGCGCCCTGCAGCTGCGCGTCGGTGGAAGTGGGCGCAAAGCGCGGCGTGATGGCATAGCCCAGGCGGTCTTTGCCATGCCACTGCTGTATCAGTTCTTCCGACTCCCACAAGCTGTGCTCCACCGCGTCGCGCCCCACGCCGGGTTGGTTGAGCAAGGCCGCTGGGGCGTGCCGGTCCATCAGACACAGGCCGGTAACCAGGCGCATGCCGCGCCGCTCTGCCTCGGCAAACAAGGCGCTCACCGAGCTGCTGTGCGTGGTAGCAAAAGCCAGCGCGGTGCTTACGCCATTGCGCAGCAACTCATCGACAAAAAACGTGGCCGCCTCGGCGCAATAAGCCGGGTCGGCAAAGCGCTGCTCTTCGGGGAAGGTGTAGTTTTCCAGCCAGGGCAACAAGCCGTCCGCCGGTGAACCAATCACATTGATTTGCGGGAAATGCACATGCATATCGACAAAGCCCGGTGCGATGATGCGGCCAGGCAAATGCTCTACCGGCAAGCGGCAGTTCAGTGCCGACAAGGTGCGCCAATCGCCGATGGCTTGCACCACTTCGCGCCCCTGGGCATCGGGCGCCACCACCAGCAAACCGTCTTCCTCCCACTGCGCAACAGGCAGCGCCGGATCGGGAAACCACAAAAGGCTGGCCCGGTAGCCACGCGCGCTCATGTGCGCTCCAGGGTGCAGCTATCGCCCAGTGCGTCGCGCCAGACGCGCACCCGCGCCAGCCCCACAAAGTCCACCGCCAGCGCTTGCCAGATAAAGGCACACAGGTTTTCCAAGGTAGCAGGCCCCAGACCCGGCACTTCGTCCAGCAGCCGGTGGTCGAGTTGCGGGCGCAAAGCGTCAATGCGCTGGCGCACCCGGCCCAGGTCCACCACCATGCCGGTTTGTGCATCCGGCCTGCCCGCGATGCTGACTTCAGCGTAATAGGTGTGGCCATGCACGCGCAAGCTGCCTTCGGTCTCTATGTCGCGGCGCAAGGTGTGCGCGGCGTCGAAAAAAAACTTTTGGCTGATGCAAAAGTCTTGCGGGACGGTCTGGGACATGGACGAACTTTCTTCAGGGGGAGGGGCGCACTGCGCGGCCAAGGGCGCTTAGCGAATGCCGCTTACTTTGTGGGTTTGCATGCTGAGCTTCCAGACCGGCTGCTGCAAGCACAGGTCTATGCAAATTTCGGTATTGCGCTTTTGGAGTACATCGTCTAGCGGCTGCAAGCGGTGGTGGCTAAAAGGCAGGCTTTGCATGGCTTGCATATCGGCCACCGTGAAGCCAGACTGCGGCCACACCAGCTTGAGCTCATGCCCCTGGCGCTGCACCCACGGCGCACCGGCTTTGGGGCTGACGCAGAGCCAGTCGATGCCCTCGGGCGCGGCGATGCTGCCATTGGTTTCCACGGCGATTTCAAAGCCCTGGGCGTGCAAGGCGTCAATCAGTGCGGTATCGACCTGTAACAAAGGTTCGCCACCCGTCAGCACCACAAAGCGCTGCGCGGCAAAGCCTTCAGGCCACAGGGCTGCGATTTGTGCGGCAAGGGCCACCGCGCCGTCGTAGCGGCCACCCAAAGTGCCGTCGGTGCCGACAAAGTCGGTATCGCAAAAGCGGCAAACGGCGCTGGCGCGGTCTTGCTCGCGGCCCGACCATAAATTGCATCCCGCAAAGCGGCAAAACACCGCAGGCCTACCAGCCTGCGCGCCCTCGCCCTGCAGGGTGTAAAAAATTTCTTTGACCTGGTAGCTCATACGGCCTGCGGTGCTGCGCAATAGCTAGAAAGCGTGCGGGCGGGCCAGGTGTCGCGGACCGCGGGCGCACGGGCGCAAACGATCGCAGCGAGGTTTTTATACATGGTAGTCCTCTACATGGCCCGGGCTTACAAGAAGAACATCCCCGCCGGACCCGGGGACGAAAGCCCACAATTTTACAATCGGGTCTTTATGGTGCGGGCGCACACCGCGCTTGCGTCCTGTGCCCAACATGTTTGCCGCCCGCTTTCTTGCCACACAAGTTTCCCCACTGCCTCTCACAACCCCCATGCCCGCAGCCCCCGCACCCGCCCCCTTGGCCCCTCCCGATTTCGACGCGCATGCCGATGCGGGCTTGGAATGGCCGACCTGGCTGGTGTGCCTGGCGATTTACGGCGGATGGTTGGGCGCCCTGCGTTGGTATCGCGCAGATTCCTCGATGTGGGCCTTGGCGTTGATCGTGGTGCTGGCAGCTTGGTATATGAGTCTGCAACACGAGCTGGTGCACGGCCACCCGACCCGGCACGCCTGGCTGAACCGCGCGCTGGGCCTGCTGCCCATCGCAGTGTGGTACCCCTTTGATATTTACCGCAGCAGCCATTTGGCGCACCACCGCGACGAAGTGCTGACCTACCCCCGCCAGGACCCGGAAAGCAATTACCTGGATCCGGAAGACTTTGCCAGCCGAAGCGCGCCACTGCGCTTTTTGCTGGTGGCCCAACGTACTGCTTTGGGCCGGTTTTGCATCACACCGGCTTTTGCGATTTTTCATTTGCTGCGGCCGCTGTTCTTCAAGGCTTATTGGCAAAGTGCGCGCCTGCGTTGGACCTGGGCGCAGCACGCCGTGCTATTGGTGCTCATGCTGTGGGCAATACAAAGCTATGCCGGCATCAGCCCTGGCTTGTATGTGGCGCTGAGTTATGCCTGCCTGGGTCTGGCTTTTATGCGCTCGTTCTATGAGCATCGCCCAGCAGCGGATCCGCAGCATCGCATCGTGATCCATGAAGCGGGCTGGCTATGGCGCTTGCTGTACCTGAACAACAACTACCACGCCGTGCACCACGCCCAAGCCAAGCTGGCCTGGTACCGCATCCCTACGCTCTACCGTGCGCACCGCGATTATTTTTTACACCGCAATGGCGCTTATATTTTGCATGGCTACCTTGCATTTTTCGCGCGCCACGCACTGCGGCCGCTGGATACGCCGGGCCAACAAACGCGCGATTTATCGCCTGAACACCGGCACCTGGCATGAAGGTGCCGCAGGTCGCTCTACCCATGTACCTGGGCGCACCGGATGCCGTGCAAACCTTATGGACCGTGTTGCGCCAGGCATTGGTTGTAGCGGGCGAGCAGCCATTGCCGGATTCCGTGATCTGGCCGCAAGATTTACATGCGCATTGGTTATCGCCGGACCTGCTGCTCAGCCAAACTTGCGGCTACCCTCTGACGCATGCCTTGCAGGGCAAAGTGCAATTGCTGGGTTGCTTTCGCTATGCAGCGCCGGGCTGCGAGGGCATGGACTGCCGCAGCGTGTTGATTGCCCGCGACGAACAAGCGCGCCTCAAACTGGAAAGTTTTCGTGACCGGCGGGTGGCCTTTAACAGCGTGGATTCCCAATCGGGCTACAACGCACTGCGTGCTAGGGTGGCACCGCTGGCGCAAGGCGGTGCATTCTTCGCGAGCGCCCTGGAAACGGGTAGCCACCGCAAATCGGTGGACGCCGTACGTGAAGGCCGCGCTGACCTGGCAGCGATCGACTGCGTGACCTGGGCCTTGCTGCAGATACATGATGCGCCCGCCACGCACGGCCTGTGCGCCATCGGCCACAGCGCAGCGTATCCCGGGTTGCCCCTCATCACCTCACTACACACCCCACCCCGGCAGGTGCAAGCGCTTCGCGATGGCTTGCACGGCATGGTCAGCACACCGGCAGCCGCAAACGCTTTGGTGCAATTACGGATTAGCGGTTTTGAAACACCAGACTTGGCGGTCTACCAAAGGTGCATAGACATGGAGCGAGAGGCCATGGCACAGGGCTATCCGGTACTGGCCTAAGCCCCTAGAGCGGCGCGGTCAGCACGTACCAAAGTGAATGCCCGCCTGGCGCAAAAACCGGCGGTAGGCTGCAGAGGCCTTGTCCGCCGCCGTATGGGCTTCGGCCCGCACATCCAAGGGCAGGCAGGCGGGACGCTGGGACTCCAGCACCGGCTGGTCCTGGGTAAAGATGGTGTGCTGAAAGGCCTGTAACTGGGCCGCATCGGTCGCGAAGTCTGCCACGGCCAGGCGAAACCAGACCCGGCTGCGCTCCGGACCCATGGGACAAATAAACAGGGCTATCGACTCGCGCCAGCCTTGCACCGCCGTGCTACCGGCCTCGGGCACCTTGGTCAGCACTGCGGTGTAGGGCCCGGTCACCTCGTAGCGGTATTCCACCAGGGCGCCCCGCGTGCTGTGCACATTGGACTGGGGCTGCCAAGCCTTGCAGCCGGTGGCCACCAGGCCGGTGGGAGTGGACTCTACCTGGTAGTCGGGAATTTCGGGCGTATCGCGCGCGCCCAGCCATCCTTCGTGCACAAAGCCGAAGTGCGCCATGTCCAGGAAGTTTTCGACAATGCGCGGGGCACTGGTCGCCACATCGTAGGGGCCGCAATTGATTTTGCGCAGCCGCGCATCGGCCTCGGCGTCAAACTGCGGCAAGGCCTGCGCAGTCGGGTCGCCATTGACTTGTGAGGGGTCTTGCGCGCTACTCGCGCCGGTAGCGCTGGGCTGTAAACGGACCCAAACCAATTCGCACCACACCTGCACCGCAAACACCCTCGCTGCATGGCCTGCTGGCGGCACAAAATCCGGCAGCGCCGGTACCCGCACACATTGGCCCGAAGGCGCAAACTGCCAGCCGTGGTAAGGACACTCCAGCCGCCCGGCGCAAACCCGCCCCAGCGACAAACGCGCGCCCCGGTGCGGGCATTGGTCGGCCCAGGCATGCACGGCTCCGGCGTCGTCGCGCCACAAGACCAGGCTCTGGCCCAGCAATTGCACCGCCACTGGCTGCGCCTGCACATCGGCGAGCGCCGCGACGGGGTGCCAGTGGGCAGATTCGGCAGGGTGCGGCAAGGGGGCTTCGAGCATGGGGGGATTTTGCTTGAAGCCATTCGCTCGGCTTGGATCGGCATAAGGGGAACCCTTGCTAGACTTCCCCCGATGCGCGACCCCGAAACCCAGCACACCCCGATGATGACCCAGTACCTGGGGCTCAAGGCGGACTACCCGGACACGCTGTTGTTTTACCGCATGGGTGACTTTTACGAGATGTTTTTTGCCGATGCCGAAAAAGCAGCGCGCTTGCTGGACATAACGCTCACGCACCGGGGCCAAAGCGGCGGGCAGCCGATTCCCATGGCCGGGGTGCCTTTTCATGCGGTTGAGGGCTATTTGGCCAAACTGATCCGCCAGGGCGAATCGGTGGCGATTTGCGAACAAGTGGGCGAAGTGGGCGGCAAAGGCCCGGTGGAGCGCAAAGTGGTGCGGGTGGTGACGCCGGGTACGCTGACCGATGCCGAACTGCTGAGCGACAAATCCGAGTCCATGCTGATGGCGCTGCACCAAGGCCCGCGTAATCGCTGCGGCCTGGCTTGGCTGAGCGTGACCCAAGGCGTGGTGCATTTGGCCGAATGCAATACCGATGCGGTGGCCGACTGGGTGCAGCGCATTGGCCCCAGCGAATTGGCCTATAGCAGCGGCCTGATGCGCAGTGTGGAAGACCGGCTCAAGCAATTGCGTTTTCACAGCAGCTTGTCGCTGACGGCACGGCCTGAATGGCAGTTTGATGGCGCGCTGGGCCAGCGCAAATTATTGGAAGTGCTGCAAGCGGCCAGCCTGGCCAGCTGGAATGCGCAAGAACTGCCCTTGGCCCACGCCGCAGCCGGTGCGCTGCTGGCGTATGCCGAACACACCCAAGGCCGGGCGCTGGCGCATATCAGCGGTTTGGAAGTGCAGCGCGATGGCGAACGCATCGACCTGCCCGCCAGCACGCGGCGTAACCTAGAACTCACCCAAACCATGCGGGGTGAAGACGCGCCCACGCTGTTTTCACTGCTCGACACCTGCATGACCGGCATGGGCAGCAGGATGCTGAAGTCTTGGTTGCTGGGGCCATTGCGCGAGCGCAGCCAGGCGCGCGCACGCTTGGCTGCCATTGACGCGCTGCACCAGATACACGGACAGGCGCAAGCGCTGGGGCCGCTGCTGCGCGGTCATATCAAAGGCAGTGCAGATGTGGAACGCATAGCCGCCCGCCTGAGCCTGCGCCAGGTGCGCCCACGCGAGCTTTTGGGCCTGGTCAACACCTTGCACAAGAGCGGATTGCTGGCCGATCAGTTGCAAGGGCAAGCAGGCTTGCTGGGCCGTATTGCGAATGACATGCTGGCCCCTCCAGAATGCGCCCATCTGCTGCAAGCGGCGATAGCGCCCGAGCCCGCTGCCATGGTGCGCGACGGCGGCGTGATCGCCAATGGCTATGACGCAGACCTGGACGAATTGCGCGCCATCCAAACCAATTGCGACGCGTTTTTGCTGGACCTGGAAGTGCGCGAGCGCGCGCGCACCGGTATTGCCAATTTGCGGGTGCAGTTCAACAAAGTGCACGGCTTTTATATCGAGGTCAGCCAAGGCCAAAGCAGCAAAGTGCCGGACGACTACCGACGCCGCCAGACCCTCAAAAACGCCGAGCGCTTTATCACACCCGAACTCAAAGCCTTTGAAGACAAAGCCTTGAGCGCGCAAGAGCGCGCCCTGGCGCGCGAGAAGTTTTTGTTTGAACAATTGCTCGATCAATTGCAGGCTTTTGTGCCATCGCTCACCCGCCTGGCGCGCGCGCTGGCGGCGCTGGACGCGCTGTGTGCGCTGGCCGAGCGCGCCCTCACGCTGGGCTGGTGCGCGCCCGAGTTTGTGGAGCATCCCTGCATCGAAATTTTGCAAGGCCGCCACCCGGTGGTGCAGGCGCGCTTGGCAGAACTGAGCAGCGGCAACTTCATCGCCAATGACACGCTGCTAGGCCCACGCCAGCGCATGCAAATCATCACCGGGCCGAACATGGGCGGTAAATCGACCTATATGCGCCAGGTAGCACTTATTGTGCTGCTGGCCTCCATGGGCTCGTATGTGCCGGCCAAGGCCTGTCGACTCGGGCCGGTGGACGCGATTCACACCCGCATAGGCGCGGCCGACGACCTGGCCAATGCGCAGTCCACCTTTATGCTGGAGATGGTCGAGGCCGCGCAAATTTTGCACAGCGCCACGCCGCAATCGCTGGTGTTGATGGACGAGATCGGGCGCGGCACGTCCACCTTTGACGGGCTTGCGCTGGCCGGTGCGATAGCAGGGCAATTGCACGACAAGACGCAGGCCTTCACGCTGTTTGCCACGCATTATTTCGAGCTGACCGAGTTTCCCGCCGCGCACCACGGCGCGGTCAATGTGCACGTCAGCGCCGCCGAATCGGGCCGCGACATTGTGTTTTTGCACGCCATCGAACCGGGGCCTGCCAGCCGCAGTTACGGTATCCAAGTCGCCCGCCTAGCAGGCATCCCGGCAGCGGTGCTCAACCAGGCCCGTCACACCCTAGAGGCCTTGGAACAACAAGCCAGCAGCGCCCAAGCCCAAGTCGATTTATTCGCCCCCGCCCCCGCGCCCGCCGCCACCGCACCCAGCCCGCTAGAAGCCTATGTTGCCTCCCTCAACCCTGACACCATGAGCCCCCGCGAAGCTATGGACGCCATCTACCAGCTGAAGTCGCTTTCACCGGGGTGAGCATCTTTATTGGGGTCAGAACCTAATTTCCCCATCGTTCCTTATTTGGAGGTAAACCGCACAATATGGCTGCGAAATTTCTCCGTCAGACGCAGCGCAGGCACTTGGCGAACAAAGCATCGATTGGCCTTAGAACCCATTTATATTGAATATTTCTTCAAAGGAGGAGCGCAATGTTCACTTACGTTTGCTTGGGAACCAATGACTTGGCCCGCTCCGTGCGCTTTTACGACCCGGTCATGGCCGCTTTGGGGCACCAGCGCTGCCACACACCAGGCGAGGATGATTGGGACGGTCTGGCCGGATGGGGCAGCTATAGCGACCAAGGCATGCACGAAATCGCGCTGTGGCTAGGTAAGCCTTTTGATGGGCAAGCGGCCAGTTTTGGCAATGGCGTGATGGTGGCCTTCAAAGCAAGCTCCTGGGCGCAGGTCGATGCCTTTCATGCGACAGCCCTGGCGCACGGCGGCAGCTGCGAGGGCCCGCCCGGCCTGCGCATCCACTACAACCCGGATTTCTACGCCGCCTATGTCCGCGACCCAGAAGGCAACAAACTCGCCGCCGTCTGCCGGGGCTTTACCGCGCCCGACAACTAATTGGGGTCAGAACCTAATTATTTGCCTCTCAATTCGCGTAGCAGGGCGTCGTAGCTGGCGCTGAGTTGCGGGTCGATTTGATGCAGGGTAGCGGCGATGGCTTGGCCTTTGTCGGCCTCGGGCGCAGCGGTGGCAGGTGGCGCCACATCGGCCAGGTGGATTTCATGGGCTGCGTGTTGGTGTCTCGGCAGTTCGGTAGCGGGCGCCAAGGCAGGGATGGCAGCAGTGCCGAAACCATTCAAACCTTCCATGCCCATGCTCAAGTCGCTGAACATGGCCGCCACCTGGGCTTGCGGGGCCGGGGCCGCATGGCTTGGCTTGGCGCCCATCTCCACAAGCAGATAAGCCAATGCCGAGCCAACTAACAACACGCCGCTGATAACAATCCACAAAGCCCAGAGCGCACCTGCGTCCACGGCTTGCATCTCCAGAGCACTAAGCACTTCGCTGCCAAACCAAACCCAGGGCAATTCGCGCAGCCAATGAAAACCCTCGAGCGATGCCGGGTGTAGCGCCAACGCCACCACCAGCAACACCAGGTTGATAACAGCAACCCAAAAAGTAGCAACAAAAACCATATGCCCTACCCTCACTCAAACTCTTCCACGATCTTGTCGCGCAAAAGCCCGGCCAAATGGGCACGGGCCTGGGCGATCGCCAAGGCCTCGTTTTCGGCTTCCACCGAATCCCCGGCAATCTCTACCAAGCTTTGCCGGATGCGCTGAA
>CANFJQ010000005.1 GCA_947447615.1 Comamonadaceae bacterium
ATCGCTCCCGATGTGATGCCGCGCCTGTACGAAGCCTTCTTCTCCACCAAGGCCGAGGGTATGGGCATTGGCCTGAGCCTATGCCGCTCCATTGTTGAGTCGCACCATGGGCGCCTGACAGCGGAGAACCTCTACAATGAAGGCGCAGTGACCGGCTGTAAGTTCACGTTCTGGCTGCCCTTGAGCTAAATCGGCACGATAAGAAAAGAAGTTTGCGTCAAGCGAGAAAAACCATGCAGGAATCTTCCAATAGTTTGCTCCCGAAAAAAGGTACTGTGTATGTCGTCGATGACGACGAAGCGGTGCGCGACTCTGTGCAATGGTTGCTGGAAGGCAAGGGCTATCGGGTGCGCTGCTTTGATTCCGCCGAATCCTTTCTCAGTCGCTACGACCCGCGCGAGGTGGCTTGTCTATTGGTCGACATCCGCATGGGCGGCATGACCGGGCTGGAATTACAAGCCCGATTGATCGAGATCCGCTCCCCCTTGCCGATTGTGTTTATTACCGGCCACGGCGATGTGCCCATGGCGGTGGACACCATGAAAAAAGGCGCGATGGACTTTATCCAAAAGCCCTTCAAAGAAGCGGATCTGGTGCGTCTGGTGGAACAAATGCTGGACCATGCCAAAGACTCGTTTGCCGACTCGCAAATGGCGGCCAACCGCGATTCGCTGCTGTCCAAACTGACCATGCGCGAGTCGCAGGTGCTCGAGCGCATCGTGGCAGGACGCCTGAACAAGCAAATCGCCGACGACTTGGGCATCAGCATCAAAACCGTGGAGGCGCACCGCGCCAACATCATGGAAAAGCTCAGCGCCAACACGGTAGCCGATTTGCTGAAAATCGCGCTGGGCCAATCCAACCCCAAGGCCTGAGTCGCTTTTATGTGCTCCGGTGTCGCGGGCGCACTTTGGGGCGGCCCGCACGGCGGCGTCTAATGGCATTTTCAGATTCGCCTTTTTGCATTCCTTTTTCCCATCAAATTCAATCCATGACAACACCCCACACAGCTTCCATCATCGACGGCAATGCGCTGTCCGCCCAATTGCGCGCTGACGTGATGCGCCGCGCCATGGCGCTCAAAGCGCGCGGCATTACGCCCGGCCTGGCGGTGGTCCTGGTGGGCGACAACCCGGCCTCGCAGGTCTATGTGCGCAACAAAGTGAAGGCCTGTGCCGATGCCGGCCTGCATTCGGTGCTGGAGCGCTATGACGCCGACATGAGCGAAGCGGCCTTGTTGGCGCGCATCGACGCGCTCAACCAAGACCCTTCCATCCACGGCATCTTGGTGCAATTGCCGGTGCCCAAACATATCGATGCCAACAAAGTCATTGAGGCTATTGCGCCCGAAAAAGACGTGGACGGCTTTCACATCGCCAGCGCTGGCGCTTTGATGGTGGGTCAACCCGGATTTCTGCCCTGCACGCCCTATGGCTGCATGAAGATGCTCGAATCCATTGGCTATGACTTGCGTGGCAAGCACGCGGTGGTCATTGGCCGCAGCAATATCGTGGGCAAACCCATGGCCATGCTGCTGCTGCAAAAAAATGCGACCGTGACCATTTGCCATAGCGCCACGGCGGACCTCAAAGCCATGACCTTGCAAGCCGATGTCATCGTCGCGGCCGTGGGCAAGGTCAATGTGCTGACGGCGGACATGGTCAAGCCCGGCGCTGTGGTCATCGACGTGGGCATGAACCGCAATGCCCAGGGCAAGCTCTGCGGTGACGTGGACTACGCGGGTGTGCGCGAGGTGGCTGGCCACATTACCCCGGTGCCCGGCGGCGTCGGCCCGATGACTATCACCATGCTGTTGGTCAACACCCTCGAATCTGCGGAGCGCCTGGTATGAATGACAACCCCTTACTCCTGACCCACGGCCTGCCGCGCTTTGACGCCATAGCGCCCGCCCACGTAGCGCCGGCGATCGAAGTCTTGCTGACGCAAGCCCAGAGCGCGCTCGACACGGTGACGGCCCCGGACTTCCCCGCCCAATGGCTCACGCTGTCGGCAGTGTTGGACGTTGCAGTGGAAAACTTGGGCCTGGCATGGGGCGCGGTCAGTCACCTCAATAGCGTCAACGATAGCCCGGCGCTGCGCGCGGCTTACAACGCCGCCCTGCCCCAGATCACTGATTTTTTTACCCGTCTGGGCGCAGATGAAAAACTCTATGCCAAGTACAAAGCCATGGACGTGGCGCGCCTGAACGCGGAGCAACAGCAAGCACACAAAAACGCGATTCGCAATTTCGTCCTCGGCGGCGCAGAATTGCGGGACAGCGCGCGCGAACGCTTCGCGCAGATCCAAGAGCGCTTGGCCGAGTTGAGCCAAAAATTCAGCGAAAACGCACTCGACGCCACCGATGCCTTCGCTTATTACGCAAGCGCGGACGAGGTCGGCGGCGTACCTGCCGATGTGCTGGAAACGGCACGTGCAGCGGCGCAAGCCGAAGCTAAAGAAGGCTACAAGCTCACCCTCAAAATGCCCTGCTACTTGCCGGTCATGCAATTTGCCCACAGCAGCGCGCTGCGCCAGACCTTGTACCGCGCCTATGTGACGCGCGCTTCCACCCAAGCGCCCGTGGAAATGCACAAGTTTGACAACAGCGCCATCATGCAAGAGATTTTGGCGCTGCGCAAAGAAGAAGCATCCTTACTGGGCTTTGCGAATTTTGCTGCGCTGTCGATCGCACCCAAAATGGCGGACTCGCCAGAGACAGTCGTTCGCTTTTTGCGCGACCTAGGTGCCAAGGCGCGCCCCTTTGCCGAAAGAGACGTGGCCGAGCTACGCGCCTTTGCCGCCGAGCATTTGAATCAGAAAGACCCACAAGCCTGGGACTGGTCCTACATCGGCGAAAAGCGCAAAGAAGCGCGCTACGCCTTTAGCGAGCAAGAAGTTAAACAATATTTCACCGCGCCCAAGGTCTTGGCCGGTTTGTTCAAAATCGTTGAGACCTTGTTTGACGTCTGCATCAGCGCGGACAGCGCACCGGTGTGGCACCCGGAAGTGAAGTTTTTCCGTATCGAGCGCCATGGCGCCTTGATCGGCCAGTTTTACCTGGACCCCAGTGCGCGCAGCGGCAAGCGCGGTGGCGCCTGGATGGACGGTGTGCGCGGTCGTTGGTTACGCCCGGACAACGGGCAACTGCAAACGCCGGTGGCGCATCTGGTGTGCAATTTCGCATTGGGCACGCAGGTCGATGGTGTGGAAAAGCCTGCCTTGCTCACCCATGACGATGTGATCACTTTGTTCCATGAATGTGGCCATGGTCTGCACCATTTGCTCACGCAGGTGAGCGAGCGCGATGTCGCCGGTATCAGCGGTGTGGAGTGGGACGCGGTGGAGTTGCCCAGCCAGTTCATGGAAAACTTTTGCTGGGAATGGAATGTGATCCGCCACATGACCGCCCATGTGGACAGCGGCCAGCCCCTGCCGCGCGCTTTGTTCGACAAAATGCTGGCGGCGCGCAACTTCCAAAGTGGCATGCAGACCCAGCGCCAAATTGAGTTTGCTTTGTTTGACATGCTGCTGCACAGCGCGCATGACCCGGCCGCTGACCTGATAGTGCTGCTGCAGCAAGTGCGCGCCGAAGTCGCGGTGCTGCCTAGCCCGGAATTCAACCGCTCGGTACACACCTTTAGCCATATTTTTGCCGGCGGTTACGCAGCCGGTTACTACAGCTACAAATGGGCCGAAGTGCTCAGCGCCGATGCCTATGCCGCTTTTGAAGAAAGCGCCGACGCGGATGGCACGCCCGACCCTGCCACCGGCAAACAATACCTGCATGCGATTTTGGAAGCTGGGGGCAGCCGTCCGGCCATGGAATCCTTCAAAGCCTTTCGCGGGCGCGAACCCAGCATGGACGCGCTATTGCGGCACCAGGGCATGGGTGCCAACGCCTAGAGCTTGATTTCTGCACCCAAGTTAATGCCGGTGCGTGCCAACCGCGCGTTGTAAACGCTGGCCCCGCTGCTGTTGCTGGTGAGAGATTCATTGGCCAAGGGCGCGATATTGCTGAGCGCCAGCCGCATAGATACTTTCTCACTGACTATCCAGCGGGCAAACATATCGATGCTGCGGCTGCGGCCCTGGTCCAAGGTCTGGCTCAGGCTTTGGCGGGTCACAAAATCCGGCGTGAATGCCAAGTTCGCACCCACCGTCAATGGTTTGGTGTTGAATCGGTAATCTAGACCAAAGGTGCCGGACCAGGGTTGCTGCCCATCCAACCGGTTATCCGGCCCCGGCAGGGTATCGACTTCGGAGCGGTAAAAGTTGAGCGCGCCGCGCAAACTCATGGGTAGCTTGGCGTCCAACAACGCTGGCAGCAATTCACCCGCGCGTCCTTTGAGTTCCAACTCCAGGCCGACCGCCCTGCCCGATGAAAAATTCATCGGCTGCGAGACCCAGCGCGGCGCCGCGGCGTAGTCTGGGTTGGGTGTCTCTTGCCAACGCGTGACACTGCGCACCAGGTCGCTGATCTCGCGGTAGAAAACGCCCACGCTGAACAAACCCCCGCTAGGCAGGTATTTCTCATAAGCCAAGTCCAAACCGGTGGCCAATTCAGGCCGTAGCGTAGGGTTGCCTACACTGTCGGGGGCCAGCACGGTATTGCTTAGCCTAAGGTCGGCATACAAGGCATTGGGCGCGGGCCGTGCTAACAGGGCAGAGATGTCCGGCGCCTTGTAACTGCGGGTCAGACTGGCACGCACCAGATCTTTGCCTGCCGCGTCGAATTTGTACGCTACATGCAGCATCGGTGTGAGCACAGCGCTGGTATGGCTGATGTCCACCGCCATGCCCGTGCTTTGGGTGGCGATGCGCTCGTGGCGCAGGCCCAAGGTCGCAGACCATTGCGGCGACATTTGCCACTCGTCCTGCACAAAGAGCGCGGCTTTTTGCACGCGGGCCGCAAAAGTCTGACCCTCCAGTCCGCTGATCAGCGCCACCCCCTGGATGCTGGCATCGCGCATTTCCTCGCGTTGGCGCAGCTCCACGTCCCACCCCACGGCCAGGCTGTGGGCCTCGCTCAGCAAACGGGTGTAATTGCCGCTTTGGGTTAAGGAGGCATCGCGGTTTTCGCCCAAGGTGCGTTGCACGAGCGCGTAGGCACCCTGGTTTTGGTTATCGAAACGCCCGCGTGAAGCCTGTAGGCCGGCTTTGACTTCGATGCGTTCATCGGCCGAAAAATTGTTCACCCATTGCAAGCGGCTGCGCGCAAACTCCCAGCCGCCTTCGTTGCTCGTATCGCCATCGAGCACAGGGGTGCCTGCCAGCAACTGGTTGCTATAGCGCGTGTTGCTGTTCCAGGCACCGCTTTGAACAAATGACTGCCAACTCAGGGTTTCGTCCTCGCTGATGCGCCAGGTCAGCACCGGCGCGAGGTTGATGCCCTGGCCTTGGTAACGGTTATCGCCTTTTTGAACCGCGTCCAACGGGGTTTGATCTGGCGCCAGGCTTTGCCGGTGCGTTTCGCTGTCAATCTGGCCGCGCCACTGAAAAGTGGAAATCGGCAAGCTCAGCGACATATCGCCCCATTTTTCGCCCAAGGTAAAGCTGCCCGAGAACGTTGGCTTTTCAAACCGGTAGGCCGTGCCCACGCGCAGATCGCGCTGCGAGCGCTTGGGCGCATCTTTCAAAATGATATTGATGGAGCCGGCCACGGCCTGGGCGCTTTGGGTGGCTGTGGGGCCTTTGCTCACTTCAATGCGCTCCACCAGTGCCGGATCCAACTGGTCCAGCGCAAAGCCGGGGGGCGCTGGGTCTCCATTGATCAGGATTTGGGTGTAGCCCGCGCCCATACCGCGCAGCCGCGGCGCATTGCCCTGCAGGGTGACGCCAGGCAAGCGCTGCAAGACATCGGCCACGTTGGTGTCGCCAAACTTGTCCAACTCTTCACGCCCATAGACTTGCTTGGCGGTGCTGGCGCGTCGGCGCAACTCGGTATCCGTTTGGCGGGTGCTGATCTCTACCCGGTCGAGTTTGGCGCCCGGCGGCGGGCCGGTCTCCGGGTTGGCAGCGCTTTCTTGGGCTTGCGCGGCACCAAGGCCTAGGGAAAAAAACAGTAAAACCGCGGCACGTCGTGGCCCAGATGGTGAGGAAATAAAACAATACATGGTGGCACTGTAGCGCCAATGGCGATGGAGGACGCGACCCCAAAGACCGAGGGTGCTTGGCCTGGGCCCTGTCCCCGGCACCTAGGCGCGCCGGGCCAGGCGCGGTACAGCCCGCAGCAGCGTCTGGGTGTAAGCGTGTTGCGGGTGGGTCAGCACTTGCTCTGCGCTGCCGTACTCCACCAGCTTGCCGTCTTTCATCACGGCAATATCGTGCGCCAGGTATTCCACGACGCCGAAGTTATGGGTAATGAACAAATAGGCCACGCCCAGCTCTTTTTGCAAATCGCTGAGCAAATTCAGAATCTGCGCCTGCACCGATACGTCCAGGGCCGAGGTCGGCTCATCGGCCACGATCAGGCGTGGCTCGACCGCCAGCGCGCGCGCAATCGCCAGCCGTTGTCGCTGCCCGCCCGAAAACTCATGCGGGTAGCGGCTCAGGCTGCTGCGCGGCAGGCCCACCTTGTCTAGGAGGTTTTCGACGCGCGCGAGCCGGTCTGCTGCGCTGGTATGCGGCTGTAATGCAGCGACCCCTTCTTGCAACAGTTCACTCACGCGCATGCGCGGGTTGAGCGAGGCAAATGGGTCCTGAAAAATAATCTGGATAGCGCGCCGCGCCTGCAAAAGCGCAGCCCCGTGCAAACTTCCCAAAGACTGCCCGTCTAAATGCGCCTGGCCGGTGATGGTGGCCGCACCGCGCAATAGCTGCAACAAGGCTTTGCCCACGGTGGTTTTGCCGCTGCCCGATTCGCCCACGAGGGCCAGCGTGCGCCCGCTGTGCAATTGGAAGCTGACGCCATCGACGGCTTTGACATAGCCCACCGTGCGCTGAAACAGGCCTTTGCGGATCGGAAACCACACGCGGTAATCTTGCACCTGCAACAGCGCTTGCCCGGAGGGCGCATCGGACGCGTGGTCCTGGGCATAAGCGGCTTGCGCTATTTCTCCATGCCGGGTGACCAGGCGCGGCGCCTGCGCGTCGCGGTAGAGCACGCAGCGCACCGCGTGACCGTCGGGCAAAGCCTGCAATACCGGGGGCGCGCTGCGACACAGCGCGCTGGCGTCGGCACAGCGGTCGGCGAAGCGGCAGCCGGTAAAGCGCTGGTTGAGGGCAGGTACGCTGCCGGCAATAGCGGCCAGGCGCCGGCCACGTTGGTGGGCGTCGGGCAGTGCATCGAGCAGATTAACCGCATAAGGATGCAAAGGCCGGGCAAAAAAGTCGGGCGCGCTGGCCACTTCCACAATCTGCCCGGCGTACATCAGGGCCACTTGGTGCGCCATCTGGGACACCACCGCCAGGTCGTGGGTAATGAGCAACATCGCCATCTTTTGGCTTTGTTGCAGTTCTTTGAGCAAATCCAAAATCTGGGCCTGGATGGTCACATCCAGTGCGGTGGTGGGTTCATCGGCAATTACCAGGTCCGGCTCAGCCGCAAGCGCGATGGCGATCATGACCCGCTGCTTTTGCCCGCCCGAGAGTTGGAAAGGATAGTTATCCACCCGGCGCGCCGCCTCGGGAATACCTACGCGCTCCAGCCATTGCGTGGCTTTGCTGCGCGCCGCTTCGCCGCGCAAGGTGGTGTGGCGCGCGACCACTTCGGCGATTTGCTGACCGACCGTCATGACCGGGTTGAGGCTGGTGGCGGGTTCTTGAAAAATGATGCTGATTTTGCTGCCACGCACATCGCGCATACGCTGCTCGGGCAAGGCCATCAAATCCACGCCGTCCATGTTGACGCTGCCTGCGACGACGCGTCCACTGTCGGGAAGCAATCGCAAAATAGACAGCGCGGTCATCGATTTACCGCAACCCGATTCGCCCACCAAGGCGAAGGTTTGCCCACGCGCGATGGTGAGCGACAGGGTATCGACGGCGCGCACCAGGCCGCTGTCGGATTGCAGTTCCGTACTGAGGTGCTCAATAGCAATCATGCGGCCTCCTGGCGAGGTGTCTGTGGCGCAGCGGCCGGGCGCACCCGGTAAGCGCGGGCGCGCGGATCAAAAGCTTCACGCACAGCGCTGGCAAACAAGGTCATCGACAAAACCAGCGCCACCATGAACGCAAAGGCCGTGCTCAGGGTCCACCAAATCACCGGGTCGCGCGACATTTCATTGCGTGCACCATTGATCATGGTGCCAAAGCTTTGGGTGTTGGGGTCCACGCCCACGCCCACATAGGACAGCACGGCTTCGTACAAGACCAGTCCCGAAAAATCCAGCACGGCCACGATGACGATGATGTGGGCCACATTAGGTAACACATGGCGGCGCATGATGCCCGCATGCGACACACCAAAGGCCCGGGCCGCTTGCACATAGTCCAACTCGCCTAGCTTGAGCGTCTCAGCCCGCAACAGCCGCGCCAGTTGCGCCCAACCGGTCAAGCCCAAAATTGCCGAAAGCAAAAACAAGCGGATATCAGCGCGCTCCAAACCCGTCTCAAACCACTGCGGATTTTTATCGATAAACACCTGAATCATCAGCACAAAGGCCGAAATCAATAACACGGAGGGTATCGAAGAGAGCACGGTATAAAAATACTGGATGGCGTCGTCCACCCAGCCCTTGAAATAGCCGGCCAAAATGCCAAACAACAAGGCCAGAGGAATAGTGGCAATCGTGGCCAAGGAGCCGATTACTACCGCGGTACGCACAGACTTCAGGCAATTGAACAGCACATCATTGCCGGTCTGGTCGGTGCCCATGACATGGTAGTAGGGCCACAAAGCCGCGATCCAAGCTATCACCAGCACGAGCGCTATCAAGGTAACGCCCATCGCCCGCCAGGGCAATAGCGTGCGGCCATGCCACAGGTCACAGGCGGCCGGCATAAAACCCTGTGCGCTGCGGCGCGCTTGCCGGTACACCAGCACAAGCGCTCCCAGCAGGGCCAACAGCAGGCCACTTGCCAGACCATTGACAGAACGGCGCAGCACATCACCCGCCCACTGTTCCTGCGGTTGCTCCAAGTGCTTGCCGCCGTACTGCAAGCGCGGAAAGTCACGCACCGCGAAGCCGTCGCGCTGCATAGACTCTTTGGAGAACTGGTGCGTTGCCAGAGGTACGGAGTAGGTTTTTTCCCGCGCCTCGCGCGGACCACTGAGCAAGACATCCAACACCGAAAGCGTGCGCGTGGAATAGGCGACTTCGGTGCCGGGCGGGGCATCGGACGCAGGCGGCAGGCGCGGTCGGAAATGCACCGAATCGAGTAAAGCGATACCCAAAAAAACCACCAACACCACAGCGGCGGACATGGCAGCTCCATCGCGTTGCACATAGCCCCAGGACTGCCGTAACAAGGGCGAACGCAAGGCGTGCCGTACATAGGCCAGCAGCACCAGCAACTGGAAATACAAGGCCAAGTCGGTAGCGAGCAGGACAAATTTGGGCATAGTGCGGCCGTCCTTACTTCAGCTAAGCCAGACGTACACGCGGATCGGCCAGCGTGTAAGAAATGTCGGTTAACACCAGTCCCAGCACGTACAGTGCCGAGCCCAAAAACACCATAGCGCGTACTACTGCAAAATCCTGGCCATTGATCGCGTCGATGGTGAAACTTCCCAAGCCGGGAATGCCAAAGAATGACTCCATGATCAGCGCACCCATGAAAAGCAAAGGCAGCACGGCCACGGTGCTGGTCAAAATCGGGAGCAAGGCATTGCCCAGCACATGGCGAAATAGCACCACACTTTCGGACAAGCCCTTAGAACGCGCAGTGCGTACATAGTCTTTGCTAATTTCTTCCAAAAACATCGTGCGGTAAAACAAAGCTTCGCCACCCAGGCGCGAGAGGATACCGATCACCACGGGAAGCAATAAAAACGCAAGCATATCCAAGCCCCCAGAAAATCCTGAGGCGGGTACCAACTTGAGCATCGTACTGAACAAAAACTGACCGGCAATGATGTAAAAAAGTCCCGAGACCGAGAGTAAAAAAACCGCAAAAGCCACGCTCCAAAACTCCACATAGGTATTGCGGAAAAACACCATGACCAGCGAGGCCACCACCACCACAAAAACGCCGAGCAAAAAGGTAGGCAGCGCCAGCGCCAGCGAAGGCAGTGCGCGCTGGCGTATTTCATAGCCAATGTCGCGGCCTGTGTCCGAGGCGCCAAACTGCAAGGCAAACAGCGGCAGCGAGCGCTCTACAAACAGCGTCTTGCTGAACTTCTCCACGCCCTGGGCCTGGTCATTGAAAAGCAAAGGCTTGTCGTAGCCGCGCTCGGTCTTCCACTTGGCTATGGCATCGGCCGTCACGCGCTTGCCGCCAATATTGATACGCGCCATATCGTCGGGTGTATTGATGGCGAAAAACAAAATAAAGGTTAGCAAATTGACGCCTATAAGCACCAGCAAGCCGTATAAAACGCGTCGGATGATGTAGTTGACCATGGGTACTTACTCCACTGCCAAAGTGCGCGCCGCAGTTTCCTGCTCGCGGCGGCGCCAAATACGCAAGGCTGGCCACAAGGCCGCCAACAAAACTGCGCCCAGCAGCGGCAGGGGCCACCATATGGGGGCGTTCCATTGCTTGATTTTTTGGGCGCGCAAGTCCGGATCCAGGCGCAAATAAGAAATATGGTTGCGGACGATTTGTGTCGGCTTGCCGTTATAAATCCATTGGTGGTAAGCGGCCGCCGAGGTGGGCCAATAGCCAAAACTCCAAACGGCATCTTTTTGTACGATTTGGACCATCTCGTCAATAAGTTGCTGCTTATCAGGCCCATCATCCAAGACTTTCATGCGGTCAAATAATTTATCGAACTGCGGGCTTTGGTAATTGGCTGAGTTTTCGCCATTGCCATCCGTTTTGGCTTTGGAATTAGGTCCGTAGAGCAGGAACAGGAAGTTTTCTGCATCCGGGTAATCCGCCAGCCAACCGGCAAAAAACATTTGCACCGAGCCTTTTTTCAGTTTGTCCTGAAAGCGATTGAAGTCGCTGGCGCGCACCTCCATTTGTATGCCCAATTTGCCAAATTGCCGGCCATACCAATCGAGAAGCGCTTTGGAGCCGCTGCTGGCGCTCATGTAATCAAAGCTCAGCACCAAGGGTTTGCCGGTCTTGGCGTCGCGCCCATTGGGGTAGCCGGCCTCGGCCAGTAACTGCTTGGCCTCTTCGATGCTGCGACGTACCGGTTTGCCATCCGGCCCTTTGCGGTAAACCACCGGGTTAAAGGCGGCCGGGCCATCGTCGCGATAACCGAACAAGGAAGGCGGCACCGGTCCCTGGCCTGCCACACCTTGCCCACGCTCAAAGATAGCAATATGCTCCTCCCAGTCGATAGCTATGGCGATGGCTTGGCGCAGCTTGCGGTTGCGCTCATCTTGCTCTGGCGTCGCGCCTTTGCCCACCACCGGGTCCATCCAGTTGAAAGCGAAATACCAAGTACTCGCCTCGGTCGTAGTGGGCAAGCGAATGCCTTTTTCTTTGTACAGCGCTTCCTTTTTCTTATCGTCGCCCATCGCCACGATGTAGCCGGTACCGATGTCCAAGCGCTCAATAGCCGGTGAATCGTAATAGCCCTGGATGAACTTGGACTGCAGCGGCACGGCTTCTTTTTCGATGTCGAAAACCACCTTGTCCACAAAGGGGAGGGGCTTGCCGCAGTCTTGCAAAAAGCCACTTTCTTGGTCCCCTGGTGCACCTTCACAAGGATAGGTTTCACCGTGGAAATTCGGGTTGCGTTGTAATACATGGCGGCGGTTTTCGCGAAACTCGGTCAGCATATAAGGCCCGGTGCCCACGGGCCAGTAATTGAGCGTGAGGTTGTTCGCAGCCATGCCGGGCTGGGCGTAAAACTTCTCGGCTTCCCAAGGCACTGGCGCAAAAAATACCATGGCCAGCCAGTATTTGAATTGCGGGTACTTGCCCACCAAGCGTATGCGCAAGGTGTATTTGTCTGGCGCGCTTACGCCCTCAAAACCGAGGGTACGAAAATCCAGAAAAGGCAAGTTGCGGTCGGTGGGCGCTAGGCCTTTGCGCAAGGCCTTGTCTTTGGCCGCCACCGCTGCGCCGTAGTCCTTGAAGCCAACGATGTAATCGGCCATCGTAGAAAACGAAGGGGAAACCACGCGCGGTGTCGCCAGGCGGCGAATACCGTAAACATAGTCCTCGGCGGTTAACTCGCGGGTACCGGTTTGCGCAAAGTCGGTGATCTGGTGCTTGTCAGCCACATCCGCCGCCTTGAGGTCGTGGTACACAAACCGCCCTAGTGTGTCTTTGGCGAAGGCCGGGTGCGGGGCAAATTGGATGCCCGGGCGAATGGGGATGTCGTAGACGGTTTGCGCCACTTGCTCGCCGGGCGCAGCCTCAGGCAGGGGTTTGCCGGCTTTGTCCAAGTAGTGGGGCGGCGCCACTTCGCGCGCACCACGGCCGGTCAATTCATAGGGTCGCTTGAGGTAGTGGTAACCATAAGGCGGTTCATAGACCTGGTAGGTGTAAGGTGACTCGTCATTGGAATAGGAACTGGCCGGATCCAGGTACTTGGGTGATCGCCCCGTAAAAGGCAAAAACAAGGTGTTGCTTGCCTCGGAGCCTGCGGGGTGTGGGTTGTTCTGCGCGCTGTCGCAGGCGCTAAGCAGCACGGCCACGGCGATGCACAGCCAAGCCGGCGCATCGCCCAGCGGTTTCCAGCAGCCCCACCTAGGGGCCTCGTCGATATGCCTTGTTGCGTTCACGGTGATTGTCCCCTGCCTCCATAAATTCATGCTACCACCCCAGTCTATCGCGCCGGTATGCGGCCGGGGCATTTGGGGCGCGTTTGGGCGCTAGCGATTGGGCATCTTGGCAAGCCGACTTGCCGTAAAACTGCATCGCCAACGGCCTACTCAGGATCACGAACGCGAAAAAAACTGGCAAAACGAGGAATGCCCTGGGGCGTTCGGTCACGGTAGCGGTAGGTCACCCAGCTGCCCACGGGTGGCGGCGCATCCCGGTCAGCCTGGCTAAAGCCCATACCCAACGCAAAGCGCTTTTTATCCGGCGTCTCCAACAACAAGGCGCCCATCTGTCCCTGCAACTTGCCTTTGCCGGGCAGTAGCGCTAGCACCCGCCCCTCTTCGTCGGCTTGGGGCTTGAGCTTGCGCACTGCATTGCTGCGTCCCGGCTGCCACAGCGCATCCCAATGGTGCAGCACCAGGCCCTCACCTCCCTGGTCCACCACGCTTTGCAAGCGCTCGGGTAAGTCCTGAGCGCGCACTACATGGGCTTGGGCCACCAACATCAGCCAAGGGGCCTGGGTACCAGAAAGTAGATCCTGTGCCCGCTGGTAACGCTGGCGAAATGTCAAACCGGTCACCGGCGCATCAAACACCATGTAACGAATAGACCGCCATTCTTCGTCCACTGGCTCGGTTTTGCGCACGGCAGCCGATAGCCGATCAAAGCTGCCTCGGCCCATCCACAGTTCACCGTCTAGCGCTTCGGTGGGCAAAGCGGCGATGAACCATGCGGGTGCGGCAATCTCGCGGCCGCTACGAAAACGCAGTATTTTTCCGTCCCATAGGGCGCGCACGCCATCGAGTTTTTCACTCAGGGCATAGGCGCGCGCATCGAGCTGCTTTTCCCAGGGTGTCGCCCATTCCGCGCCTGGCGCATGGGCTCTTCCAGAGTCTGCCTGGCCGTCCCTGGCGGTGGCGGTCACAGCGTTCTGCGGTTTGGCAACTGGCTCGGATACGCTAGCTTGCGCCGCAGGCCCTGGGCTAGGCCCTAGGGCCAAGGCACCAGCGACTGCCAGCGCAAAGTTTTGAAGTCGAAACAAGTGCGCCGGGTGGTGCGTGTGGACGAGCATCTGATGGTGGCTATTCATGGTTCCCCCTGCCGGTCCGCATGGTGCGGTACCGAGGGGCTAACTGTATCCAATTTTTAAATGAATAAACCAACAACTAGATTAAAAGCCGCGAAGAGCGCGGCACGTGGGACATCAAAAACTCCATCTGGTCCGCCAGGATGCGGCGGTTGCGCAAAATGAAGTCTTCCCACAAACTGGGCACATAGGGCGCGTAGAGCAAGGGCATATGCGCCTGCTCCGGGGTGCGGTGGCTTTTTCGGTGGTTGCAGGGGCGGCAGGCGGTGACCACGTTCATCCAATTGTCCACGCCGTTTTGGGCAAACGGGATGATGTGCTCGCGTGTCAAATCCGACTCATGAAAATGGCCGCCGCAGTAGGCGCAGACATTGCGATCCCGAGCGAAGAGCTTGCTGTTGGTCAGGCCCGGGCGCAAATGAAAGGGGTTGATATTGGGCACGCCCCGGGTGCCGATGATGCTGTTGACGCGGATGACCGATTGCAAACCGGTCACCGCATTGTGGCCGCCGCGAAAGACGGCAATCTCGCCGCCCGACTCCCAGCGTACTTCGCCCGCTGCGTAATTGACGACCGCTTGTTCAAGGGAAATCCAGGACTGCGGAAGCCCCTGGGCCGACAACTTCAGTACTTTCAAGCAATTCCTCCAGATCAGCAAAGACACCGGCAAAACCACATCACACTGGGCTGCCCCGCTGCTGGCCCTGAAGGCTGCATAGGGGCTGCGTCACAATATACCCTGTTTCGGTGACAGCCCCGCAGCAGCCTTTTGTCCGGCAGGCCAAACCCCAAGTAAGCAAAGTACATGCAATTTTTTCGCGGCTTTCAGCACCCGGGCCTGGCTCCTGCCTGCGCCCTGACCATAGGCAATTTTGATGGCGTACACCGGGGCCACCAGGCCATGCTGGCGCTATTACGTAGTGAGGCGCAGCAGCGTGGCGTGCCCAGCTGCGTGCTGACATTCGAGCCGCATCCGCGCGACTACTTTGCCTTGCGCCTGCAAAAGCCCGAACTCGCCCCCAGCCGCGTCGGTACTTTCCGCGATAAATTGCAAGAACTGGCCCAGTGCGGCGTAGACCAGACGGTTGTGCTGCCCTTTAACGCCGCCCTGGCCGCGCAAAGCCCGCAGGATTTTGTACGCAAGGTCTTGGTAGAAGGCCTGGGCGCGCGCTATTTCTTGGTGGGCGATGACTTTCGCTTTGGTGCACAGCGGGCCGGCGATTACGCGATGCTGGACGCAGCGGCAGAAGGCCTTGGCTTTGACGTAGCGCGCATGAACAGCTATGAAGTGCATGGGCTGCGCGTCTCCAGCTCAGCGGTACGCGCCGCCCTCATGGATGGGAACATGGCGCAAGCAGCACGACTTTTGGGCCGCCCCTACCGCATTTCAGGCCACATCGTACATGGCCGCAAACTCGGTCGTACCCTGGGTTTTCGCACGCTGAACCTGCGTTTTCCGCGCTGGAAGCCTGCGGCCAGCGGCATCTTTGTGGTCCTGGTCCATGGATTGGCGGACAAGCCCCTGGCTGGCGTGGCCAATATGGGTGTGCGCCCGTCGCTAGACCCTGATGACATAAACGGTGGGCGGGTGCTGCTGGAAACCCATTGCCTGGACTGGCCCGATAGCCTGGGCCAAGACGGGGGCTACGGTAAAATTATTGGCGTGGAACTGCTGCACAAACTACACGACGAGCGCAAGTACGATGGTCTGGACGCCCTGACCCAAGGGATACAACGCGACTGCGACGATGCCCGCGCCTGGCTCGCCGCCCGAATTTGACCGGGCACACCGGCGCACCTTGCCCCGCGCCAAGCGCCTCTACAGCGCAAGCGGATGCCCACCCTTGCGCAGCGCCGCCTACCCAATAACGGCTCCCAAAGCCAGCACCTGAGACTTGTATGACTGAACCTGTTGACTACCGCAGCACCCTGAACCTGCCCGACACGCCCTTCCCCATGCGCGGCGATCTGCCCAAGCGCGAACCCGCCTGGGCCAAGACTTGGAGCGAGGCCGGCCTGTACAAGCGCCTGCGCGTGGCGCGTCACGGCCAGCCACTGTTTGTGCTGCACGACGGCCCGCCGTATGCCAACGGCAAATTGCACATCGGCCATGCGCTGAACAAAGTCTTGAAAGACATGATCGTCAAAAGCCGCCAATTGGCAGGTTTTGATGCGCAATACATCCCCGGCTGGGATTGCCACGGTTTGCCGATTGAAAACGCCATCGAAAAACTCCATGGGCGCAAGTTGTCACGTGATGACATGCAAGCCAAAAGCCGAGCGTTTGCCACCGAGCAAATCGATCAGCAACGCGAAGACTTCAAACGCTTAGGCGTTTTGGGCGACTGGGAACGGCCTTACCGCACCATGGACTTTGCCAACGAAGCCGGTGAAATCCGCGCGTTTAAGCGCGTGATCGAGCGCGGTTTTGTGTATCGGGGTTTGAAGCCGGTGTACTGGTGTTTCGATTGCGGTTCTTCATTGGCCGAGTTTGAAATTGAATACGCGGACAAAAAAAGTGACACGCTGGATGTGGCATTTTTATGCGCCCAACCCGACAAACTGGCCAAGGCTTTCGGCATGTCCAAATTGGACAAAGAAGCTTTTGCAGTGATCTGGACCACCACCGCCTGGACCATTCCGGCCAACCAAGCGCTGAACCTCAACCCCGAATTGAACTACGCGCTGGTCGACACCGAGCGCGGCTACTTTGTGTGCGCCGAATCGCTGGTGGAAAAATGTTTAGAACGCTGGCAACTCAGCGGCAAAGCAGTAGCAACTTGCAAAGGCGAGGCGCTGGATTTGATTGAGTTTCACCACCCGCTGTCGCATGTCGATGCTGCCTACAAGCGAACTGCGCCTGTGTACTTGGCCGATTACGCCACCGATGCAGACGGCACGGGTATCGTGCACAGCGCACCCGCCTACGGTGTGGATGACTTCAACTCCTGCGTGGCGCATGGTCTGGCTTATGACGACATCTTGAACCCGGTGCAAGGCAACGGCGCGTATGCCGCCGATTTTGCTTTGTTCGGCGGTCAGCACATCTGGAAAGCCGTGCCTGTGATTTTGGACGCGCTGAAAAACGCTGGGCGTTTGATGGCGACCCACGGCATCACGCACAGCTACCCGCATTGCTGGCGACACAAAACCCCGGTCATCTACCGCGCAGCAGCGCAATGGTTTGTGCGCATGGACGAAGGCGAGGGTGTGTTCACGAAAGACAAAGCACCCAAGACGCTGCGGCAACTGGCACTGGACGCGATCGAGCAAACCAAGTTCTACCCCGAGAACGGCAAAACCCGTTTGCGCGACATGATTGCCAACCGGCCCGATTGGTGCATCTCGCGCCAGCGCAGTTGGGGCGTACCGGTGCCGTTTTTGCTGCACAAAGACAGCGGCGAATTGCACCCGGACACCATGGAAATTTTGGACATTGCCGCCAGCATGGTGGAACACGGCGGCATCGAAGCCTGGAGCCGCGCCGGTGTGAACGACATCCAAGCTTTGTTGACAGCGCAAGGCAAAGGCCAGACCGCCCAAGCCGACGACTACAGCAAGAGCACCGATATTTTGGAAGTCTGGTTTGACTCCGGCTCCACGTTTGAACACGTGCTGCGCGGCAGCCACAAAAACGCTTATGACCGACCACCGTTCCACGAAACCGGCCCCGAAGCTGACTTGTATTTGGAAGGCCATGACCAACACCGTGGTTGGTTCCACAGCTCGCTGTTGCTCGGTTGCGCGCTGTATGACCGCGCGCCTTATCGCGGCTTATTGACCCACGGTTTTGCCACCGACGGCCAAGGTCGCAAGATGAGCAAGAGTTTGGGCAACACCGTAGCCCCGCAAGAAGTCACGCAGAAGCTGGGCGCTGAAATCATCCGCTTGTGGGTGGCGTCTACCGACTATTCGGGCGACTTGAACATCGACGACAAAATTTTGGCGCGGGTGGTGGACACCTACCGCCGGGTGCGCAATACCCTGAAATTTTTACTCGCCAACGTCAGCGACTTTGACCCGGCTAAAGATGCCGTGCCGTTTGACGCCATGCTAGAAGTGGACCGCTATGCCCTCAGCCGCGCAGCGCGCTTGCAAGCGGATATTGCGGGCGTATGGAATGAACAGAGGCAGGTGTTTGAAGGCGGTCATTTCGGGCGCTACGAATTCCATCCGGTGGTCTCCAAATTGCAGGTGTATTGCTCCGAAGACCTCGGCGCTTTTTACCTGGACGTGCTCAAAGACCGGCTCTACACCACTGCTGCGGCGTCGCATGCACGGCGCAGCGCGCAAACCGCACTGTGGCAAATCACCCAAGCCATGCTGCGATGGATGGCGCCGTTTTTAAGCTTTACCGCCGAAGAGGCTTGGTCCACGCTGGCCGCTGAGGGCAAAGCGCCCGAGGGCCAGCACGAATCCATCTTCTTAGCCACCTACACGCCTTTGCTGGCGGCGGACGAAGCGCTCAACGCCAAGTGGGCGCGCATCCGCGAGATCCGCGAAGCGGTGAACAAAGAAATCGAAGTGCTGCGGGTGGCAGGGCAAGTGGGCGCCTCGCTGCAAGCAGCGGTCAGCATTACCGCCAACGCGCAAGACATGGCCTTGTTGCAAAGCCTGGGAGATGACATGCGATATGTATTCATCAGCTCCACCGTCACGCTTGTACTAGGTGAAACATTGGCCGTACAAGCCCGCGCTGCCAGTGCGACCAAATGCGAACGCTGCTGGCACTACGTGGAAGAGCCCAGTGTGACGCCTGGCATTGACGCCGCCCACCCCACGATTTGCGGGCGCTGCGTCAGCAATTTGTTTGGCGACGGCGAAAGCCGGCTGGTGGCGTGATGGCGCGCTATCGCGGCGGCATGCGTTTGCTGCATTGGCTGGCGATTGCGCTCCTCATTGTGCTGGCCGACCAGTTCACCAAGCTACTCATCATCGGTAGCATGCAACTGGGAGACAGCCGCCCAGTGACCGATTTTTTCAGCATCGTGCGCGCGCACAACAGCGGGGCTGCGTTTTCATTTTTGGCCGATGCATCGGGCTGGCAGCGCTGGTTTTTTACTGGCCTGGGCACGGTTGCTGCGGTGGTCATGGTCTGGCTGCTGCACAGCAACGCGGGTGAAAAATTGTTTTGCTTTGCCATCAGCTGCGTGCTTGGCGGTGCGGTGGGCAATGTCATCGACCGCGTACTCTATGGCTACGTGGTCGATTTTTTAGATTTTCATTGGATGGCGATGCACTTCCCCGCCTTCAACGCCGCCGACAGCGCGATCACGCTAGGCGCGACCTGCCTGATCCTGGACGAACTGCTGCGCGTGCGGCGCAGCCGCTAAACCGGCTTTGGCTTAGCGGCACTCCGCCCTAAGTTGCACTTACAGGGTCAGGATGGTGCAACCCGTGGTGTTGCGCGCTTCCAGGTCGCGGTGCGCCTGTTGCACGTCTTCCAGCGCATAGCGTTGGCCGATATGGATATGGACTTTGCCGCTTTCCACCACATCCATCAAATCATCGGCCATTTCTTGCGTGCTTTCACGCGTGGAAATATGGCTGAACAGGGTTTGGCGCGTTACATACACCGAGCCTTTGGGTCCGAGAATGCCAGGCGCAAACGGCGCCACGGGGCCGGAGGCATTGCCGAAGCTGGCCATTAAGCCAAAGGGTGACAAGCAATCGAGCGATCTGTCCCAGGTGTCTTTGCCGACCGAGTCGTAGACCACTTTCACGCCCTTGCCGCCGGTAATTTCCTTGACGCGTACCAAAAAATCTTCCTTGGCGTAGTTGATAACATGGGCCGCGCCGTTGGCCTTGGCCAGCGCGCATTTCTCGTCCGAGCCCGCCGTGCCAATCAGTTGCAAACCTAGGGCCTTGGCCCATTGGCAGGCGATCAAACCTACGCCACCGGCAGCGGCATGAAACAAAATAAAGTCACCGGCTTTCAAGCCGCCCTGGGGCAATGTGCGCTTGAGCAGGTACTGCACCGTGAGGCCTTTGAGCATCATGGCCGCGCCGGTTTCAAAACTAATGCCATCGCGCAGTTTGCAAACGCACTTGGCGGGCATGACGCGGCGCTCGCAATACGCGCCGGGGGGCTGGCTGGCGTAGGCGGCGCGGTCGCCAACCTTCAGGTGGGTCACGCCCTCGCCCACGGCTTCGATCACGCCGGCGGCCTCCATGCCCAGCTGCACCGGCAGGTTCATAGGGTACAAACCGCTGCGCTGATAGACGTCAATGTAATTGAGGCCGACCGCGTGGTGGCGGATGCGCACTTCGCCCGGGCCGGGCTCACCCACGGCAATTTGCACCAGATGCATGTGCTCGGCGCCGCCGTGCTGGTCGATTTGGATAGAACGGGACATTGATGAGGACATAGACGGGCTCCAGCGAAGGGTAGTTGAACAAAGCCTGCGATTATCCCGCCATCTACCAAAGTGGGCCGGCCCGGCTCAATTGCCCGAGCTCCCGGACTGGTTACAGTGCAGCCATGAACACACCCTCTCCCCTGCGTATGAGCGGCAAAGCGGCGCTCTTACTCACGCTGGCCACCATCCTCTGGGCTGGTAACGCCGTCATCGGCCGCATGGTGCAGCACCTGATTTCGCCCATGACGCTCAACTTGTTTCGCTGGTTGATCGCTTTTTGCGTGCTGCTGCCCATGGCGCGCTGGGTACTGCGCAAAGACAGCCCCTTGTGGAGCCAGTGGCGGCGTTTCGCGCTGCTGGGTGCTTTGAGCATCGCCAGTTACAACGCCATGCTCTACCTGGCGCTGACCACCTCCACCGCCATGAACGTGACCTTGGTCGGCGCCAGCACGCCGGTATGGATGCTGCTCATCGGGCGTTTCTTCTTCGGTACGCCGGTGTCAGCGCGCCAACTGCTGGGCGCCGTCTTGTCGATCGCTGGCGTGGTGCTGGTGATGTGCCGGGGCGAATGGGATTTGCTGGTCGGCTTTCATTTGGTAGCAGGCGATGTGTACATGCTGATCGCCGCCGTCGGTTGGGCGTTTTATAGCTGGATGCTGGCCCACCCGAGCGCTGAATCGGCGCCGATTCGCGCCGACTGGGCGGCATTTTTGCTGGCGCAAACGGTTTTCGGCCTGGTCGGCGCCCTAGGCTGCGCCGCGCTGGAATGGACCTTTACCGATGCCCGCCTGGAGTTTGGCTGGCCGCTGGCCGCCGCGCTGGCATTTATTGGGGTAGGGCCAGCAGTGCTGTCTTACCGCGCCTGGGGCGCCGGCGTGGCACTGGTCGGCCCCTCGGTAGCCGGGTTCTTTATGAACCTGATCCCCTTGTTTGCAGCGCTCTTGTCCACTCTGTTTCTGGGCGAATCGCCGCAGCTATTTCATGCGGTGGCGTTTGTCCTGATTGCGGCGGGCATTGTGTTGTCGGCGCGCAAAGCGGCACCGGTCAAAACGGACGCCTAGATGGGCGCATACCACGCCGGGACTATTTGTACTAGCGAGCTAATAGGCAAGCAACAAGCTTGGCGACGGTAAACGCAATGCGATTAAAAAGTCCCGCCAAACGCGCCGCCATCAAGCAAGAGGTTTTGCCCGGTAATGAAGCCCGCCAGCGGGCTGCATAAAAACGCGCAAGCGGCGCCGAATTCTTCAGGTGTGCCAAAACGTTGTGCGGGTATACCTTTGCGGCGTGTCGCGGCCAGCGCTTCCACGGTTTGCCCGGTTTTTTGTGCGGAGCTGGCGAATAGGCCTTGCAGGCGGTCGGTGTCAAACGGGCCGGGCAGCAAGTTGTTAATCGTCACGCCTTGGGCTGCGATGCTGGAGCGCGCCAAACCGGCGACAAAACCAGTAAGGCCGCTGCGCGCGCCGTTAGACAAACCCAGCATATCGATAGGCGCTTTCACAGCGCCCGAGGTGATGTTGATGATGCGGCCAAAGCCGCGTTGTGCCATGCCATCGACGGTGGCCTTGATGAGTTCGATGGGCGTGAGCATATTGGCGTCCAGGGCGCGCAGCCAGGCGTCGCGGTCCCAGTCGCGGAAAGTGCCGGGCGGCGGGCCACCGGCGTTGGTGACCACAATGTCAAAGTCGGCGCGGATAGCAAATGCGGCAGCGCGGCCCTCGGGGGTGGTGATGTCGGCTGCGCAATGCAGCACTTGCGCGCCGCTGGCAGCCGCGTCTTCAGCGGCCAGTTGCGCAGCCGCAGCGGCCAGCACATCAGGGCGACGGGCGACCATCAGCACATGCACGCCTTCGCGCACCAGCGCTTGCGCGCAACCAAAACCCAAACCCCGGCTGGCGCCACATACCAAAGCCCAGCGGCCTGTTAAACCTAAATCCATGCTTTACTCCAAAGGTCAAAAAATAGTACAAGCTGTGCACGTTACAAACATCCGCATCGCCGGATGTTAAGCAGTCACGTCACAGGCGCCGCGACCGGGCTGCGCGTACAAACAAACACACCGGCCATGACCAGCACGGTACCGCCCAGCACCCAGGCGGTCAAGGGCTCGTCCAAAAATACGGCTGCCATCATCAAGGTGGACATGGGGCCGACCATACCCACTTGCGCAGCCAGCCCCGCCCCCAAGCGCTCAATGCCCAACATCACCAGCAGCACCGGCACCACGGTGCAGAACGCGGCGTTGATGACCGACAGCGTCCAGACCTGTGGCGCCAGTTCCCACAAACCGGTCACAGGCCGCAACACCAAAAACTGCGCGATACACAACACACAGGCTACCGCGCTGGCCCAGCCCACCAGGCGCAAAGCGCCCAATCGGCGCACCATTTCCCCGCTGTAGGACAAATACAGCGCATAACTGACCGCACTGCCAAAAACCAGCGCCGAGCCCAGCCACACGCCCTCGCCCGATAAATTTGCCTCGTGCCCGAAAACTAATAACACGCCGCCGTAGCTGATCGCCAGCCCCAGCCACTGGTAGGCGCTGATCCTGCGCCGGTACAACACTGCCCCGAGCAAGACCACCAAGGTGGGATTGAGGTACAAAATCAATCGCTCAAATGAGGCGCTGATGTAGGCAAGCCCCGCAAAGTCCAGAAAACTGGCCAGGTAGTAGCCGGTAAAGCCCAGCCAAACGATGCCCAGCCGATCCCGCCAATGCAGCGCATCGGGCTTGACGCCATCACGGGGTCGCCCGGCCCACCAGGCCATCAGCACAAAAAACGGCAGAGCCATGGCCATACGCAGCATCAGCAGGGTCACCGCATCCACCCCGTGGCGGTAGGCCAGTTTGACGATGATGGCCTTGCCACTAAAGGCCACCGCACCCAGCAGCGCCAGGGCCAAACCGCTGGCCAGGCGGGGGGATGGGGCGCTGGTGAGCGCGGCGTCGGGGCTTACGGAAGAGGACAAAAAGTGGGCTTTCGATGGCGCAAGCGCCGATTGTCGCCTTTCGCGGCAGGCGCAATGACCTTGCGCTTGGCTCAGGTTTATATCCATGCCATGTCAATCATTGCCTATGCAATGATTAGAATCCGCGCCTCATGGAAAACCCTAGGTTCACCGACCCCAGCACAGCGGATAGCCCAGCGCCCGCCTTGGTCAGCCACGCGTTTTACCAGGCCGACAACTACCAGCCCGAGGACAGCGTGGGCTACATGATGCGCCGCATTTTGCTCAGCCTGGCGCACAGCATAGAGACCGAATTAGCCGGGTCCGCGCTCACCAATGCCCAGTGGCTGCCTATCATGAAGCTGTATTTGGGCCACAGCTCGACCGCCGCCGAACTGGCGCGCGATTGCCAATTGGATGCCGGTGCCATGACCCGCATGCTGGACCGGCTAGAGGCCAAAGGCCTGTGCAGCCGCAGCCGCTCGGAGCGCGACCGCCGCCTGGTGCATATCTCCCTGACCGACAGCGGCCAGCGCGCCGCCCAAACCTTGCCCGGCGTGCTCAGCGCGGTGCTGAACCAGCATTTAGCGGGTATCAGCGCAGACGAATTTGCCACCCTGAAAACTCTTTTACAAAAAATGCTGAGCAACGGACAGGCCTTGCAAGCCCAGTCCGGCCCACTGCCGCCCGGCGACAGCGAGGCCCAGCCCTGAACCGACCATGACACCTCTGTTATTTACCACTTTGACCGCGCCGGGCCATTCCATGACCCGCGCCTTCTCCGCCGCGCTGTCCAGCCTGAAGCGACCTGGGCGGCTGGCCCTGGTGTGCGCCAGCGTGCTGCTTAGTGCCTGCGCTGATTTTTCGGGCATTGCGCCCATGGCGCGCGCCCTGCTGCCCGAAAGCCTGGGCCTGCGCGCCGTGCCCCTGCCCGCCGCTGCAAGCCCCGCGCCTGCCGGTGGAGCGAGCGCAGCGGCTGCAAGCAAGGAAAACAACTTTGACCAAAACTGGTGGCGCAGCTTTCAGGACCCGCGGCTCGATGCCTTGGTGACCCAGTCTCTAGAAAACCACCCATCCCTCAAAGCCGCGCAGACCCGCATCGCGCGCGCGCAGGCGGTGATCGAGGCCCAGGGGGCCAATGACAAAGTCCAGTCCCTGGCCAGCCTGGACGCTACCCAGCAACGTTTTAGCGCGGTCGGCATGTACCCGCCGCCGCTGGCCGGCGGGGTGTACCAAACCGCCAATGTGCAGATGAACTTGACCTACGAATGGGATTTGTTCGGCAAAAACCGCGCAGCGCTGGACGCTGCGATTGGGGCTTCGCAAGCCGCGATTGCCGATGCACAACAAGCGCGCTTGCTGCTGTCCACGCAAGTGACGCGCACTTACCTTGCTATGGTGCGCTTGCAGGCGCAGCGGGCTTTGCAGCAGCAATACCTGGCGCAGCGCGTGCAGGCCAATGCCATCGGCAAAGCGCGCAAAGACGCGGGCTTGGACAGCGACTATGAGTTTTTGAGCGTCACCACCAGCATGGCCGAAATCCGCCAGCAAATGGAGGCGCTGAGCGAGCAAATTGCCCTTTCGCGCAATGCCCTGGCTGCGCTTAGCGGCAAGGCCAGCCTGGACTTGGACGTGCCCGATGACGCGATGGCCGCGCTACGCGCCAGCCCGGTACAGGACAGCGTGCCCATGGATCTATTGGGCCGCAGGCCCGACATCGTGGCGGCGCGCTGGCGGGTGGAAGCGGCAGGGGCCGATATGGCTTACGCCAAAACTTTGTTTTATCCCAATATCAACCTCACAGCTTTTGTGGGCCTGAACAGCGTGGGCTGGGGCAATATCACCCACGCCGGTAGCGAGCAATGGGGCCTGGGCCCGGCGCTGCGCCTGCCGGTGTTTGAAACCGGACGGCTGCGCGCTAATTTGCATGGCAAATCTGCTGAGCTCGATGGTGCCATTGAAAGCTATAACGCCCTGGTCTTGGAGGCGGTACGCGATGTGAGCGAGCAACTGAGCAGCCTGCAAGGCATTGCCAAACAACAGCGCGAGCAGCAACTGGCCCAGGCCAATGCACAGGCTTTGTTGCAAATCGCACAGCAGCGTTTGGCGGCAGGGTTGGTGACCCGCTCAGCGGTGATTAATGCGCAAAGCGCGCTGGTACCGCACCAGCGCCAGGCGATTGAATTGCAAGCGCGCGCGCTGGACGTACAAGCCCAGCTGTTGCGCGCGCTAGGCGGCGGCTACGGCAGCACCCACACCGTTGGCAGCGCCAGCGCAGCATCGAACACCACCCCCTGATTTTTCTAAAGATATTTTGTATGAGCCAAGCTAACACGCCCTCCCCCTCCTCTGCCCCATCCAGCAATCCTGCGCCTGCGCAAGCTACACCCGCTGTCGCAAGCGCGGGGCCTGCTGCCAACCCGGCGGCGCCGCACGCTGCGGGTGGCCCAGGCGCAGGTACGCATACATCAGCGCCTGCGGCAGCTGCGGTGAGCCCCGGCGCGCAACAGGGGGCAGCGCCCGCTGCACCTTCGGGTGGAGGTCGGCAAAAGGCCTTGACCATCGTCGGCCTGATCGTTCTGACCGGCCTGAGTTATGGCGGCTACGAGTGGTATGCAGGGCGCAACCAGGAGTCCACCGACAACGCCTATGTACAAGGCAATGTGATTCAAATCACGCCACAAATCGGCGGTACGGTCACCGCCATCCTGGCTGACGACACCGACTTTGTGAAAGCAGGTCAGCCCCTGGTCAAGCTGGACGCTGCCGACGCCAAGATGACGCTGGACTTGGCCGAGGCCAACCTGGCCCAGGCGGTACGCCAGGTGCGCAATCTGTATGCCAATAACACCACGCTGGAAGCGCAAATCACGGTGCGCGACAGCGACATTGCCAAAGCGCAAAATGAAATCGACCGCTTACGCGACGATCTGGCACGGCGCCAGTCGCTCATAGGCATTGGCGCAGTTTCCGCTGAAGAAATTTCGCATGTGCAAGCACAGATTACCCAAGCGCAAAATGGGCTGGCTTCGGCCAAGGCCGCCAGCCTGACAGCGCGCGATCAATTGCTAAGCGCGCGCACCCTGACCGATAACACGCAAGTGCAAAACCATCCCAGCGTAGTCGCAGCCGCCGCCAAAGTGCGCGAGGCGTTTCTGACGCTGCACCGCGCCACCTTGCCTGCGCCGGTGGATGGCTATATCGCCAAACGCACGGTACAACTGGGCCAGCGTATTGCACCGGGCACGCCTTTGATGTCGGTGGTGGCGCTGGGCGCGCCCTGGGTGGATGCCAACTTCAAAGAAGTGCAGTTGCGCACTATCCGCATTGGCCAGAGCGCCACGCTGACGGCCGATGTGTATGGCAAAAAAGTGGAGTACCAAGGCACGGTGGTCGGCATGGGTGCAGGCACGGGCGCGGCCTTCTCGCTGCTGCCGGCGCAAAACGCGACCGGCAACTGGATCAAGGTGGTGCAACGCGTGCCGGTGCGCATTGCCCTGGACCCGGCGCAGGTCAGCGCACACCCACTGCGTATCGGTCTGTCGATGGAAGTCACGGTCGATGTGAAATCGCAAGACGGTAAATCGCTGGCTGAAGGCGGCCAAGCAGCCTCGGCAGTGCAAACCGAAGTCTATGAATTGCTGGATGGCCAAGCCACGGCAGAAATTCAGCGCGTGATTGCCAACAACATGGGTGGTGGCAAAGCAGCGCCGGTGCCCGCTGGCAAGTCTTAAGCGCGCCATGGCTTCTGCCCCGCCGCCTTTTGCCAATGCGCCGCTCACCGGTGCCGCCCGCGTCTGGGGCACGATTGCGCTGTCCGCCGCCACCTTCATGAACGTGCTGGACTCCTCGATTGCCAACGTATCGCTGCCCGCCATCGCTGGCGACTTGGGGGTCAGCCCCAACCAGGGCGCCTGGGTGGTTACCAGCTTTGGCGTGGCCAATGCGATTGCCGTTCCCTTGACTGGCTGGCTATCACAGCGCTTCGGGCAAGTGCGCTTGTTTACCTTGAGCGTTTTGCTGTTTGTGCTGGCCTCCTGGTTGTGCGGCTTGGCTCCCAATATGCCGACGCTCATTGCGATGCGCGCCTTTCAGGGCTTTGTGGCAGGGCCGATGATGCCTTTGGCACAAACCTTGTTGCTTTCGAGCTACCCGCCCGCATTGGCCGGTATCGCGATGGCGATGTGGGCGATGACCACGCTGGTGGCGCCGGTAATGGGGCCCTTGCTGGGCGGCTGGATTACCGACAACGCGCATTGGGGCTGGATTTTTTATATCAACATCCCGGTCGGCGTAGTGGCGGCGTTCATCACCTGGACGATTTACAAAAAGCGTGAATCGCACCGGCAAAAATTGCCCATCGATACCGTGGGCCTGACGCTGCTGGTGCTGGCCGTGGGCGCTTTACAAATCATGCTCGACAGGGGCAAAGAAGTCGATTGGTTTCATTCCGGCGAAATCATTGTGCTCGGTCTGGTGGCAGCCATCTGCGGTGCTTTTTTTATCGCCTGGGAACTGACGGACAAACACCCGGTGGTGGACTTGCGCCTGCTCAAAATGCGCAATTTCCGCTGGGCTTCGATTTGCCTGGCGATTGCCTATAGCCTGTTTATCGGCAACTTGGTACTGTTTCCTTTGTGGCTACAGCAGTTCATGGGCTACACCTCTACGCAGGCGGGCATGATGCTGGCGCCCGTGGGCTTGTTTGCCATATTGCTTTCGCCCATCGTGGGCAAGAATGTACAAAAATTTGATCCGCGCAAACTTGCCACGTTCTCGTTTGTGATGTTTTCCATCGTGCTGTGGATGCGCTCGCAATTTAGTACGCAGGCGGACTTCATGACCATCATGATGCCCACCATCATCCAAGGCATTGCGGTGGCATTTTTCTTTATTCCGCTGTCCACGCTGACGCTCAACGGCATTGCACCGGCCCAAATGCCATCGGCCTCAGGCCTGTCCAATTTCATGCGGATTTTGGGCGGCTCCTTTGGCACCTCGGTCACGATTACCTTGTGGCAAGACCGAACCGCCATGCACCACGCCGAGCTGGCAGAAACCATTAACCGAGGCAGCCAGGCCACCACCAGCGCGATCAGCAATTTTGCAGCTGCCGGTATGAGCCAGGAGCAAGGCCTGGCCAGCATCAACCGGCTGATCGACCAGCAGGCTGCGACCATGGCGGCGGACGATATTTTTCTGGCCTCAGCGTGTATTTTTTTATTGCTGATACCGATTATTTGGCTGGCCAAACCCATGCAGCCACCACCGCAAGCTGTGCCATTGGCCAAGCCTACGGCAGATGCGGCGGGTGCGCATTAAGCCTTACGTTGTCAGACCGGGCAATTGACCAGCGTAGAGCGCCCAGCCTAGCCATGTCACAGCGGCAAGCAACACCAGGCCGGTCAACACATGCGAGGATCCGATGCCTTGTTCAGGCCAAGCGCGCTTGCGTCCGGTCCACATGGCGCGCACCAGGTTTTCGCGGTGTTTGAATCCGGTAGCAACTACAGCCAGCACATGCAAGGCAATCAAGATAAGCAAGGCATGGGACAGCACTTCGTGGGCTTCGCCCGCCATATCGGGTGCCCCCGCCTGGTAAACCCACCAGCCACTTAACACCGCCAACAGCATCAAGGCCAATAGGCCCAACACCGCCCAGCCACCCGCCGGGTTGTGGCCCAGGTAGCGCCGCGGGGCCGCTAAGGTGCTTCCAGGCAAATAAGCCTGCAAATAGCGCAGTGCCGCTGCCGGGCTGCGCACAAAATCACCAAACAATGCATAGCGGCTACCCACAACACCCCAGATCAGGCGCCACAGCACCAAGGCGCCAGCGCAATAGCCCAGCGTCAGATGCAACAGTTGCGTGCGTTCGCTTTCTGCCGTGAGCCAGGCACCGGCAAAACACAGCACCAAGAACCAATGGAATACCCGCGTCGGCAGGTCCCAAATTTTTTGCTCTTCCAAAGCGGCTTGTTCGGGCAGGGTGTCAGGCGCGCTCATGAGGAAATCCGCACGCGGTCTTCATCAAAATCGCCTTTGTCTGCGCCGCCGTGGCAAGCGCCGCAATTGGCCGGGCTCTTCACGCTCGCGCGCTTCCACACTTTGCTGCTCACTTCGTCGTGCTGGCGCACAAACCAGTTGCTTTTACTGATACGAAACTCCGGGCTGGCGCTGGCGTACTGGCTGCCTTTGGCAGCATGGCCGATAAGCCAAGCGCTGATCGTTTGGCGCGATTTTTCGTCGATGGAGGCATCCACGCCAAAGTGCTTATCCAAGCCGCCCATGATGCCGCGCCAGTTGGCCTCTCCGGTCAGACCGGGCGCGAAGCCGATATGGCAGCTGGTGCACTCGGTATTGAAAACTGCGGGTGCTCCCTTCAGGCCCGCGCTGCTTTGCGCCATCGCAGCGAATGAGGCCAGGCCCAGCAAGGCCGCCAAGGCGGGAGACTGCAAGCGCGATAGGTAGCGGGTTTTAGCCATAGAGATCCAAGTAAAAAGTTATTTCAGAGTAAGGAGCCAGGCCAGCACATCGGCCTTTTCGGCGGCGCTGCACTCGCGCGCCAACACGTCTTTGCAATTGCGGCGAAACCACTTATCCGCCTTCGCCAGATCGCTAAAGCGCTGGGGGTTGAAGGCAGGCGCCAGGGGTTCGATCACTTTGTGGGTAATGGCATGCTCGCCCTTGCCCGTGGGCAGCGCGCCATGGCAAGAGGCGCATTTCCATTCATTACCGTGGGTACTGTTAAAAAAACTTTGGCCACGTGCCGCGTCGCCTGCGGCCACACCGGCCGCCTTGGCCTGGGCCTTGTAGGTATCTAATAAATTAGCGGGGCTGTCAGCGAGCGCAAAGCCCGCTGACAAGGTGAGCACCAGCGCCATCCCCAGACGCCGGGCCATTAAGAAACTATCCACAAAAACCGCCTCTCACCGAAGTGCACGTTATGCACCCAGTCTAGGCAGTCCCTGCGTGCGGCGCATTTCGCGCCGTCAAAGTAATGTAAAGAACTAAGCTGCTTAGTGCAGCGGAACACCAGTCTTGGACTGCACAAATTCACGCGTCACCCCCGGCGCCAACTCCACAACTTTGAGGCCCTGTGGCGTCACGTCCATGACCGCCAGGTCGGTGATGATGCGGTCCACCACGCCCACGCCAGTCAGCGGCAAGGTGCATTGGGGCAAAATTTTCAGGTCTTCGGTGCCGTCTTTCTTTTTGGCCACGTGCTCCATCAGCACGATCACGCGCTTGACGCCCGCCACCAAATCCATCGCACCGCCCATGCCTTTGACCATCTTGCCGGGAATCATCCAGTTGGCCAGATCACCGTGTTCGCTCACTTGCATGGCGCCCAAAATGCTCAGGTTGATCTTGCCGCCGCGAATCATGGCAAAGCTCTCGTGGCTGCCGAAAATGCTAGAGCCTTTGATGGTGGTCACGGTTTGCTTGCCCGCATTGATCAGGTCAGCATCCACCGCGTCTTCGGTGGGAAAGGGGCCGATGCCCAGCATGCCGTTTTCGCTTTGCAGCCAAACTTCTTTGTCGCTAGGTACAAAGTTAGCTACCAGCGTGGGGATGCCAATGCCCAGGTTCACATAAAAACCGTCTTCCAGTTCTTGCGCCGCGCGCGCGGCCATTTGGTCTTGTGTCCAGCTCATGTTCAGGCTCCTGCTTTTTCTGTGTGCGCCGCTTCGGTAACGGTACGTTTTTCAATACGTTTTTCCGGGGTGGCATTGAGCACCAAGCGGTGCACATAAATACCGGCCAAATGCACATCGTCCGGGGCGATAGCGCCGGTCTCGACGATTTCTTCCACCTCCACCACCGTTATTTTTCCAGCCATGGCGACGGCCGGATTGAAGTTGCGCGCCGTCAGGCGGAACTGCAAATTGCCCGACTTATCCGCCCGGTGCGCTTTGACCAGCGACACATCAGGCACCAAAGCGCGTTCCATGACATAGGTTTCGCCATCAAATTCGCGCAATTCTTTGCCCTCGGCGACCATGGTGCCCACGCCGGTTTTGGTGAAAAAGGCAGGGATACCAGCGCCACCGGCGCGCAGCTTCTCGGCCAGCGTGCCCTGGGGCGTGAATTCCAGGGCCAGCTCGCCGGCCAGGTACTGGCGCTCAAACTCTTTGTTCTCGCCCACATAGCTGGAAATCATTTTTTTGATCTGGCGGGTTTCCAGCAACTTGCCCAGGCCAAAGCCATCGACACCGGCGTTATTGGAAATCGCCGTCAGGTTTTGCTTGCCGCTGTCGCGCACCGCATCAATCAAAGCCTCGGGAATGCCGCACAGGCCGAAACCACCCACCGCAATGAGCTGGCCGTCCTGCACGACGCCATCAAGCGCCGCTTTGGCGCTGGGATAAATCTTGTTCACGCAATTTCTCCATGGAACTAAAAAGCCGGTACCGGAAACAGTCCGGCAGATGCAAGCGCGGCAGTACCAATCAAGGGCAAGTTGCCGACGCCAGCACGCATTTTGACCGATCGGCCTGACCCAGGACTTGCGCGAACGTTGTCATACGCCAGCTTAAAGCGGCGGCTAGGTGCAGCAGCTCAACTCAGGAACCGAAGGCACAATGGCCGGATGACTGCGCACACCACCCCCGCCGAAACGCCCGAATCGCCTAGCGAAGCGCGCCTAACCGCCCTGGAAATCAAAGCCAGCTTTGCCGAAGACCTGCTGGACAAGCTGGACCAAACGGTGATCCGCCAGCAAACGCAAATTGACGCGCTGATCAGCGAGGTGCTGCACTTGCGCCAGCAAATCGGCAACGCGCAAGGCGACACGCCGCGCAGTTTGCGCGATGAACTGCCGCCGCATTACTAAAAAGAGCGAACGAGGGGCGGCGCGGCGGCTAAGCGAAAGTCATGGATTGCCAGCGCCACGGTAATGCGCGCCTGTTCGGCGAACCTAGCGGCGTGCCCAGCGCCATAATCTGCGGCGAAGCCCTCCCATCTCCATCGCCCAGGATCTACCCATGCCCCGCTACCCGCTGCCCGACCTAAATACCTTGCCCGCCGACATCCAGGAAAAGATTCTGGAGGTGCAAGAAAAATCCGGCTTTATTCCTAATGTGTTTCTGGCGCTGTCGCGCCGTCCGGCCGAGTGGCGGGCGTTTTTTGCTTACCACGATGCGCTGATGCTGCGCGAAGGCTCCAGCCTCTCCAAAGGCGAGCGCGAAATGATCATCACCACCACCAGCGCTGCCAACCAATGCCTGTACTGCGTGGTGGCGCACGGCGCGCTGCTGCGCATCTACGAGAAAAAGCCTTTACTGGCCGACCAGGTGGCTACCAATTACCGCAAGGCAGGCATCACGCCGCGCCAGCGCGCCATGCTGGACTTTGCGATGAAAGTTTGCCAGTCCAGCCACACGGTAGAAGACGCCGACTTTGCCGCGCTGCAGGCCCATGGTTTTGATGATGAAGATATTTGGGACATCGCAGGCATTACCGCTTTCTTCGGCCTGTCCAACCGGGTGGCCAACGTCAGCGGCATGATGCCCAACCCTGAGTTCTACCAACTGGGGCGTGTGCCCCGGCAGAAATAAAACGCGGCATGCCTAGCCCGTTCGTGCAGACGCAGCAAGGCCCGATTCAAAAAGGCCCGCAAGCGCCCTGTCTCTCGCCGGGCTTGGCCTGTTTAAGCACTTTGTTTTTTCAGTTCCGCAATGCGCTCCAGTCTGAACCAAAGGCTTCTCGCCCACAGGGCAAGTTCTTGCTACTGAGCGCCCACTTACACGCCACGCTAAGCAGTCTGCTACTGGCTCTGGCCTGGTGCGCTTGCGCCCAGGCCCAAACCACTACGCCGACAGGCAGCGCCCAGCCCGAAGGCGCCAGCACGATTGCGCAAAACCCCGGTTGGCATTTTCAAAAACAGGCGGTTGCTGCGGCCAACCCTTTGGCCACCGAAGCGGGCTACGCCATGCTGGCCGCAGGCGGCAGCGCGGTCGATGCCGCCATCGCGGTGCAAATGGTGCTGAGCCTAGTGGAACCGCAAAGCAGCGGCATAGGCGGCGGCGCATTTTTAGTGCACTTTGACGGTAAAGCCGTACAAGCCTACGACGGGCGCGAAACCGCTCCTGCGCAAGCCGGGCCGGATTTATTCCTAGGCGCAGACGGCAAGCCTCTAGCCATGAAGCAGGCTATCGTCGGCGGACGCGCGGTAGGCGTTCCCGGCGCGCTGCGCATGCTGGCCATGGCCCATGCGGCGCACGGCAAACTGCCCTGGGCATTTTTGTTTGCACCTGCGATACGCCTGGCGCGCGATGGCTTTGCCATCAGCCCGCGCCTGGCGGCCTTGCTGGCGGGCGAAACCGCGCTGCAAAAAGACCCGGTGGCAGCTCAGTATTTTTATGACGCGCAAGGCCGCCCCTGGCCCGCCGGCCATCTGTTGCGCAACCCAGAACTGGCCGCCGTTTTGCAGCGCATCGCCACCGAAGGGCCGGACGCTTTGATGACGGGAGAGGTCGCCCAAGCCATGGTGAGCGCAGTGCGCCAACACCCCAGCAACCCGGGCCTGCTGCAACTGAGCGACCTGGCCGCTTACCGGCCCTTGCTGCGCCAGCCCTTGTGCACCAACTACCGCGTAGCACCCAAAACCTACCGCCTGTGCGGCATGCCGCCGCCAAGTTCGGGCATGCTGACCATCGCTTCCATATTGGGCACGCTGGATTTCACGCCAGCGGCCAGCCTGCCCTTCACCGGTGGGCAGCCAGGCGCCGACTGGCTGCACCTGTACTTGGAAGCCTCGCGCCTGGCCTTTGCTGACCGCGCTGCTTATGTGGCGGACCCGGCGTTTACCGAGGCCCCGGCGGGCGACTGGCTCAGCCTGGTGCAGCCCACTTACCTGCAAGCACGCGCCGCGGCCATTGCACCGCAAGGCCAGGCCATGCCGCAAGTGCAGGCCGGCAACCCCGGCGCAGTGCCAAGGCCGCTGAGCTGGGCGCCCATGCCAGAACAAACCGAGCACGGCACCTCGCATATCTCGGTGCTAGACCGCTGGGGCCATGCGCTGGCCATGACCACCACCATCGAAGACGCTTTTGGCGCACGGCTGATGGTGAATCGGGGAAAAGGCCTGGTTGGCGGCTTTTTACTCAATAACCAACTCAGCGATTTCAGCTTCAGCCCCAGCGGCGCCGATGGCAAACCGGTAGCCAACCGGGTGCAGCCGGGTAAGCGGCCCCGCTCGTCCATGGCGCCCACCTTGGTGTTTGACGCGGACAGCGGCGCGCTGCAATTAAGCGGCGGTAGCCCCGGCGGCGCTTTCATCATCCACTTCACCGCCAAAACTTTGTATGGCGTGCTGCGCTGGGGCCTGCGCCCGCAAGCAGCGATTGACCTGCCCAATTTCGCCAGCCTAGAGGGCAGCACCTTTTTGGAAAAAGGCCGCTTTGCCCCGAGCACCGCCGCAAGCTTGCAAGCGCGCGGCCACCAGGTGCTGGAAATACCGCTTACCAGCGGCTTGCAAGTACTGGCGCGCGAGCCCGGCGGCTGGGCCGGTGGGGCGGACGGCCGTCGCGAAGGCGTGGTGCTGGGCGACTGAGCCGGGCCCCACTCCTACAATCCCGCGATGGCGATCCCCCAGACTTTTATCCAGGAATTGTTGGCTCGGGCCGACATTGTGGACATCGTCGGGCGCTATGTGCAGCTCAAAAAAGGCGGCGCCAATTTCATGGGCTTGTGCCCTTTCCATGGCGAAAAATCCCCCTCGTTTTCGGTCAGCCCCAGCAAGCAGTTTTTCCATTGCTTTGGCTGCGGCAAAAACGGTAACGCCATTGGCTTTTTGATGGACCACGCCGGTATGAGTTTTGTCGAGGCGGTGCAGGATCTGGCGCAGCAATTTGGCATGCAAGTGCCGCAAGAAGACGCCTCGCCGCAAGACCGTGCCCGCGCCCAAGAGCAAAAAGAGAAGCAGCACACGTTGACCAGCGTGCTGGAAAAAGCCGGCGAGGCCTACCGGCGCCAGCTCAAAGACGCGCCGCGCGCAGTGGCCTACCTGAAAGGGCGCGGCCTATCCGGCGAAGTGGCCAAGCGTTTCGGCCTGGGCTACGCGCCCGAAGGCTGGCGCAGTCTGGCCAGCGTGTTCCCGCAGTACGACGACCCGCTACTGGTCGAAAGCGGACTGGTTATCAGCAATGCCGAAGAAGGCAGCGAGGAAAAGCGCTATGACCGCTTCCGCGACCGGGTGATGTTCCCCATCCGCAATATCAAAGGCGAGTGCATAGGCTTTGGTGGCCGCGTGCTGGGCGATGAAAAACCCAAATACCTCAATTCGCCCGAGACCCCGGTGTTTAGCAAAGGGCGCGAGCTCTATGGCTTGTTTGAAGCGCGGGCGCATTTGCGTGAAAAAGGCTATGCGCTGGTCACCGAAGGCTATATGGACGTGGTGGCGCTGGCGCAGCTGGGCTTTCCCAACGCGGTCGCCACCCTGGGCACGGCCTGCACGCCAGACCATGTGCAAAAGCTTTTCCGGTTTACCGACGCCGTGGTGTTCAGCTTTGACGGCGACAGCGCAGGCCGGCGCGCAGCGCGCAAAGCGCTGGACGGCGCCCTGGCCTATGCCAGCGATGTGCGCAGCATCAAATTTTTATTTCTGCCCGAAGAGCATGACCCGGACAGCTTTATCCGCGCCCACGGAACCGAAGCCTTTGCACAGGCGGTGGCCACGGCCACGCCGCTGAGCCGCTTTTTGGTGGAGGCCGCCAGCGAAGGCTGCGAATTGCACAGCGCCGAAGGCCGTGCCCATTTGTCCAGCAACGCCAAGCCCTTGTGGAGCGCGCTGCCCGAAGGCGCGCTCAAGCTGCAATTGCTCAGTGAAATCGCCGATTTAGTGCAGCTCAATACGCGGGAGTTGTCCCAGCTTTGGTTGCCTGGCCAAGGCTATGCGGGGGGCGCGGCACGCAAAACTGAGAAAAGTACCAAACCACGCGGCAACTGGGATGACGCGGCGCCGGGCACCCGCACCTGGAGCCCGTATGGCGCGCGGGGCCGCGCCCCGACCCGCGCTGGCCTGCGCGCCCAACCGGCCAGCCGCGCCGAACACGCCGCACGCATCTTGCTGGCACAAAGCCATTTGTGGGCGAGCCTCTCCAATGAAGACCAGGCCATGCTGTGCGAGCAGCCGGCCCCACTGTCGCAACTGTTTGTCTGGCTGGAGAGCCAATTGCATGAGCACGGCCCCCTGAACTGGACCGCGCTGCGCGGCGAAATGGCAGGACAAGACTTTGAAGACCTGGCGCTGCGCCTGATGGGCGGCGCCACCGTGCCCTCGGAGCACAGCGAAGAAGCCGCGCTGGATTTGGGCGATGTCCTCAAGCGCCTGAGCATCGACCGGCTGACGGCCCATATGACGGCGATTGCCGCCCAGGTGGCCGACCCCGAGGTACGCCAACGCTATCGGACCCTGGAAACACGAAAAAAAGCGTTGATTGAAGAATTAGAATCGGTAAAATTGGTATAATCCACGTTTTCCCGGCAAGAGCGACAGCAGTACCTCCGGCACCGGCCACGCAGTGACACCGATCACCCAGGCCATCCGACCGCAAGGGCTGCAATCCAAATGTTCGCCCGCACAGCTTGCCCCCACGTTCCCGACTTGTCTTTTATAGGTCTGCGCTTGTCTGCAAGCGCATGGCTTTGTTGATGCCGCCATCCGATCCTCTTCATCACTGAAGGTTGAACCATGCCTACACCAAAAAACAAAAAAGCGTCCAAGCCCGCTGCCAAAAAGCCTGTGGCAAAAAAAACCGTGCCAATGAAAAAAGCGCCCGCATCCAAAGCCAAGCCAGTGGCCGCTAAAAAAGTGATGGCCAAACCCGCCAAGGCTGCGGCTAAGTCCATGGCTAAAACCGCGCCTAAGCCCGCCGCAAAAAGCGCCGCTAGAAGCAAAGCAATCACAGCGCCAGCTAAAAAAGCCGTAGTGGCAACTAAGGCACAAGCAGCACTAAGCAAATCAAAGGCAAGCGTAAAAGGCAGTGCGAAAGCCAGCCCGAAAAAAGTGGTAGCAGTGAAAAAACCTGCAGCACCTGTAAAAAAAGCAGTGGCCGTCAAATTGACCGCAAAAAATAATGCAACAATCAGCAAAAACGTAAGCAATAAAACCCCAGCAAAGGCCATTAGCAAAACCTCTACAGCTTCCAAACCGACCGCCCCGGCAAAAGCGAAAAGCGCTACGCCATTTAAAAAGCCTCTTACAGTCAAAGCCAAAGCGTCACCCGTACCGGTGTCCAAGGCGGTACCCAAGAAATCCATGCCAAAAGTTAGTTCCTCTGTGCCTGTCACCACGTCCAAAAAATCAAGCGCTGCGCCTGCTGCCAAAACCAGCAAAGCAGCCGCCAAACCTGAAGTTAAGAAAACCGCTGCCATAGCGGCAAAGCCGACTCCCGTGGCCGCCAAGCCAGCCGCCAAAGAAAAAGCAGCTGCACCAAAAGCGGACCCCAAAAAGACCGCTGTCGCTGCGCCCGCCAAAGCGGATAGCAAAAAAGCCGTTGCAGCCGCACCAGCAAAAGCACCCGCCAAGCCCGCAGCCAAACCTGCACCCAAGGCGAAAGCCAAGGGCAAGGGCGCATTGGGCGATGGCGATGACACCGATTTGTCCGACATCGAAGCGGAATTAGAAGTCGAACCCGTGGCGGCGGACAGCACAGAAAAAGTCAAGCCACTGCGCATGAAGATCAGCCAGGCTAAGGCCCGCGCGCTGATGAAAGAATTTGGTTTAGAGCAAACCATTCTTTCCGAAGAAGAAAAAGTCAAACACCGTCTGGCGTTTATCGAAATGGTCAAGCTTGGCCGCACGCGCGGTTACCTGACGCATGGCGAAATTTCTGACCACTTGCCCGGCAAACTGGTGGAGACCGAGACGCTGGAAGTGGTGATCTCCATGCTCAATGACATGGGCGTTGCCGTGTACGAACAAACGCCGGACACTGAAACCCTGTTACTCAACAACAATGTGGCTACTGCAGCCACTGAAGCCGAGGCCGAAGAAGAAGCAGAAGCGGCGCTGTCCACCGTCGACAGCGAGTTTGGCCGCACCACCGACCCCGTGCGTATGTATATGCGTGAAATGGGCACCGTCGAGCTGCTGACCCGCGAAGGCGAAATTGAAATTGCCAAGCGTATCGAAGGCGGTCTGATGGCGATGATGGAAGCGATCTCCGGCTCGCCTGCGTCCATCGAAGAAGTCTTGCGCCTGGGCGAAGAAATCCGCGAAGACAAGGTGGTGATCACCACCATCGTGGACGGATTTTCCAATCCCAACGAGGCCGATGACTATGTGGCCGAGGAAGACTTTGACGAGTTCGATGCCGATGACGACGATGACGGCAAAGGCGGCTCCAAGGCGCTGACCAAAAAGCTCGAAGAGCTCAAGCGCGAAGCGCTGGTGCGCTTTGACCGCCTGCGCGAGCTCGATGGCGTGATGCGCAAGCATTTGATGAAAGAAGGCTATGGCTCACCCGCGTATTCAAAGGCGCAAAAGCTACTGAGCGAAGAGTTGATGACCATCCGCTTCACGGCCAAAGCGATTGAAAAGCTGTGTGACATGGTGCGCGGGCAGGTGGAAGAAATCCGCAAGAAAGAGCGCGAGCTGCGCCGCATCATTGTCGATAAATGCGGTTACAGCCAAGATAACTTCATCGCCGAATTCAGTGGCCGCGACAAACATGGCAACAAGGTTGCCAGCAATTTGCTCAATGTGAAGTGGATTGAAAAACAAGCCGCTGCCGGTAAGCCCTACAGCGCGGTAATGGCGCGCAATATTCCGCCGGTGCAAGAAATCCAGCAACGCCTGGTGGATTTGCAGGCCCAGGTGGTCGTGCCGCTGGAGCAGCTCAAAGACATCAACAAACGCATGAACCAGGGCGAGGCGTCCAGCCGCTCTGCCAAGCGCGAAATGATCGAAGCCAATTTGCGCTTGGTCATCTCCATTGCCAAGAAATACACCAACCGTGGTTTGCAGTTCCTCGATTTAATCCAGGAAGGCAATATCGGTTTGATGAAAGCCGTGGACAAGTTTGAATACCGTCGCGGCTATAAGTTCTCCACTTACGCCACTTGGTGGATCCGCCAAGCCATTACCCGTTCGATTGCCGACCAAGCGCGCACCATCCGTATCCCGGTGCACATGATCGAGACCATCAACAAGATGAACCGCATCAGCCGCCAGCATTTGCAAGAGTTTGGCTTTGAACCCGATGCCTCGGTGCTGGCCGAGCGGATGGAGATACCGGAAGACAAAATCCGCAAGATCATGAAGATCGCCAAAGAGCCGATTTCCATGGAAACCCCGATCGGCGACGATGATGACAGCCACCTGGGCGATTTCATCGAAGACGGCGCCAACACCGCGCCCATGGAAGCAGCCATGCAAGCCGGTTTGCGCGATGTGGTGAAAGACATTCTCGACAGCCTGACACCGCGCGAAGCAAAAGTGCTGCGCATGCGCTTTGGTATCGAGATGGCCAGCGACCACACACTCGAAGAAGTGGGCAAACAGTTTGACGTGACGCGCGAGCGCATACGCCAGATTGAAGCCAAGGCGCTGCGCAAGCTCAAGCACCCCAGCCGCAGCGACAAACTGCGCAGCTTCACCGACACTTTGTAGAGCGGTGGCAGAGCACGCCCAGCCGTTTGTGCTGGCCGGCGTCATGGGCTGGCCGGTGGCGCATTCGCGCTCGCCGCTCATCCATGGCCAATGGATCGCCCAACACGGTCTGCGCGGCGCCTACGTGCCCCTGGCGGTGCAGCCTGCGCAACTGGAGCAGGCCTTGCGCGCGCTGCCGGTGCTGGGTTTTGCGGGTTGCAACCTCACCATCCCGCACAAAGTGCAGGCCCTGTCTATCTTGGACCAGATCGACCCTATTGCCCGGCGCATTGGCGCGGTAAACACCGTGGTGGTGCAGGCAGATGGCAGTTTGCGCGGCACCAATACCGATGCCTTTGGCTACATCGAAAGCCTGCGCGAGGCCCAGCCCGCTTGGGTGGCGGCTCAGGGTCCAGCGGTCGTGCTGGGCGCAGGTGGTGCATCGCGCGCCGTGCTGTGCGCGCTGATCGATGCGGGCGTGCCTTTAATTAGCTTGTGCAACCGCGATGCCGGTAAGGCGCAGGCGCTGGCGCAGGAGTTTGGCAAGGTGGTGCAGGCCCTGCCCTGGGATGAGCGCCATGCCGCGCTGCAAGACGCGCAATTGCTGGTCAACACCACCAGTTTGGGCATGCACGGCCAGGACGCGCTCGACATTCGATTGGACGCCCTGCCACCTAAGGCCGTGGTGTCAGACATTGTGTACGTGCCGCGCATCACGCCGCTGCTGGCAGCGGCGCAGGCGCGTGGCAACCCGATTGCCGAAGGCATGGGCATGTTGCTACACCAAGCACGCCCGGCTTTTGCGGCATGGTTTGGCCACTTGCCTGCTATTTCCGAAACCCTTTTGCAAACGGTGCGCAGCACTTTGTAAGCCCGTTCTTGCCTGGCTCCGCCTGGCGCCCTTTTTTTCACCTACCCATTCCAAGGATTTTTATGCATACCAGCCCCTCCGGACTCCAATACGAAGACACCGTGCTCGGCGACGGAGATACCGCTGCCGCAGGCCAGCATGTGCGGGTGCACTACACCGGCTGGCTGTTTGAGGACGGCGAGCAAGGCGAGCAGTTTGACTCCAGCAAAGACCGGGGCGACCCGTTTAGCTTCCGCCTGGGCGCGGGCATGGTGATCCAGGGCTGGGACGAAGGCGTGGTCGGTATGCAGGTGGGCGGCTGCCGCACCTTGATCATTCCGCCCGAGCTGGGCTACGGCAAGCGCGGCGCCGGTGGCGTGATACCGCCCAATGCGACCCTGAAGTTCGAGGTTGAGCTGCTGTCCGTCTGAGGACGCCCCATGGCCTGCCGCCTTGGGCATAGAAAAAACCGCCGGATGGCCTTGAAATAGGCCTGCGGCACCCCATGTCTTTTGCACGCCGCTTTATTAACGGAATTTTTGGTAAGCACATGTCCGACAACGCCTCCCCTACCCCTCCCCATGATGGCCAGCCTGAGGCCAACGCGCCAGGCGCTGGTGCCGAGCCAGCTTTTGACGCTGATCCGCTAACCGTCGCTCAGGCCGAGTTGGCTGTTTTGCAGGCCAAAAGCGCTGAATTGGCCGACCAATACCTGCGCGCCAAGGCCGACGCCGAAAACGCCCGCCGTCGTGCCGAAGACGAAATTACCAAAGCGCGCAAATTTGCCGTGGAAAGCTTTGCCGAAAGCCTGCTGCCAGTGGCCGACAGCCTAGAAGCCGGTCTGGCTATCAAAGACGCGACCGCCGCCCAGATCAACGAGGGCGCCCAAGCCACGCTGCGCCAGCTGATTGCCGCCCTGGAGCGCAACAAAGTGATTGCCATTAACCCGGAGTCCGGTGCCAAATTTGACCCGCACCACCACCAAGCCATCAGCGTGGTGCCCGCCGAGCAGGAAGCCAATACCGTGGTGACGGTGCTGCAAAAAGGTTATTTGATTGCCGATCGCGTGCTGCGCCCGGCACTGGTTACGGTAGCGGCGCCCAAATAAACCGGAGCGCCGTAGCCTTTTGTATCCAAAGCCCGGCGGCTCTTGAAGCAAATAGCGCGCCGCGCGCCTTGAAAACCGGGGCACTGCCCCGAACTTGTACTTATAAGTTTTATTGCATTAGCAGGAGTTTCATCATGGGAAGAATCATCGGAATTGACCTTGGCACCACCAACAGCTGTGTCGCCATCATGGAGGGCAATACGCCCAAGGTCATCGAAAACGCCGAGGGCGCACGCACTACGCCGTCCATCATTGCCTACCAGGAAGACGGCGAAGTGCTGGTCGGCGCATCGGCCAAGCGCCAGTCGGTCACCAACCCGAAGAACACGCTTTATGCAGTTAAGCGCCTGATCGGGCGCAAGTTCACTGAAAAAGAAGTGCAAAAAGACATCGACCTGATGCCTTACAAAATCGCCGCTGCCGACAACGGCGACGCGTGGGTGGAAGTGCGTGGCAACCGCATGGCGCCGCAACAGGTCAGCGCCGACATTTTGCGCAAAATGAAGAAAACCGCCGAGGACTACCTGGGCGAAGAGGTGACCGACGCGGTGATTACCGTACCGGCGTATTTCAACGACGCGCAGCGCCAGGCCACCAAAGATGCAGGACGCATTGCCGGTCTGGACGTCAAACGCATCATCAACGAACCAACTGCTGCGGCCCTGGCCTTTGGCATGGACAAAAACGAAAAAGGCGACCGCAAGATTGCGGTGTATGACCTGGGTGGCGGCACATTTGACGTGTCCATCATCGAAATCGCCGATGTCGATGGCGAAAAACAATTCGAAGTGCTGTCCACCAACGGCGACACTTTCCTCGGTGGCGAGGACTTTGACCAGCGCATCATCGACTTCATCATCGCCGAGTTCAAAAAAGACCAGGGCGTGGACTTGTCCAAAGACGTGCTGGCACTGCAACGCCTCAAAGAATCAGCCGAAAAAGCCAAGATCGAACTCTCCAGCAGCTCGCAGACCGACATCAACCTGCCCTACATCACGGCAGATGCCACTGGCCCAAAACACCTGAACATCAAGCTCACCCGCGCCAAGCTTGAAGCCTTGGTGGAAGAACTGATCGAGCGCACGATTGCGCCTTGCCGCATGGCGATCAAAGACGCGGGCGTTAGCGTATCGGACATCCATGACGTGATTTTGGTCGGCGGCATGACGCGCATGCCCAAGGTGCAGGACAAAGTGAAAGAATTGTTCGGCAAAGAGCCGCGCAAAGACGTCAACCCGGACGAAGCCGTGGCCGTAGGCGCCGCCATTCAAGGCCAAGTGCTCTCGGGTGACCGCAAAGACGTGTTGTTGTTGGACGTGACGCCGCTATCCCTGGGCATAGAAACCTTGGGTGGTGTAATGACCAAAATGATCACCAAGAACACCACCATCCCGACCAAGTTCGCACAAACTTTCTCTACTGCCGACGACAACCAACCGGCAGTCACCATCAAGGTCTACCAGGGCGAGCGCGAAATGGCCTCGGCCAACAAGTCGCTGGGCGAATTCAACCTCGAAGGCATCCCGCCCTCGCCACGCGGCACGCCGCAAATCGAGGTGTCTTTTGACATCGACGCCAACGGCATCTTGCACGTGGGCGCCAAAGACAAAGGCACTGGCAAGGAAAACAAAATCACCATCAAAGCCAACTCGGGCCTGAGCGAAGCCGAGATTCAGCAAATGGTGAAGGACGCTGAACTCAACGCGGCCGATGACAAGAAAAAACTCGAAGTCATTCAGGCGCGCAACGAGGCAGAAGCCAATATGCACAGCGTCAAGAAGAGCTTGGGCGAGCATGGCGACAAGCTGGAAGCAGGCGAGAAAGAAAAAATCGAAGCCGCGATCAAGGACCTGGAAGGCGTGATCAAGAGCGATGACAAAGAAAGCATCAGCTCCAAGAGCGCCGCCCTGATGGCCGCGAGCCAAAAGCTGGGCGAAAAAGTCTATGCCGACATGCAAGCCAAGCAAGCCGCCGAGGCCGCAGGCCCTGGCGCAGAGCAAGCTGCCAAACCCGCCGACGACAATGTGGTGGACGCGGAAGTCAAGGAAGTGAAAAAGGGATAAGCCCGCAGCAGCTGTTGGCTGCTTGAAAACCTGCCGCGCTGAACCCGTTTTGGAGTTCAACGCGGCTTTTCTGTTGTTACGGAGCCCGCAATAGCCATGGCCAAACGAGATTTTTACGAAATTCTGGGCGTGCCCAAGACCGCTTCGGACGAGGAAATTAAAAAGTCCTACCGCAAGCTGGCGATGAAGTTCCACCCGGACCGCAACCAAGGCGAAGCGGCCAAAGAGGCGGAAGTCAAATTCAAAGAGGCCAAAGAGGCCTACGAGATGCTGTCCGACCCGCAAAAACGCGCGGCCTATGACCAGCACGGCCATGCCGGTGTGGACCCGAATATGCGTGGCCCCGGTGGCGAAGGCTTTGGCGGTTTTGCCGAAGCTTTTGGCGATATTTTTGGCGAAATGTTCGGCCAGCAGCAGCGCGGCGGGCGCGGTGGACGCCAGGTGTTTCGCGGCGGTGACCTGAGCTATGCCATGGAGATGACGCTGGAAGAAGCGGCCAACGGCAAGGATGCGCAAATCCGTATCCCGACGCATGACAACTGTGATGTCTGCGCCGGCGCCGGTGCCAAGCCGGGAAGCCAGATCAAGAACTGCGGCACCTGCGGCGGCGCGGGTGTGGTGCAAATGCGCCAGGGCTTTTTCAGCGTGCAGCAAACTTGCCCCACCTGCCGTGGCGCCGGCAAAATCATTGCGGAGCCTTGCATCGCCTGCGCGGGCCAGGGCAAGATCAAAAAGCAAAAAACCCTGGAAGTCAAAATCCCAGCCGGTATCGACGCGGGCATGCGCATTCGCAGCGCGGGCAACGGCGAACCGGGGACCAACGGCGGGCCGCCGGGCGACTTGTATATCGAAATCCGGCTCAAGAAGCACGATATTTTCGAGCGCGACGGCGACGACTTGCATTGCACCGTACCCATCAGCATTGTGGAAGCGTCCTTGGGCGGCGAAATCGACGTGCCCACCTTGCAAGGCAAAGCGGCCATCGACCTGCCCGAGGGAACGCAAACTGGCAAGCAATTTAGGCTGCGCGGCAAAGGCATCAAAGGCGTGCGCTCCAGCTACCCCGGCGATTTGTACTGCCACATCACCGTGGAAACGCCGGTCAAACTTACCGAGCACCAGCGCAAGCTGCTGCGCGAGCTCGACGAGTCCTTCCGTAAAGGCGGCAGCAAGCATTCGCCCTCGGGCGACAGCTGGACGGATCGCTTGAAAAGCTTTTTCAGCTGATTTTTTAGCTGAAAAATAGCCATACAGCGCATGGCCGGGCCCACTACTGCCAAGCCGTCCATGCGCTATCTAACGGCTGCCTTTTACCTTTTTGTCGATCTGCCCGATTGCGCGCAGTACAAAGCGCCACTGCAAGCGCTGTGTGAGGCCCAGCAGGTCAAAGGCTTGGTATTGTTGGCCCCCGAAGGCATTAACAGCACGATTGCCGGCCCAGCAGAGGGCGTTCACGCGGTGCTGGCTTGGCTGCGCAGCCAAGCCCCATTTGCCACCTTGCAACACAAGGAATCTTGGTCCGACAAAGCACCGTTTCGCCGTATACGGGTGCGTATCAAAAAGGAAATCGTGACCATGGGCGTGCCCGGCTTGCGTCCGGCTAGCCAGGCCGGGCGCTATGTCAGCGCGCAGGCGTGGAATGCCTTGATCGCCGATCCAAACGTGCTGCTGGTGGACACGCGCAACGACTATGAAGTGGAATTGGGCAGCTTTGAAGGCGCGATCAATCCCGGCATACAGTCCTTTGCGCAATTGCCCGCGTGGCTGGAGACGCAAGGGCTGCTCGACCCGGCCAAGCCGCGCAAAGTGGCCATGTTTTGCACTGGCGGCATACGCTGCGAAAAATCTACCGCACTCTTGCGCGCCCAGGGTTTGGAAGAGGTCTACCACTTGGAAGGCGGCATCCTGAAATACCTGGAAACCGTGGCGCCCGAGGCCAGCCGCTGGCAAGGGGAATGCTTTGTGTTTGACGAGCGGGTGTCGGTGGCCCATGGCCTGCAAACCGGTAGCCAGCAACTGTGCCGTTGTTGCCGACAGCCCTTGCCACCGGGCGCTTTAGAGTCCAGCCACTATGAGTCGGGTGTCAGCTGCCCGCGCTGTTTTAGCCAGACGAGCGAAACGCAGAAAAGAAGTGCGCGCGAGCGGCAAAGGCAATGGGAGCGCGCCAAGGCTAAGGCGGCATTGCGTGGCAACGAAGACGCGGAAAGCGGCGAAGGCGGAGCATTTACAGCCACGGGCCAAGATGCGGTAACGGGCCATGGCTGAGGTCGCGCTGCCCGTCCTGTATTCCTTTCGCCGCTGCCCCTATGCCATGCGGGCGCGCCTGGCTTTACAAGCCAGCGGATTGGCAGTGGAGCACCGCGAAATCGAACTCAAAAACAAACCGGCACGCATGCTGACCGCCTCACCCAAGGGCACGGTGCCGGTGTTGGTGCTGCCCGATGGCCGCGTGTTGGACGAAAGCCTGGACATCATGCGCTGGGCTTTGCAAACGCAGGATCCGCTGCGCTGGTGGCCAAATGATCCGCTGCGTTTGGCAGCGACCATGGCTTTGATCGAAGAAAACGACGGCTCGTTTAAGCACGCCTTAGACCGCTACAAATACCCGCACCGATTCGGCTTGGCAGATGGCGCAGCCTGGCGCGAAGCAGGCGCCGAGTTCCTCCTGCGATTGGAGGCGATGTTGGTGACCCAGCCCCATCTTGCCGGTGAACAACAGGGCCTGTGCGACGCTGCGCTATCGCCTTTTGTCCGGCAGTTCGCGCATACCGACAAGACCTGGTTTGCAGCGCAAGCCTGGCCGCATCTAGCGCGCTGGCTGGCAAAGCTCGAAGCCTCGGCGGCATTTGCAGCCATTATGCACAAGCATAGGCCGTGGATAGATCCCTCACCGGCATCCTGAACCTATCCCCAGTTACCTGACCTTGTAAGGCCTCAGGCGTGGCCCGCGCCGCAGATCTACTTATTCGACCTTGGCCGCTTTCACCAGCTTTTGCACGTACTCGGCGCGCTCGTTGGCCATAACGGCATTGATTACTTGTTGCTTGCTCTCATCAAACGTAGGCACTTTGTATTTACGCTTGGCGACAAGCTTGAGTACCTGCCAGCCTTCTTGGGTCTGAATCGGCAAAGCGGTGACGCCGCCCACGGCCATGTTCGCCACCACATTGGAGAGCAAGGGATTGATCTGGTTCATTAAGAGCCAACCCAAGTTGCCGCCGCCCTTGGCGCTGGGGTTAATGGATTTTTCGGATGCCAATTTATCAAACGCTGCGCCGTCTTTCGCTGCTTTGATCACCGCTTTGGCTTCGGCCTCGGTGGCGGTGACGATATGGCTGATCTGGAATTCCTCGGCGTCGGCTAATAAGTCGGCCTGGCGCTTGTATTCAGCGCGCAGTTTCTCCTCCGAGGGTTTGATTTTTTCAGTTTGCTTGGCAACCAAGACTTCGCTCAGAAACGCGTTTTGCTGCAAAGCCATTTGCGCCTTGATCGCTGGTTCTTTGTCCAGACCCAGCTTGCGCGCTTCCTGGGCTAACACCTCGCGAGCGATCAGTTCATTGCGCAGTTGGTTGCGCAAGTCCGCGCTGTCGGTAGCGCCCTGGGCCAGCGCATTGCTGACAAGCACGTCCATGAGTTCAGTTCCCAGCTTCACACCATTGACGCTAGCCAGCGGTTTGGAAGCGTCCGTAGCGTGCGCTGCCATCACGATGCAAGCGCCTAGCGCTGCAAGTACCCGCTTAGTTTGCATCATCATGGAAGCTACCTTATTGTGAATTCAATGTCAAAAAAATACCAACGCATTTGCCAAGGCAGCGCCTTGGCGCGCAAGCCTGCAAGCCTGCAAACGCGCGCCGCTAAAGCAGCTTAAAACGCTTCCAAAGCCAAGGCCGTCACCGCGTCGGCGCCATCGACAATGCTGTCGCGCAAGCCCGGAACCTTGGTCAG
>CANFJQ010000006.1 GCA_947447615.1 Comamonadaceae bacterium
AGTAGGAATCGAACCTACAACCTTCGGTTTTGGAGACCGACGCTCTGCCAATTGAGCTATACCCCTTCGCAATTACGCAATGATTTTGGCAACCACACCGGCGCCGACAGTGCGGCCACCTTCGCGGATAGCAAAACGCAAGCCCTCTTCCATCGCAATGGGGTTGATCAGCTTGACCGTGATCGAGACGTTGTCGCCTGGCATCACCATCTCTTTACCTTCAGGCAACTCGATCGCACCAGTCACGTCCGTCGTGCGGAAGTAAAACTGGGGGCGGTAGTTGTTGAAGAAAGGCGTGTGGCGACCGCCTTCGTCTTTGGACAAAACGTAGATCTCGCCAGTGAAGTGGGTGTGAGGCTTGATCGAACCGGGCTTGCACAGCACTTGGCCGCGCTGCACGTCTTCGCGCTTGGTGCCGCGCAGCAAAATACCCACGTTGTCGCCCGCCTGGCCTTGGTCCAGCAATTTGCGGAACATTTCCACGCCAGTGCAGGTGGTTTTTTGGGTGTCAGCGATACCGACGATCTCGATCTCTTCGCCCACTTTGACGATGCCGCGCTCTACGCGCCCGGTCACCACGGTGCCGCGTCCGGAGATGGAGAAGACGTCTTCCACAGGCATCAAGAAGGCGCCGTCCACTGCGCGCTCGGGCAGGGGGATGTAAGTGTCCAGGGCTTCGGCCAGTTTCATGATCGCGCCTTCGCCCAGCTCGCCCTTGTCGCCTTCGATAGCGAGCTTGGCGCTGCCGTGGATGATCGGAGTAGCGTCGCCGGGGAAGTCGTATTTGTCCAGCAACTCACGCACCTCCATTTCCACCAGCTCGAGCAGTTCGGCGTCGTCCACCATGTCGCACTTGTTCAGGAACACGATGATGTAGGGAACACCCACCTGGCGCGCCAGCAGGATGTGCTCACGGGTCTGGGGCATGGGACCGTCAGCGGCCGAGCAGACCAAAATAGCGCCGTCCATCTGCGCTGCACCCGTGATCATGTTTTTCACATAGTCAGCATGTCCGGGGCAGTCCACGTGGGCGTAGTGGCGGTTAGCCGTTTCGTACTCGACGTGGGCAGTGTTGATAGTGATACCGCGCGCTTTTTCTTCAGGCGCGGCGTCAATTTGGTCGTAAGCCTTGGCTTCACCGCCAAATTTGGCCGACAAAATTGTCGTGATCGCCGCCGTCAGCGTGGTTTTGCCATGGTCCACGTGGCCGATGGTGCCTACGTTAACGTGGGGCTTGGTACGCGTGAATTTTTCTTTTCCCATTTCAATTCTCCAAAAAGAGCAAGGCCCGTGTGTGATTTAAGGTTTGCACGCTATTGCTAATTCATCCCGCACGGGCACAGGATGGCATAGCGTCGCAGACCGTTTGAAAATTTACTTGGCGCGTGCAGCCATGATGGCTTCGGACACGTTGCGCGGTGCTTCGGTGTAGTGCTTAAATTCCATGGTGTAGGTAGCGCGACCTTGCGACATAGAACGCAGCGTGGTCGAGTAACCAAACATCTCGGACAAGGGCACCTCCGCCTTGATGGCTTTGCCACCGCCGACCATATCGTCCATGCCCTGCACCATGCCACGACGAGAGGACAAATCGCCCATCACGTTACCGGCATAGTCTTCGGGCGTTTCGACTTCCACAGCCATCATGGGCTCCAGAATCACCGGCCCCGCTTTTCGGCAGCCTTCTTTGAAGCCGAAAATCGCGGCCATCTTGAATGCCAATTCATTCGAGTCCACATCATGGTAGGAGCCGAAGTGCAAAGTCACTTTCACATCTACCACCGGATATCCAGCCAGCACGCCTTGCGTCACGGCTTCGTGAATGCCTTTTTCCACGGCGGGAATGTATTCGCGCGGCACCACACCACCTTTGATGGCGTCCACGAATTCAATACCTTTACCGGCCTCATTGGGCTCGATCTTGAGCACCACGTGCCCGTACTGACCTTTACCGCCAGACTGACGCACAAACTTGCCTTCGGCCTCTTCGATGGTCTTGCGAATGGTTTCGCGGTAAGCCACCTGGGGCTTGCCGACATTGGCTTCAACGCCGAATTCGCGCTTCATGCGGTCGACAATAATTTCCAAGTGCAACTCGCCCATACCTGCGATGAGTGTCTGACCCGACTCTTCGTCGGTCTTGACGCGGAAAGAAGGGTCTTCTTGCGCCAGACGCTGCAAAGCAATACCCATTTTTTCCTGGTCGGCCTTGGTCTTGGGCTCCACGGCCTGGGTAATCACAGGCTCGGGGAAAATCATGCGCTCGAGCATCACAATCGCGGAGGGATCGCACAAAGTCTCACCCGTAGTTACGTCTTTCAAGCCGACGCAGGCGGCGATGTCGCCAGCGCGAATTTCACTGACTTCTTCGCGGTTGTTAGCGTGCATTTGCACAATACGGCCGATACGCTCTTTCTTGCCGCGAATCGGGTTGTACACGCTGTCGCCTTTTTGCAGCACGCCAGAATACACGCGAACAAACGTCAACTGGCCCACAAACGGATCGGTCATCAATTTGAAGGCCAGCGCTGAGAATTTCTCTCCGTCGTCAGCTTGGCGCACCACTGGGTTTTCGTCTTCGTCCATGCCGTTCACTGGCGGAATATCCACGGGCGAGGGCATGAATTCGATCACGGCGTCCAACATACGCTGCACACCTTTGTTCTTAAAGGCCGAACCGCAGTACATGGGCTGGATTTCGCTGGCAATCGTGCGCGCGCGGATGCCCATTTTGATTTCCGCTTCCGTGAGGTCACCTTCTTCGAGGTACTTGTTCATCAGTTCTTCAGTGGCTTCAGCCGCAGCTTCTACCATTTTTTCGCGCCACTCTTTGGCCAGTTCGACCAGGTCCGCAGGAATATCGCGGTAGTCGAACAGCATGCCTTGCGAGGCCTCATCCCAAATGATGGCCTTCATCTTGAGCAAGTCCACCACGCCGACGAAGTTTTCTTCCGCGCCAATTGGAATCACCATAGGCACCGGGCTGGCCTTGAGGCGCAGTTTCATCTGGTCCACGACCTTGTAGAAATTGGCACCCGTACGGTCCATTTTGTTGACAAAGGCCAGACGCGGCACTTTGTACTTATTGGCCTGACGCCACACCGTTTCAGACTGGGGCTGCACGCCGCCGACCGCACAGTAAACCATGCAGGCGCCGTCTAGCACACGCATAGAACGCTCCACCTCAATGGTGAAATCCACGTGTCCAGGAGTGTCGATGATGTTGATGCGGTGTTCGGGCAAGGACTTGTCCATGCCCTTCCAGAAGCAAGTGGTTGCAGCCGAGGTAATCGTGATACCGCGCTCCTGCTCTTGCTCCATCCAGTCCATGGTGGCCGCGCCATCGTGCACTTCACCGATTTTGTGGTTCACACCGGTGTAAAACAACACGCGCTCGGTCGTGGTGGTTTTGCCTGCGTCGATATGCGCTGAAATGCCGATGTTGCGGTAGCGCTCAATAGGGGTATGGCGAGCCATGGTGGATCCTTCTTTGATCTGGGTCTTCAATAATCGGTGCGCTTGAAAGCGCTGCTTGCGGCCGGTCGCTAAGGCTAAAGCACCGCTGCAACAGTGTGATGACACTGCGCCATGGCGGCGCGGGCACACAGGCCCGCCGGCGCGCGCTGCTTAGAAACGGAAGTGCGAGAACGCCTTGTTGGCTTCGGCCATACGGTGCACTTCATCGCGCTTTTTCATGGCGCCGCCACGGCCTTCGGTGGCTTCGAGCAACTCATTGGCCAAGCGCAGCGCCATAGATTTTTCGCCACGCTTGCGCGCCGCTTCTTTAATCCAGCGCATCGACAAGGCCAGACGGCGCACGGGGCGCACTTCAACAGGAACTTGGTAGTTGGCGCCACCGACACGGCGGGATTTGACCTCGACCATGGGTTTGACGTTGTTGATAGCAACGGTAAAAGCTTCGAGCGGGTCTTTGCCGGGATGTTTCTTTTCAATCTGCTCTAACGCACCGTAAATAATGCGCTCGGCGACTGCTTTTTTGCCGCCTTCCATGATCACGTTCATGAACTTGGACAGCTCGACATTGCCGAATTTTGGATCGGGCAGGATTTCACGTTTGGGGACTTCGCGACGACGTGGCATTTTTTCACCTCTTTGCTTCAGTTGGCATCCACTTGGGACACCGCGGGAGCCATAGGACTCCCACTTACTCGACCCACACAAACAATTTTGCGCTTCGGGTCACTACGCTGCACCACCGCGCCACGCGGGGAACAGCACCTAAAAACGACCGGGGAAACCCCGAATTACTTGGCCTTGGGGCGCTTGGCGCCGTATTTGGAACGCGACTGCTTGCGGTCTTTCACGCCTTGCAAGTCCAGCGAACCGCGCACGATGTGGTAACGGACACCGGGCAAATCCTTAACACGACCGCCACGCACCAGCACCACGCTGTGCTCTTGCAGGTTGTGGCCTTCGCCTCCGATGTAGGAAATAACTTCAAAACCGTTGGTCAAGCGCACTTTGGCCACTTTACGCAGCGCAGAATTGGGCTTCTTGGGGGTGGTGGTGTACACGCGGGTGCAAACGCCGCGGCGCTGCGGCGAGTTCTGCATCGCAGGGCTTTTGGACTTGATCGTTTCGACCTCGCGCCCCTGACGCACTAGCTGGTTAATGGTTGGCACTTAAGCCTCCTAATGAAAATTCCCCCGCTGCGCAGGAGCTATACGATTCAAAAACTTCGAAAACACAGAGCCCTTCGGAAGTTTCCGAAAAGCCTTCTAATATACCAGATATTGCTTGGACTTGCGCCGGCGCGCCGCTGACTGTAGCGATTACTAACGTATCCAGAGGCGCAAAGCGTCCCAGGCGCGGCCGAAAATACCGGCTTGGTCCACGGCATCTAGCGCCTGCAGGGGCATTTGCGCCACCTCTATGCCGCCCGAGAGCACGCGCAGGGTCGCCACCTCCTGGCCTTTGGCGATGGGCGCCAAAAGTGGTTCTTTGCGCACGACTTCGGTGCTCACTTTGCCAGCGCTGCCGGCCGGCAATGCCAACACAACGCCCTGCGGATGGCCTACGCGCACGGTGGAAGCGCTGCCTTTCCAGACCTGCGCTGTCACCACGGCCTGGCCGGGATCGAACAATTTGACCGGCTCAAAGGCGGTAAAGCCCCAGTTGAGGAGCTTTTGGGATTCATTGGCGCGGGCATTTTCATTGGCGGTGCCCAAAACAATAGACAACAGGCGCCGACTCGGACTGGCCCCTTGCGAGCCCAGGCTGGCGTAGTCGCGCCGGGCGGTGGCCACCATGCAGTAACCGGCGGCTTCGGTATAGCCAGTTTTAAGTCCATCGACCGTGGGGTCGCGCTGCAACAAGAGGTTGCGATTGGTGTCATTGGCCGCCGGGGTGCCGGGGTAGCGGTATTTTTTCAGGGCGTAATAGCCGACGTACTGCGGGAAATCGGCCATCAAACGGGTCGCCAGGATGCCCAGGTCGCGCGCCGTGGTGGTGTGACCGGCCTCGGTCAGACCTTCGGGGTTTTTGTAGCTGGTGCCTTTGAGGCCCAGCACTTGGGCCTGCGCATTCATCATTCGCACAAAGCGCGCCACATCGCCGCCCACGCCCTCGGCAAGCGCGATGGTGGCGTCATTGCCCGACTGCACCACCATGCCCTTGATCAGGTCTTCCACCGGTACTTGCATTTTGGGGTCGATGAACATGCGCGAGCCTGGCATTTTCCAAGCGCGCTCACTGACGGGAAATTTCTGATCCAGGCTGATCTTGCCGGACTTCAAGGCATCAAACACCAGGTACGCGGTCATCAGCTTGGTAAGCGAGGCTGGTTCCACCTGCATGTCCGCGTCTTTGGCCGCCAGCACCTGGTGTGCCGACACATCGAGCAACAAATAAGCGCGCGCCGCGATTTCGGGTGGCTGGGGGCTTTGCGCATGGGCACCGGCCAATAAGGAAATAGCGAGCAGGCAGGAAGCAACAAATTTCATGAATTCAAAACCTTTGGGAGTGGAGTGCAGCGCGCGCATCGGCGGGGCGTTTGTAAAAATAAGAATGGTGTGATGCGGCAGCGTAGGCCACAAGCTCAATGCCCAGCCACATGGCGTGCGACCAAGTCGCGCAGCAAGGGCAATTGTCCGTGAAAAAAATGCCCCACTCCGGGCAAGACCACTAGCGGCAGGTTTTGCGGGCGGGCCCAGTCCAGCGCGGCGGCCAGGGGCACGGTGTCATCTTCCTCCCCGTGCAGCACCAAGGTTTTGGCATGCAAGTCCTTGGGCAGCTCGGCAACGTCAAACCGTCCTGCGGCCGTGCCGACCAAAACCACACGGTCTAGGGTGCGCACCGCATGCAAAGCCTGCACCGCGTGGGAGGTCACGAAAGCACCGAAAGAAAAACCGGCCAATGCAAGCACCCCTTGCTGGGCTGCGGGAGAAAAATGCTCAATCACCGCAAGCAGATCTTGCAATTCGCCACGCCCTTCGTCATGGGCGCCTTCGCTGGCGCCCACGCCCCGGAAATTAAAACGTACCGCCATCCAGCCCGACTGCACAAAAGCGCGCGCCATGGTTTGCACGACTTTGTTGTCCATGGTGCCGCCAAAAAGCGGATGGGGGTGGGCAATCACCGCCACGCCGACCGGTTTTTGTCCTGCCTCCAGGGCTGGCATGTCCACCAAGGTTTGCAGGCTGCCTGCTGGCCCCTGAATTGCCAGCTGCTGGGTACGCGGATGCATGCGCGCTTAGCGCCCTAAGCTGGGGGGCAGGCGCAGGCGCTCGACCGGTTTGCCGCCCAGCAGGTGGCTGTCGACGATTTCGTCGATATCGGCGCTGTCCACATAGGTGTACCAAACCGCCTCGGGATACACCACTGCCACCGGGCCACCGGCGCAGCGGTCTAGACAGCCAGCTTTGTTGACGCGCACCTGGCCAGGCCCATTGTGGTCGGCATCACGGATGCGCTGCTTGCAGCGGTCAAACCCGGCTTGCGCCTGGTGTTGCGCGCAACATTCTTCGCCGCTTTTGCGTTCGTTCAGGCAGAAAAAAATATGGCGCGCGTAATAGCTGGTGTCTGCGGCTGGCGCAGCGGATGGGGTGGAAGTCATGCGCCGATTTTAGGTTCGCTGCTGCTTATGCGAATCCGGGCCAGCGCCAACGCGATGGCCGCATAGGGCCAGAGCCAGCCCAGCCATTCGGCCAAACCATTAAAGCGCACAAAGCGGCCCTGCTCCCAGGACTGCAAGGTTTGCGCGAAATACGGGCTCTCTGGCGCCTGATTGAGCAAGGCCACATGGCCGCACAGCAGCACGAAGACCAGGACCAATGCCCAGCGCCAGCGCAGGCGCGCCAGGGCCACAGCCAGGGCCAAGGCGCCCAGCAGGCCGGCGGAGGTGGTGGCGTCCAGCCAAGACCACATATGCGTTGGCCCCCAGCTCAGGGCGGCCGAGAGGCCGCTGGCGCTCACGCCCACGACCGTCACGGCCAGACTGAGCCAGACGCGGTGCCTGGGCCTGTGCAGAACGCCAAAGCCCAGCAAACAAGGAGCCAACAAACCGGTAACCACGCAGGCCAGCGTGGCGGCTGATCCCAGCGGCCCGGCGTCGATGGCAGGTAATAATTTGTGCACTTGCGCGTCGTCCAACCAATGCGCGCCCATGCCGAGCAAGGCCTGGGCTAAATCTTGCAAACCGCCCCACACATGGCCCAGGCCGAAGGGCACGGCCGAGGGAAACAAGAGCGCGGCCGGCCAGCTCAGTAGCAGCACCAGCACCCCGCGCGATTGCGGCGCCAGCCACCGGTTTTGCCAGCGGTCCCAGCGCGCCAAGCCGCCGCGCCGCGCCAAGTACAGCGCCGCTAGCGCGCCCACGATGGTGCCTAGGGTGTTGAGCAACCAGTCCTCGCGCGAGGCGACGCGCTGGGGCAAATAGCTTTGCAAAGTTTCCAGCACCAAGGACAGCAGCGTGCCACAGGCCACCGCCAGCCAAGCGGGAGGTACCCGGTGACGGGTGCGCAAAGCCAGCCAGGCCAGCAAAGCGCCCAGCGGCACATAGCCGACGATATTGATAGCGACGTCAAAGCCAGTCCAGTAGCGCGGCAGCGGAGCGGCCAAAAAGGCCCAGGGTGCAATGCCCTGGTCACGCCAATCGGCAAAGGGGTACAGGCTGGCATAGACCACCAGCGTGCAGTACATCCAGGTGAGCGGCCAGGCAGCGGATTTGTGCATGGCACGGTACCGTTAAAAAGGCTTGAGTATTACCAGCAATACCGCCGCCACCAGGAAGAGCACCGGGATTTCGTTGAACCAGCGAAACCACACATGGCTGCGCAAAGCGGTTTGCACTTCCAATTGGCGCAGGATGCGGGCGCACAAATGGTGGTAGCCCAGGGTCAGGATGACAACGACGAGCTTGGCGTGCATCCAGCCATTGCCCGGCCCCAGGCCGATGCCGTAATAGAGCCACAAAGCCAGCCCCAAGCCCAGCGCCGGGATGGCCAGGATGGTGCTAAAGCGCAAAAGCTTGCGCGCCATGAGCAGTAAGCGGGCGCGTTCGGCTTCGGAACCGGGCTCGACCATGGCCAAATTCACAAAAATGCGCGGCAGGTAAAACAGCCCGGCAAACCAGCTGGCGACGAAAACAATGTGGAAGGCTTTGACCCAGAGCATGGGCAAAGTGTAGCGGCAGCCCCGCTGGGCGAAGGGCCCAATCGCGGGCAAAAAAAACCCCAGCACATGGCCGGGGTGTTAAGCCTATTTGCTGTCACACATCAAGGCCCCGCTCAGGGAGGAAAAGCGGGGGGAACCGAAGTTCCCAGCCAAAAGTATATCTTTCTTGGCAAAAAAGTCACGAATTTTTTATTTTGTTTAAAAAAAATGTTTTATGTGTTGTAAACGGCACAAAAGCGCAACGCGCGCCTGCACCAGCCAAGGGCTTGGGGCTGTGACATTTTTTCTTCCCGCCAGGCTGCGAATTCAGGCACAATTTTCCCATGATCACCCCCGCACCCTTCCCCATTGGCCGTCCCCGCCGCCTGCGCCGCGACAGCTTTACCCGCAATCTGGTCCGCGAAAACGCGCTCACGGCGCATGACCTGATTTATCCGGTTTTCGTCGTCGAGGGGCAGCGCCAGCGGGTGGCCGTGCCATCCATGCCGGGCGTGGAACGTTTGAGCCTGGACTTGCTGCTGCCGGTGGCCCAGGCTTGTGTGGAGCTGGAAATCCCGGTGATGGCCTTGTTTCCGGTGATCGACCCCTCGCTCAAAACCTATGACGGCGCCGAGGCGCTCAACCCGGACGGCCTTGTGCCCCGCGTGGTGCGCGCCCTGAAAAAAGAATTTCCCCAGTTGGGCATCATGACCGATGTGGCGCTGGACCCTTTTACCAGCCACGGCCAAGACGGCCTGCCCGACACCCGGCCCGAAACCGAGGGCTACATCTTGAACGACGAAACTACCGCCATGTTGGTGCAGCAAGCGCTGACGCAGGCGCGCGCAGGCGTGGACATCGTGGCGCCTAGCGACATGATGGACGGGCGCATCGGCGCCATCCGCCAAGCGCTGGAAGCGGAAAAACTGGTGCACACCCGCATCATGGCCTACAGCGCGAAATACGCCAGCGCGTTTTACGGCCCGTTTCGTGACGCCGTGGGCTCGGCCGCCAACCTGGGCAAGGGCAATAAAAAGGTGTACCAAATGGATCCGGGCAATAGCGACGAAGCGCTGCGCGAAGTGGCCATGGACATTGCCGAGGGCGCCGACATGGTGATGGTCAAGCCCGGCATGCCTTACCTGGACGTGGTGCGCCGCGTCAAAGACGAATTCAAGGTGCCGACCTTTGCCTACCAGGTATCCGGCGAGTACGCCATGCTGATGGCTGCCGCGCAAAACGGCTGGCTGGACCGCGAGGCCGTGATGCTGGAGAGCCTGCTGGCCTTCAAACGCGCAGGCGCCGATGGCGTGCTCACCTACTTTGCGCTAGACGCTGCGCGCGCCTTGCGCAAAGCCTGACGCAGCGCCCATGCGGCAGAGCTTTCTCACCCAAGCACGCGAGGCGGTGCTGGCGCGGTACGGCAGCGCACTTTCTTCGCGCTGCGCGTGGCCGAAACAAAACCCCGCGCTGGCGCATGCAAGCCCATGAACGCCCCAATCATGCTAATTACCGGTGGCTCGCGCGGCATTGGCGCGGCGACCGCGCTGGCGGCAGCGCAGGCCGGCTATGCGGTGGCGGTCAATTACCAATCCAACTCGCTGGCTGCCGACGAGGTGGTGCGCAGCATCCGCGAAAGCGGCGGCCAGGCCATAGCCTTGCAAGCCGATGTCAGCCGTGAAGACGAGGTGATGGCGATGTTTGCGCGCATAGACGCCAAGTGGGGGCCCTTGGCCGCATTGGTCAACAACGCGGGGGTGGTCGATGTCAGTTCCCGCGTCGATGGCATGGGCGTGGCGCGGCTTTCGCGCATGCTCAACACCCATGTGCTGGGCAGCTTTGTCTGCGCCCGCGAGGCGGTTTTGCGCATGAGTACGCGCCATGGCGGCAGCGGCGGGGCCATCGTCAACCTGTCTAGCGCCGCATCCAAGCTGGGCAGCCCCGGCCAGTATGTGGACTATGCGGCCTGCAAAGGCGCAATTGACACCTTTACCATCGGCCTGGCCAAAGAGGTGGCCGCCGAAGGAATCCGCGTCAACGCGGTGCGCCCCGGCATCATCGAAACCGACATCCATGCCAGCGGCGGCGAGCCCGACCGAGCACAGCGCCTGGCCCAGCAAGTGCCTATGCAACGGCCAGGCAGCGCGCAGGAAGTGGCCAACGCTATTGTTTGGCTGCTGAGTCCGCAAGCCAGTTACTGCACCGGCGCGCTACTGGACGTGGGGGGCGGGCGCTAAGCGCACACTTGTATGCTTGGGGCCTTGCGGCCCTTTGGCCCGGACCCCATTCCCAGATCAACAGTTCCCGATCTCGATTTCCCGACCTCAGTGCCCGACCCTGTTTACCGACCCGATTACGCAGAAAGCTTTTTTGTATGGATGCCAGTGCCCTGACCAGCCCCGATTTATCTGTTGACCTACGCGGCCCGGTGCTGTGGCTGACCATTACCCGCGAAGCGCGCCGCAATGCCATGAGCCATGGCGTGTTGGCCGGTATGACAGCGGCCATCAGCGCAGCGCAAACTGAGCGCAGCGTGCGCGCCATCGTCGTCACCGGCGCCGGTGACAAAGCTTTTTGCGCTGGGGCCGATCTGCAAAACGCACAAGCCTTCACCACCGATTACTCCGAACCGCTAGGCCATTTGGCGCAGCTCTTGCGCGTAGCCAAAGCCAGTTATGTGCCACTGGTGGCGCGCGTCAACGGCGCGTGTATGGCCGGAGGCATGGGCCTCTTGTCCATGTGCGATATGGCGGTGGCCGCAGAGCATGCGGTCTTTGGTTTGCCCGAGGTAAAGGTGGGCGTCTTCCCCGCCCAGGTGCTCAGCGTTTTGCAACACCTGATTCCGCGCCGCACGCTGGTGGAAATGTGCATTACCGGCGAGCCCATTAGCAGCCTGCAAGCCTTGGAGTTTGGCCTGGTCAATTACATCGACCGCGATGTCGATGCCAAGCTGCAATGGTTGCTGGAACGCCTGCTGGACAAGTCGCCCGCAGCGGTACGGCGCGGGCTGTACATGATGAAGAAAATGGAGGCCATGGCCTTTGAAGAGTCCATGGCTTTTACCGAAAGCCAGATTGCACTCTTTACGCTAACCGAGGACGCACGCGAGGGCCAACTGGCGTTTCAGGAAAAGCGCAAACCCCAATGGAGCGGCAAGTAAGTCTGCTGTGGCAGGCTGACAGCGCTCGCCCACACACCACATGAACGACACCACTTTTGACTACATCATCATCGGCGCAGGAACCGCCGGTTGCCTGCTGGCCAATCGCCTGAGCGCCGACGCCTCCAAGCGCGTGCTGCTAATCGAAGCCGGGCGGCGCGACGATTACCACTGGATTCATATCCCGGTAGGCTATTTGTATTGCATCGGCAACCCGCGCACCGACTGGTTATTCAAAACCGAGGCCGAGACCGGGCTCAATGGCCGCAGCCTGATTTACCCGCGCGGCAAAACCCTAGGCGGTTGCAGCAGCATCAACGGCATGATTTATATGCGCGGCCAGGCCCGCGATTACGCGCGCTGGGCCGATGTGACGGGCGAGTCGCAATGGAGCTGGGACAACAGTCTGCCCTATTTCCAATTGCACGAAGACCACTACAAAGGCGCCAACGCTTTGCACGGCGCGCGCGGCACAGCACCCGCGCTGATGCAAGACGCGGATACCCCCTACCGCGCGCTGCTACGCCACCACAATGCTGGCGGCGAGTGGCGCGTGGATAAACAACGTTTGCGCTGGGAGGTGCTGGAAGCTTTTTCGCAGGCAGCGGTGCAAGCGGGCATCCCGGCGACCGAGGACTTCAACCGGGGCGACAACGAGGGTGTGGGCTTTTTTGAAGTCAACCAAAAAAACGGCTGGCGCTGGAATACCGCCAAGGCCTTTTTGCGCCCCACGTGCTATGCGCGACCCAACTTCGAACTCTGGACCGGCGCGCAGGCGAGCGAACTGGTGCTGGAAAACCACCCCGGCACCGCCAAGCCTTTGCGCTGCACCGGCGTGAAGGTGTGGAACGGGCGGGAAATGGTGACCGCGCATGCAATGCGAGAAGTGATTTTGAGCGCCGGTTCGGTCGCCTCGCCGCAGTTGTTGCAACTCTCGGGTATTGGTCCGGCTGCGCTGCTGCAATCCAAGAACATCGCGCTGCGGCTAGACCTGCCGGGCGTAGGCGCCAATTTGCAAGACCATTTGCAAATCCGTACGGTGTTCAAAGTGAAAAATACGCCTACGCTCAACACCATTGCCTCCAGCCTGTGGGGCAAGGCGCGTATCGGCTTGGAATACGTGCTCAAGCGCACCGGGCCCATGAGCATGGCGCCCAGCCAGTTGGGCGCATTCACGCGCAGCGACCCGCAGCAGCCTTACCCGAATATCCAGTACCACGTGCAGCCGCTCAGCCTGGATGCCTTTGGCTCGCCGCTGCACACCTTCAATGCCATGACCGCCAGCGTGTGCAACCTTAACCCAACGAGCCGGGGCACGATCAACATCCGCACCCCCGACTTTCGCGATGCGCCAGCGATTGCGCCCAATTACCTGAGCACGGATACCGACCGCAAAGTGGCCGCCGATTCACTACGGGTAACGCGGCGCATCATGGCGCAAAGCGCGATGCAAGCATTTGCGCCCGAGGAATACAAACCCGGCGTGCAATACCAAAGCGACGAAGAACTCGCCAAGCTGGCTGGCGACATTGCCAGCACGATTTTTCACCCCGTGGGCACCACCAAAATGGGCCGCGCCGACGATCCCATGGCGGTGGTGGACCCACGCCTAAAAGTGCGTGGCGTGGCGGGGCTGCGCGTGGTCGATGCGGGCGTGATGCCCTTTATCACCAGCGGCAACACCAATTCGCCCACCCTGATGATTGCTGAGAAAGCCGCCCAATGGATTGCCGAGGATGGCCAGGACTAGGGGAAATACGCAAGGGTAAGTCCTGATGTTGATCCGGCGCGGCGGCGCTACAGTGCGCGGGTGCCTCGATACAGGCCACACTTCGAAAAGCGAAGGGCAGCCCACCAGGCCGCGAGCGATTCCGAGGAGACCATAAGACCCTGGCCTAGCCAAGGTTGACACACCTCTCCATGAGGCAAAAAGCACCAACCTTGTTGGTGCTTTTTTTTTGCGTTTTTTTGCCTTGTCACTGCATCTGCGATCCAGTTGCAAACCTCTACACTTGGCAGGCTTTGGCGCAGTGGATGCCCAAGGCATTGGCTCCCGCGACACCTGACTTCTTTCTATACCCCATTCCCCATGGAATTGCTACTTGTTTGCGCCGCTTCGCTTTTAGCGGGATTTGTCGATTCCATTGTCGGAGGCGGCGGACTCATACTGATCCCTAGTTTGTTTGCCCTATTTCCGGCGGCAGCACCCGCCACCTTGTTTGGCACCAACAAAGGCGCGTCCATTTGGGGCACGGGATTGGCGACGGTGCAGTACAGCCGCCGCGTCACCATGCCTTGGCGCGCACTACTGCCCGCTGCGGTAGCCGCCTTGTTTGCCGCCTTTGCCGGTGCCTGGCTGGTGACGGTAGTCTCGCCGGCTTTGTTGCGCAAAGTTTTGCCGGGTCTTTTGGTGTTGCTGCTGGCTTATACGCTGGCAAAAAAAGATTTAGGCCAGGCGCACGCGCCGCGATTTGAAGGCCGCCGCGAGATGCTGGTGCTTGCCGCCATTGGCGCGCTGGTGGGTTTTTACGATGGGTTCTTCGGGCCGGGGACCGGCAGCTTTTTTGTGTTCTTGCTGGTGCGTGTGGCCGGGTACGACTTTTTGCATGCCTCGGCCAGCGCCAAGTTGCTCAATACCGCCAGCAACCTAGCGGCCCTGGTTTTGTTCGCTTGGACCGGCCATGTGTGGTGGCACCTGGTGTTGGCCATGGCCTTGTCCAATATGGTGGGCAGCTTGGCTGGTACGCATCTAGCGCTCAAACACGGCACTGGCTTTGTGCGCATCGTGTTTATGGTGGTGGTGGCGGCCTTGATCGCTAAAACCTCGTGGGATGCGTTTCTGGCTTGAAACGGCGTGGCGTTCAGGTCTTAGCGCTTAAGGCTTGGCGACCAGCCCTGGCGGCTCCGCGATTTGCGAGGGCGGTGGCCAGCTGAGCTCGGCCACGGCGCGTGGCTTGCCGATGGGCGCAGTAGCCTGGCCTTTGCGCACGGCGGCCAAGTCTTCTTCATTGGGGTATTGCTGCAAGAGCCAGTAGTCAAACACACGCCGGGCAATCGGCGCGGCGGAGGCAGAACCGAAACCGGCGTTTTCCACAATCACGGCCAGGGCAATTTTCGGGTCGTCGGCTGGTGCAAAGGCGACGTAGAGCGAGTGGTCCCGTTGGTGCTCTTCCATGCGCGCGGCGTTGTATTTTTCGTTCTTGCCCAGGCTCACCGCTTGCGCGGTGCCGGTTTTGCCGCCACTTAAATAAGCGGCCCCGGCAAAGGCGCGCGCTGAGGTGCCCTCTTGCGTGACACCCACCATCGCCTGGACTATCACATTGATGTTGTCGGGCGACAGCTTTAAGTCCTCTGGAGGAGGCGCCGGGCGTTCGCTGCGCGCATGCGTACTGGCGTCTGCGGTGGCTTGCACCAGACGCGGGGTGTACTTGATGCCCTTGTTCGCTACCGTGGCTGTGGCCTGCGCCAATTGCAACATGGTAAAGCTGTTATAGCCCTGGCCTATCCCTAGAGAAATTGTCTCTCCGGCATACCATTTTTGGTGCTCGGGTTTGCTGTAGTAGCGCCGCTTCCATTCCTGGCTAGGCAGTACGCCGCGCACTTCGCCCAGCACATCGATGCCGGTCATCTGGCCAAAGCCCAGGGGTTTCATAAAGTCGTGCATGGTGTCCACGCCCAACTCGTTCGCTAGCGAATAAAAATAGGCGTTACTAGACTCCACAATCGCCCGGCGCATGTCCATGATGCCGCCGCGCTCGTTCTCTGGGCTGCCAAAACGATGGCCGCCAAACATGTAAAACCCGGGGTCATTGATCAGCGTAGTGGGCTTGCGTGTGCCCGTCTCCAAAGCTGCCAATGCCATAAATGGTTTGTAGGTCGAACCCGGCGGATAGGTGCCGCGCAAAGCGCGGTTAAGCAAGGGCTTGTCCGGCGATTCATTGAGCATTTGCCAGTTATCCTGATCGATGCCTTCAACGAATAAGTTCGAATCAAACGTTGGCTTACTCACAAAGGCGAGCACTTCGCCATTTTTCGGGTTAATAGCCACCAGCGCGCCGCGCCGCTCGCCAAACATGCTCTCCACCAAGTGCTGCAATTTGATGTCGATGGTTAGCACCACGGTATCGCCCGGCGTGGCTTTACTGCTTGACAGGCGCCGCGTAGCCCGCCCGCCCGCCGATGTTTCAATATGCTCGACGCCGGTGATGCCATGCAACTGGCGCTCAAAGCTTTGCTCTACGCCTAGCTTGCCGATATATTCCGTCCCCCGGTAATTGGCCTGGTCGTCATCGTCTTCGATTTTTTCTTTCTCACTTTGGTTGATGCGCCCGATGTAGCCGATCACATGGCTGGCCAGTTCGCCATAGGGGTAGTTGCGAAACAAGCGGGCTTTGATCTCTACGCCGGGAAAGCGAAAACGCTGCGCGGCAAAGCGCGCCACTTCCACATCGGTGAGGCGGTTGCGCAAAGGCAGGGACTCAAAGGTTTTGGATTCTTCGAGTAATTTTTTGAAGCGGCGCCGGTCACGCGGGGTGATCTCCACCACCTCGGCCAATGCGTCTATGGTCGCTTCCAAACCATTGGTTTTGGAGGGCGTGATTTCCAGGGTGTAAGCCGAATAATTGCTGGCCAGCACAATGCCGTTGCGGTCTTGTATCAGGCCCCGGTTGGGCACGATGGGCACGATAGCGGTGCGGTTGCTTTCGGCCTGCGCCAGCAAATCGTCATGGCGCCACAGCTGCAAATACATGAGGCGCAGCAGCAGCAACACAAAGCACACCAACACCAGCACCGTGAACACAAAGATGCGCTGGCGAAAGCGTTGCAGGTCGTAATCGATATTGCGCAAGTCCATGGTGCGCCTTGGCTAGAGCGGACGGTTGTCGTCCGGGTCCGGCGCGCGGCGCTGCGGGGCCAGCAGCATCCAGCTGATCACCGGCCACAGCAAGGCCTCGCCCACCGGCGCCAACAGCACCCACCAGCCTGGAAAGTTGCCGCCAATAATGCCGTTGAGGACCAACTCCACCATATGCACCAGCGCAAACAAGGGAAGCACTTGTAGCGTCTGCTCGGGCAAGCTAAACCAAAGTAAACGGCGGTGCACCATGATCGCAAAATAGCTGAGCACCGTATAGGCCATGGCGTGCTGCCCCAGCAAGCCGCCTTGGTACACATCGAGCATCAAACCAAATACGAAAGCAACGGCCACGCCCACGCGCATGGTTTGGTGTACCGTCCAAAACACAAGCACGATGGACAGCATATCGGGCGCCCATGCGGCGCGGCCCCACAGCAGCATATTGCCCAGCATATTGGCGATAAAGGCGAACAGCAGGCTCACCCATAAAAACGCGGGGTTGACCGGCATGAGCAGGCGTTGGCCCGGACGCATAATCATCGGCGGCCTCCGCTACGCACGGCTTTGTGCTCCGGCTCGGGCGGCGGACGCGCCACGGCGGCTTGCGCAGTGGGCAGCAGCACCAGCACATGGCGCGTGCCTGCGACCATGGCAATGGGCACGCATTCAATACGCGCAAACACTGCCTCGGTACGTCGCTCTACTTTGTCTATCCGCGCCACCGGCAAGCCTGCGGGGTAGACACCATCGACGCCGCTGGTGGTCAGCATATCGCCCACGGTGACATCCGCATTGGCAGCCATAAAGCGCAGCTCCAGGGCGTCGGCATTGCGGGTAGTTTCGCCATAGGCCACACCGCGCGCGCCGGTGCGCACATTGACCACGGGAATCGCATGGTCGCGGTCGGTGATCAAGGTCACTTCGCTGGACATGGGGAAAACGCGGGTTACCTGGCCTATGACGCCAAACTCATCAATGACAGGGGAGGCCAGTTGCACGCCCTGGCTCTGCCCTTTGTCTAGCACCACTTTGCGGGTGTAGGGGTCGGCGGCGTCATACACCACTTGGGCGGCCAGCGTGCCAGGCCATTGGCGTTCCTGCAAATTCAAAATGCCACGCAATCGCTGGTTCTCCAAAACCAGTTCCTCGTTTTGCTGGGCGCGTTGGCGCTGCTCGGTCAATTGCTGGCGCAGCTGACGCAGCGTCGCTTCGTTGCTGAACATGCCGTCCATGCGGTCATTGGCCTGCTGCGATAACAGCAGCGGTTGCAACACCAGCCATTGCAGCGGATAGAGCGCGGTAGCAATACTGGCGCGCAAGGGTTGCACCATTTGAAAGCGCGCGTCGGCCACCATCAGCAAGAGTGCCAGGGCGCTGAACACCACCAGGCGTGACAGAGCCGAAGGGCCTTGGCGGAAAAACGGAGGGGGGTCTCTGCCCAGCGAAGCAAGAGCCATCGCTGCGTCCGGCGCTTACTCGTTGGTGAAAATCGAGCCCAAGCGTTCCATTTGCTCTAGGGCGATGCCGCAACCGCGCACCACGCAGGTCAAGGGGTCTTCGGCTACCAACACCGGCAGGCCGGTTTCTTCGGCGAGCAAGCGGTCCAGGTCGCGCAATAGTGCGCCGCCGCCGGTGAGCATCATGCCGCGGTCCGCAATGTCGGCACCCAGCTCAGGAGGCGTTTGCTCCAGCGCGTTTTTCACGGCGGACACGATGTTGTTGAGCGGGTCGGTGAGGGCTTCCAAAATCTCGTTGGAGGATATGGTGAAAGAGCGCGGCACACCTTCGGACAGGTTGCGACCGCGCACTTCCATTTCCTTGACTTCCGAACCGGGGAAGGCCGAGCCGATTTGTTTTTTGATGGCCTCTGCCGTGGGCTCGCCAATCAGCATGCCGTAGTTGCGGCGGATGTAGTTGATGATGGCCTCGTCAAACTTATCGCCACCGACGCGCACACTGCCTTTGTAGACCATGCCGCCCAGCGAGATCACGCCCACTTCGGTGGTGCCGCCGCCGATGTCCACCACCATGGAGCCGCAGGCCTCCGAGACTGGCAGGCCCGCGCCGATGGCCGCTGCCATGGGCTCTTCGATCAAGTACACATCGCTGGCGCCTGCGCCCAGGGCCGATTCGCGGATGGCGCGGCGCTCGACTTGGGTAGAGCCGCAAGGTACGCAAATAATGATGCGCGGGCTGGGCCGAAAGACGCTGCGCGGATGCACCATCTTGATGAACTGCTTGAGCATTTGCTCGGTGACGGTGAAGTCGGCAATCACGCCGTCTTTCATGGGGCGGATGGCTTCGATATTGCCGGGTACCTTGCCCAACATGGCTTTGGCCTCTTTGCCCACCGCCTGAATAGATTTTTTGCCCTGGGGACCGCCTTCGTGGCGGATCGCTACCACCGATGGCTCGTCGAGCACAATGCCTTTGTCGCGCACAAAAATCAGGGTATTTGCGGTTCCGAGGTCAATGGCCAGGTCGGTTGAAAAATAACGGGTGAAAGCTCCAAGCATGGCGTGTCCTTGTCGACATGCAGCGCGGTCGCATGCTGCATCGTCTGTGTTTTTGTCGGTAAATGGCTGATTTCAGGCGCAAACGGCAGGGGAAAACGCCGCGCAAGCCAAAGGCAGGATAATAACCCATCGCCCCTGAAATCCCGCCTTGTGCAGGGGCCTACGCTCAGCAAACCACCCTGTAAAGACCGCTTTTTTCACATGTCCTTGACCTCCCACGATATCGACCGTCTCGCCCAGCTCTCCCGGCTGCAATTTGAGCCGCCCGCCGCCGAACGCCTGCTTGGCCAGCTCAATGGTTTTTTTGAGATCGTTGAGCAAATGCGCGCCGTGGACACAAGCGGCGTGGTGCCGATGGCGCATCCGGTCGATGCGATGCACGGTTTAACTGCTGCCATTGGCGACACCGACGCACTGGGTATGACGCTGCGTTTACGCGAAGACGTGGTGAGCGAGCACAACCAGCGCGAGGCCAACCAGCGTAGTGCGCCTGCGGTGGAGCGCGGTTTGTTTTTGGTGCCGAAAGTGATCGAGTAAGCCATGGCTGATTTACACGACATGACAGTTGCCCAATTGGCGGCAGGTCTTCAAAAGAAAGATTTCAGCGCGGTCGAAGTGGCCACGCGTTTTCTGGCGCGCATGGGCGGCAATCCGCATAACGCGTTTTTGGATATTAATAGCGAAGTGACGCTGGCGCAGGCCCAAGCCTCGGACGACAAAATCGCCGCAGGCACCTCAGGCCCCTTGGAAGGCGTGCCGATTGCGCACAAAGACATCTTTGTGACCAAAGATTTCGCCACCACGGCGGGATCGAAGATATTGAAAGACTACCGCTCGCCGTTTGACGCCACGGTGGTTTCAAAGTTGCGCGGAGCCGGCATGGTGACTTTGGGCAAACTCAATTGCGATGAATTCGCCATGGGCTCGGCCAATGAAAACTCGGCCTATGGTGCGGTGACCAACCCGTGGGACACCACTCGCATTCCCGGCGGCTCGTCCGGCGGCAGCGCAGCGGCCGTGGCCGCACGTTTGGCGCCTGCGGCCACCGGTACCGATACCGGCGGCTCCATTCGCCAACCGGCGGCGTTTTGCGGCATCACCGGCATCAAACCCACGTATGGGCGCGCCTCGCGCTACGGCATGGTGGCGTTCGCTTCCAGCTTAGACCAGGCCGGGCCAATGGCGCGCAGCGCTGAAGATTGCGCTTTGTTGTTGTCGGCCATGTGCGGACCGGATATGGATAGAGACTCCACTTCCTTGAATGTAGCGAACGAAGATTTTTCGGGTGCATTAACGCAGCCGCTTCAAGGCTTGCGTGTAGGCATACCCAGTGAATTTTTCGCTGAAGGCTTAGCGAACGATGTGCGCAGCGCCATTGACGCGGCGTTAAAACAATTGCAATCCCAAGGTGCCACGCTGGTGCCTATCGCTCTGCCGCGTACCGAGTTATCTATTCCGGTGTACTACATCATCGCGCCGGCAGAGGCATCAAGCAACCTCAGCCGTTTTGATGGCGTGAAATTTGGCCACCGGGCCAACAACTTTTCAGACCTGGCCGACATGTATGAAAAAACCCGCAGCGAAGCTTTTGGAGACGAAGTTAAACGCCGCGTCATGATAGGCAGTTATGTCTTGTCGCACGGTTATTACGACGCCTACTATTTACAAGCGCAAAAAATTCGCCGGATGATTGCAGACGATTTTCAGCAAGCCTTTAACCAATGCGACGTAATTGCCGGTCCAGTCGCACCGACCACCGCATGGAAGCTGGGCGATAAATCAGACGATCCGCTAGCAAACTATTTGGCTGACATCTTCACGCTGCCCGCATCGCTCGCGGGCTTGCCGGGCATGAGCCTGCCGGTCGGGTTTGGTGCAAGCGGTATGCCAGTGGGCATGCAACTCATCGGCAATTATTTGCAGGAAGCCAAATTGCTGAACGTGGCGCACCAATACCAATTGCATACAGACCATCACACACAAGCCCCTGGAGGTGCCGCATGAGCGCCCCTAAATTAGTCCATGGCTACGAAGTCGTTATCGGCTTTGAAACCCACGCGCAGCTGTCCACGCGAAGCAAAATATTCAGCCGCGCATCCACTGCGTTTGGTGCCGAAGCGAATACGCAAGCCTGCGCGGTGGACTTGGCCTTGCCCGGCACGCTGCCGGTGATGAACAAGGGCGCGGTCGAACGCGCCATTGAACTCGGGCTGGCTCTGGGTTCGCACATCGCCGAGCGCAGCGTGTTTGCGCGTAAAAATTATTTTTACCCCGACCTGCCCAAGGGCTACCAGATCAGCCAGTTTGAAATACCAGTGGTGCAAGGCGGCGCGGTGTCGTTCTTTTTGGGGGACGAGAAAAAAACCGTGCGCTTGGTGCGCGCGCATTTGGAAGAGGATGCGGGTAAGTCTTTGCATGAAGACTTCATCGGTCAATCGGGCATCGACCTGAACCGCGCCGGTACGCCGCTCTTAGAAATCGTCACCGAACCCGATATGCGTTCTAGCGAAGAAGCCGTGGCCTACGCCAAAGAGTTGCACAAGATCGTGACTTGGATTGGCATTTGCGACGGCAATATGCAAGAGGGCAGTTTCCGCTGCGACGCGAACGTGTCGGTGCGCAAACCCGGCGCGGCGCTGGGCACACGGCGTGAAATCAAAAACCTGAACAGCTTCAAGTTCATGCAACAAGCCATCGACTACGAGGTGCGTTGGCAGATCGAGCAGATCGAAGACGGCTACGCGATACAACAAGCCACGGTGTTGTTTAACCCGGACACCGGCGAAACGCGGGCCATGCGCACCAAAGAAGACGCTGCCGATTACCGCTACTTCCCCGACCCGGATTTGCCCCCGCTGGTGATTTCGCGCGAATGGGTGGAGCGCGTACGCAGTGAAATGGCCGAGCTGCCGCGCGTCATGGCCGAGCGCTTTGTAGCGCAATACGGCTTGCCCGAATACGACGCCACGACGCTGACGCAAAGCAAAGCCATGGCGGCTTATTTTGAAGAGACGGCCAAAGCTTGCGGGCAAGCGAAGTTGGCAAGTAACTGGATCATGGGTGAGTTGTCGCGGCGTATGAATGCAGATGACCTCGGTATCGAGCATCTGCCCGTAAAGTCAGCCCAGCTCGGTGCCTTAATCGCGCGTATTGCCGACGACACCATTAGCAACAACGCAGCCAAGCAAGTATTTGATGCCTTATGGAGTGAAGGCGATGATGCAAAGGGCGCCGCTGACGCAGCGCGTGTGGACGCCATCATCGAAGCCAAAGGCCTGAAACAAATGAACGACACCGGTGCCTTGGAAGCCATCATCGACGAGGTGCTGGCCGCCAACCCGAAAAACGTCGAAGAGTTCAAAGCCGGTAACACCAAGGCGCTGAACGGTTTGGTCGGCCCGATCATGAAAGCCAGCAAAGGTAAGGCCAATCCGTCGCAGGTCAATGCGCTGCTGCTCAAGAAATTAGGCTGAGATATCTTTGGTCACCGGCTACCTTATAGGCACCGGGAGTGGGTGGCCGGCTAACTACAGGGTGGAGTTTTCGGCCATTAACTCCATTTGTTTTACCGATATTCACACTCTAACCCAATCCTCCACCGCCAAACCACCAACTTGCGCAAACGCTCTGTCATTGCTCACCAGCGTGGCTTTCAAATGCAATGCATGCGCTGCAATTTGCAGATCCAGTGCGGCTAGCGGCCTACCATTTTTTTGAAGCTCTGCGCGAAGCGTGCCGTAGGTTTGCGCCACTGCGTCATCCCAGGGCATTACTTCCACGCGGCGCAAAAACTCGTTGACGGCTTCTCTTAAAGCCATGGCCTGGGGGCGCTTTGCCAGGCCAAAGGCCAACTCGCCCGCCGTGATGGCGGATATGCATACGCTGTGCATAGGCACGTCCAATAAGCGCGCAATAGCTTGGGGTTGGCGCTTGATGATGTGGCTCACCGTGTTGGTGTCCAGCATGTAGAGGCTAGCCATGGTGATGGTTAGTGCCCAACCGACTTGGAAATCCCATCCAAAGGGTCGCGGTCAGGCGATGGCATGTGCCCTGCGGCCAGTCGCTCTGCGGGGTTTAAAAAATCATCGGCATCCGCGATGGCTTGCGCGGCCACCAAAAATCCATCCCAGTCATGCGGTCGCCTGGAAAGGATGACGTCACCGGTGAGCGGGTCTTTGCGGATAAAGACCTCGGTCGTATCAAATCGAAACGCGGCGGGCAGGCGCACGGCCTGGCTGCGCCCGTTGGCAAATAGTTTGGCGGCTTGGGACACGGCAGACCTCCCGGGCAGACGATGGTAGATACCAAAGTATATGCCAAGCTGCGCTGCAATTGCTGAGCGGTCAAATAGGCAGCGCCTTTTCCAAGGGCTTGCGCCCAAGAGCTACGGGGCAATCTCTTCCGTATCCACCTCGCTGCGCGCTTGCACCGGGTAGCGATTACCCTGCACCGTCTGGCTGTTGATCAAGGCTTCGCAAGCGGCCAGGGTTTCGGGTGTTAACACCTTCTCTACCGCAGCTGCGTTCTCTAGTGCATGTTCCACGCTGGTGGTCCCAGGGATGGGCAATATATGGGGCGCCTTGTGCAGCAGCCAGGCGATAGCCAATTGCGCCGGGGTGCATCCAGCCTCTTGCGCTACCTTTGTAAACGGCGCCAGCAACTTGCAATTGGTGGCATAGGTTTCGGGCGCAAAACGCGGCATGTTTTTGCGAAAGTCGGTGACGTCAAACGTCGCGATGTCCGGCGGCGCACTGGTCAGAAAACCACGCCCTACCGGACTGAAGGCTACCAAGGCCACGCCCAGCTCGGCGCAGGCTTGCAGCACCGCGATCTCGGGGTTGCGCGTCCACAGCGAATATTCTGATTGCACTGCGCTGATAGGAAACTCGGCATGCGCTTTGCGCAGCGTCACGGCAGATACCTCGGACAAGCCCACGGCGCGTATTTTTCCGGCTTTCACCAGATCACCCAGCGCGCCCACGCTTTCCTCAATAGGCACCGACTTATCCCAGCGGTGTAGGTAATACAGGTCTATCACATCGGTGTTCAGGCGCTTGAGCGAGTCTTCGCAGTTTTGGCGCAGCGTGGCCGGGCGGCCATCGATGGCGCGCATTTTTTTGCCATCCGGCCCGGTGACGGCATGGATACCGCATTTGCTGGCCAGCGTAAAGCGCTTGCGATGCCGCATCAGGTACTTGCCCAGCAACAACTCGGACTGGCCGAAGCCATACAAAGTGGCGGTATCAAAGTGGGTGATGCCCGCATCTAGCGAGGCCAGCAGCACGCGCTCGGTCTGCGCTTCGGACACCGGCGAGCCATAGGCGTGGCAAAAATTCATACAGCCCAGGCCAATGGCGCTGACGGTGAAAGGGCCTAGTGCGCGTTGTTGCATGATGAAAGACTCCGGTGTAAATAGTGACCGACTAGGCGCTTTAAGTCCACAAACCTTCAAGCCACGCCATAGCGCGCGCGATACGCCTGCACGCGCTGGCGGTGTTCGCCCATGGCGTCGCCGCTTTGGGTTTGCAAGTAGGCCAGCAAATCATCCAAATTGGCAATCGCACACACTTGCAGGCCCAGGTTCTGGCGCACATATTGCAACGCGCTGTAGGGTACATCCTGGGTGCTGCCATCGGCCTGCTTTTCGGTAGCCATTTCCTGGCGGTCCAGGGCAATTGCCACCGCATGCGGCGTGGCACCGGCGGCTTGGATGAGGGCAATCGATTCGCGCGCCGCAGTGCCTGCGCTCATCACGTCATCAACGATCAGCACCCGGCCTTGCAAGGGCGCGCCTACCAGCGTGCCGCCTTCACCATGGTCTTTGGCTTCTTTGCGGTTGTAGGCAAAGGGCACATTGCGGCCAAGCCGCGCCAGCTCGACGGCCACCGCCGCACCCAGCGGAATGCCTTTATAGGCCGGGCCGAACAACATATCAAACTGTACGCCGCTAGCTAGCAAAGCCTGGGCATAAAACTGCGCCAGCCGGCCCAGCTTGGCGCCGTCATCAAACAAACCGGCATTGAAAAAATAAGGGCTTAGGCGCCCGGCCTTGGTTTTGAATTCGCCGAAATGCAATACGCCCGATGCGATGGCAAATTGCACAAATTCCTGCGCCAATGCGCTGTTTTGGCTGGGCGGGGGGGTGGCGGCGCTGGCGCTGGTAGTGGTCATGCGGTGTCTTGAAAGAAGGCTTGGCCCATTGTATGGAGCGGCGGCCATTGGCACGGCGGCGGCAAATTTGCACGCTGTCGGTTTTTCGGTGCGCAGTCGGTGTACCATGAAATTTCTTGCTTGCGCTTGCCTGCGTCACTTTGGCATGCGGGCATGGACTACAACCATTTTCCAAGGAGACTCGCGTGTCACACACTTCCTCGTTTACCCGCCCCTTCAACCTGGCCGCTGCTGCGCTGGCCGTTTCTTTTTCGCTGTTAGGCCAGGCCCAAGCCGCTGAACCCGCTTCCTGCCAAGCAGTGCGCTTTGCCGATGTGGGCTGGACCGACATCACGGCCACCACCGCTGTGATGTCCGAAATTCTCAAGGGCATCGGCTACAAGCCTTCCGCGCAAGTGCTGTCGGTGCCGGTGACCTATAGCAGCCTCAAAGCCAAAAAGATTGATGTGTTCTTGGGCAACTGGATGCCGTCCATGGAAGGCGACATCAAGCCCTACGCAGCAGACGGCTCGGTGGAAACCATTGGTGCCAACTTGGAAGGGGCGAAGTACACGCTGGCAGTTCCTGACTATGTGGCCGAAGCCGGTGTCAAAACCTTTGCCGACCTGGCTAAAAACGCCGACAAGTTCAGCAAAAAGATTTATGGCATTGAGCCGGGCAACGACGGCAACCGCCTGATTTTGGACATGATCAAGAAAAACGCCTTCGGCTTGGGTGGCTTCAAGATTGTCGAGTCCAGCGAGGCGGGCATGGTCTCGCAAGTGGTGCGCGCCGTGCCCAAGAAAGAATGGATTGTGTTTTTGGGCTGGGCGCCCCACCCCATGAACACCAAGATCAAGATGACCTACCTGGCCGGTGGTGACGATTTCTTCGGCCCCAACTTTGGTGGCGCTACGGTGTATACCAACACGCGCAAAGGCTATTCCACCGAATGCGCCAATGTGGGCAAGCTACTGAAAAACACCAAGTTCAGCCTGGAGGCAGAAAACGAAATCATGTCCTCCATCCTGGACAAAAAAATGAAGCCCGAAGCGGCGGCCCAAGCCTGGCTCAAGGGCAATGCCTCCACCTGGGGCAACTGGCTCGCTGGCGTCAAAACCTTTGACGGCAAGGACGTGACCCCGGCGATGATTAGCAAATAAGCCGATGGCGGCAGGTCTGGAAGCCACGCTGGCCTGGCTCACCGACAACAAGCTCCCGCTGGGCGAGACCATCGCAGCGGGGGTGGAGCGCATTACCCAAAGCGCCCCTTGGTTGTTTGACGCGGTTTCCGAAAACCTCAGCGCCCTGGTGCTGGGTTTTACCGGGGCGCTGTTGTGGGTACAGCCGCTCATCATGGTGGCCGTGCTGACGGCGCTGGCGTGGGCGCTGCAACGCTCGGTCAAGCTGGCGGTGTTTGTAGGCGCAGCGCTGCTGCTCATCATCAACATGGGCTACTGGACCGAGACCATGGAGACGCTGTCGCTGGTGTCCTTTGCCACGTTCACTTGCGTACTGATCGGCGTGCCTATCGGCATCGCGGCGGCGCACCGGCCCTGGCTGGAATCGGCCTTACGCCCGCTGTTGGACTTGATGCAGACCATCCCCACCTTTGTGTACCTGATACCCACACTCATTCTTTTCGGTTTGGGCGTGGTGCCGGGGTTGATTTCTACCGTTATCTTTGCCTTGCCCGCGCCCATACGCCTAACCACGCTGGGCATTGCCTCGGTGCCGCGCCCGCTGATCGAGGCGGGCCAGGCCTTTGGCGCCACGCGCTGGCAGTTGCTGATCAAGGTGGAAATTCCCTCGGCTCTGCCCAACATCATGGCCGGGATTACGCAATGCATCATGCTCAGCCTATCCATGGTGGTCATCGCCGCGCTGGTGGGCGCTGACGGGCTGGGCAAGCCGGTAGTGCGCGCGCTCAACTCCGTCAACATCGCCGATGGCTTTGAGGCCGGGCTGGCGATTGTGATCGTGGCCATTGTGCTCGACCGTTTGTGCAAAACCCGCAGCCATGGCTGAAAGCCACAGCCCGCAAAGCAGCGCGCTACCGATGGCCGAGTTTCGGCATGTGGACGTAGTCTTTGGCAAGCACAGCGCGCAGGCCTTGGCTCTTCTCGACGCGGGCAAAACCCGGCAAGAAATTTTGGACGCCACCGGCGCGGTGCTGGGCGCGGCGGACTGCAATTTGCAAATCGCCGAGGGCGAGATTTCGGTGCTCATGGGCTTGTCCGGTTCGGGCAAATCCACGCTGCTGCGCTGCCTGAACGGTCTAAACCAAGCCAACCGGGGCGCAGTGCTGATACGCGACACGCACGCTGGGCAAAGCGGCTATGTAGACCTGACGCGCTGCGACGCTGCCACCTTGCGCCGCCTGCGCACCACGCGCGTGGCCATGGTGTTCCAACAATTCGCGCTGCTGCCCTGGCGCACGGTAGCCGAAAACGTGGGCCTGGGCCTGGAGCTCAGCGGCATGCCCAAAGCACAGCGCGAAAAAATAGTCGCCCAAAAGCTGGAGTTGGTGGGCCTGCAGCAATGGGCCAAAAAGTACGCGCACCAACTGTCGGGGGGCATGCAGCAGCGCGTCGGCCTGGCCCGTGCCTTTGCCACCGACGCCGATATTTTGCTGATGGACGAGCCTTTCTCGGCGCTGGACCCGCTGATCCGTGAGCACTTGCAGCAGGAGCTTTTGCAGCTGCAAAAGCAGTTGAAGAAAACCATTGTTTTCGTCAGCCACGACCTGGACGAGGCCATCAAATTGGGCAACCACATCACCATCATGGAAGGCGGGCGTATTGTGCAATCGGGCGAGCCCGAGCAAGTGGTGCTCAACCCGGCCAATACCTATGTGCGCGACTTTGTGGCGCATATGAACCCCATCAAAGTGCTGCGTGGCCGTTCGCTAATGACGCCGCTCGCAAAGCTCAAGCATGAAGGCCTGCGCGTACAACTGGACTGGACCGGCCACCACTGGCTGCAACTCGATGCCGCGGACCAGCCCGAGCGCGCCGACATCGAAGGCCGGCCCGGCCAACTGCTGGAATACCACCCAAAGCTAGACATCGTGCAAGCGGGCCTGGACGGGCGCAGCATCGCTATTGCCCGCCCCGACATGTTGCTCGAAACCATCATCCACATCCGCCACGCCACGGGCCGCCCGGTAGTGCTGTGCGAAGCGGGCCGCTTTGTAGGCGTCGTAGGGGATGAAGAGATTTACCGGGGTATGTTGCAAAGCACACGCGCGCCCGTGGGCGCAGGCTGAATCGGTCCACAGGGCACGCCCTAGGGTATTTGCGTACTTGACAGCACCGCCTGCCTGCTTCACGCTGACGGCAGGTACAGGGCTTTTGTTGCATGCAGCGGGGGCCCTGCCTGCGGTACGCACCATTACAAACCATCCGAGGAGCTTTCCCATGACACAGACCAGTCCGTCCGGGCGCGCCAGCGCCTGGCTTGATCAATTTGGCGCCGCGCTGGGCCGCCATGACGCTGCGGCCACCGCCGCGCTGTTTGACGCAGACTGCTATTGGCGCGATCTGGTGGCCTTTACCTGGAATATTTGCACCCAGGAAGGCCGGGGCGCTATCGAAAAGATGGTGCAGGCGCGTGGCGGCGATGTGGCGGCCAGCCATTTCGCGCTGGAAGGCGAGGCCACCGAGGCCGATGGCGTAGTCGATGCCTGGTTTACCTTCGAAACCCGGCTGGCGCGCGGGCGTGGGCATTTGCGCCTTAAAGGCACAGACCAGGGCGACAAAGGCTGGACGCTTTTGACTACCATGACCGAGCTCAAAGGCTTTGAAGAGAAAACCGGCACGCACCGTATAAAAGGCGCGGAACACGGCGTACACCCAGGCCGCAAAAGCTGGCTAGAGGAGCGCGCGCATGAGCAACAAACCTTGGGCTTTAGCGAGCAGCCTTATGTGGTGATCGTCGGCGGCGGGCAGGGCGGTATTGTGCTGGGGGCGCGACTGCGGCGCTTGGGTGTACCGACCATCATCATCGAGAAAAACGCCAAGCCCGGCGACTCTTGGCGCAACCGCTACAAAAGCCTGTGCCTGCACGACCCGGTGTGGTACGACCACCTGCCCTATATGCCCTTCCCGGACGATTGGCCTGTGTTTGCGCCCAAGGACAAGATAGGCGATTGGCTGGAGATGTACACCAAGATCATGGAGCTCAACTACTGGGGCTCTACCGAAGCCAAGAAAGCGCACTTTGACGAGGCCACTGGGCAATGGGAATTGCAGGTGGAGCGCGAAGGCAAAACCATCACCCTTCGTCCCAAGCAACTGGTGTTTGCCATGGGCGTGTCGGGCTACCCCAATGTGCCGCATATCACCGGCGCCGAAAGTTTTGAAGGCGAGCAACACCATTCCAGCAAGCACCCAGGGCCGGACAAATACCTGGGCAAAAAAGTGGTGGTGCTGGGATCGAACAATTCAGCGCACGATATTTGTGCTGCGCTGTGGGAGCACCAAGTGGACGTGACCATGGTGCAACGCAGTAGCACGCATATTGCGCCCTCGGACTCGCTGATGGAGCTGGCGCTGGGCGGTCTGTACAGCGAAGAGGCGATCAAGAACGGCATCGACCACCACAAGGGCGATCTGGTGTTTGCCAGCGTGCCCTACAAAATCATGCACAGCTTTCAAATCCCGGTGTACGAAGAGATGAAGCGGCGCGATGCCGACTTGTATGGACGTCTGGAAAAAGCCGGTTTCATGCTGGACTTTGGCGACGACGGCTCGGGCCTGTTCATGAAATACCTGCGCCGCGGTTCGGGCTATTACATCGACGTAGGCGCCTCCGAGTTGGTGGCCAACGGCAGCATCAAGCTGCGCAGCGGCGTCAACATCGAGCACATCAACCCCAAGTCGGTCACCTTGAGTGATGGCAGCGAGTTGCCGGCCGATGTCATTGTGTATGCGACTGGCTACGGCTCGATGAACCAGTTCTTAGCCGATTTGGTATCCCCCGAAGTGGCCGACCGCGTAGGAAAGGTCTGGGGCCTAGGTTCGAGCACCACCAAAGACCCCGGCCCCTGGGAAGGCGAACTGCGCAATATGTGGAAGCCGACGAACCAGGCCCAGCTCTGGATTCATGGTGGCAATTTGCACCAGAGCCGACACTATTCGCAGTTCCTGTCGCTGCAACTGAAAGCGCGCTACGAAGGCCTGCCTACACCGGTCTACGCGCAGGCGACAGTGAACCACCTGAAGTAAAGCCATGCGCCGGATGGTGCGTGCCTGCTTGCCTTAGGGCAGGCGGGCCTTGGGCACTGTCGTGTGCGCCTTGCGTGGCGCAGCAAGCGCGCCAGGCAATCGGTTATCTTCCACGCTTTCATAAAGCCTACGGGAGAACCGCTTGTTCACACTCACCAGCCTGAACCTCAACGGCATACGCTCGGCCACCAGCAAAGGGCTGCAAGACTGGCTGCACGGCTTGCAGGCGGACTGTCTGTGCGTGCAAGAAGTCAAGGCGCAAGCAGCGGATGTAGCCGGGCAGTTTGAGACCTTGGCCGGCATGGCCGGGCACTTCCACTTTGCCGAGAAAAAAGGCTATTCCGGTGTAGGCATTTACACCCGCCATGCGCCCAGCGATGTGTGCGTGGGCTACGGCTCTGCCGAATTTGATGCCGAGGGTCGCTATGTAGAACTGCGCTTTGATACCCCCAAGCGCAAGTTGTCCATCATTAGTTGTTACTTCCCCAGCGGTTCCTCCGGTGAGGAACGACAGGAGGCCAAATACCGTTTTCTGGAAGGCATGTACCCGCACCTGCAAGAACTCAAGCGCACGCGTGAGTTTGTGCTGTGCGGCGACATCAATATTGCGCACCAGGAAATCGACTTGAAGAACTGGAAAGGCAACCGCAAGAACTCGGGCTTTCTGCCCGAAGAGCGCGCCTGGATGACCCGGCTATTGAACGAAGGTGGCTTGGTCGATGTCTATCGCCAACTCGAGCCTAGCGCCACCGATGCAGCCTATACCTGGTGGAGTAACCGGGGGCAGGCCTATGCGAAAAATGTGGGCTGGCGTTTGGATTACCACTTGGCCACCCCTACGCTGGCAGCAGGTGCGCGTCAGCACGCCATTTACAAAGACACGCGTTTTTCGGACCACGCGCCTATCAGCATCGACTACGACTGGGGCTTGTAGTCCTGCTCGGTGGTGGCCTCGTGAAAATTCGGCTGCCCAGCACGCGCCTCGCGTCACTACTTCAGCGCGACACGATACCAAACGTGCCCGGCGCTTTTTCTATCAGGCCAAAAAATCGCACCAGGTCCACTTTGCTTCCGCTCACTTTCAAATCATCACTGAGCAAGGTATCTTGGATGCCTGCGCTACCAGCGATGATTTTTACGAACAAGGGTTTGGTCAATGTCAATGTGGCATTGGCCTCTGGGTGTTGGCCACGTTTGAAATGCAGCACCGCGTTGTCAATCCACAAAGCGTAGCTTTCTTTCTGGTCGCTGAGCGTAATATTGATGCGGTAGTTTTTTCCCTCCGCCGCCGGGCCGTCCAGGCTGGCGGCCATGGCTTCTAAAAAGCGCTCCATCGGCGTTTGCAGCAGCAACTCGATAGCGCCAGCCTTAGACATGCCTTTGGCCGGCGGGCCATTGCGCAACTCTTGTGCGCCGCTTAAATAGGCGTTACGCCAGGTGGCGGACTCGGCGCTGTAGCCCATTTGCTCATAGGTTTTAGCCAGCAGTTCTTTGGCGGCTTTGTTGGAGGCATCAGCCATCACCACATGGTTGAGTAACTCGGCGGCCCAGCGCATATCGCCTTGGTCGAATGCCTTTTGCGCGGTGGCAATGGCTTTGTCTGCACCACCGGCTAAATCCACATAGCGCCTACCAGCGTCGGTGGGCGGCAGCGGGTTCAGGTGCGCCGGGTTGCCGTCGAAAAAGCCCAGGTAATACTGGTACACCGCTTTGACGTTGTGGCGCAAATCGCCATAGTGGCCGCGCACCGCCATAAAGTCGGCGAGCGATTTGGGTAGCTGCACTTTGTCGGCAATCTCTGAGGGCGTGTAACCCGCGTTCATCAGGCGCACAGTTTGATCATGGGTGTATTTATAAACATCGCGGTGCATGGTGATGAACTGCTGGATATTCGCATTGCCCCAAATCGGCCAGTGGTGCGAAGCGATATACACCTCGGCCTCGCGGGTTTGCTCTAGGGCCTGTTCCATGTAGGTGGCCCAGCGCAAAGCGTCGCGCACTTTGGCGCCGCGTATGGGCAGCAAGTTGTGCATGGTTTGCGACAGGTTTTCTGCACCGTCGTACAGCTTCTTGGAAGGTATAGAGAAGCTCAACTCCGCAGGACATTCCGCATTGGGCACGTTGTGAAATACAAAGTCCACACCGTCGATTTGCATGGACTGCTTGGCCTGGTAGATCAACCAATTCGGCGTCAAGATGCCGATGCTGCCGTAGATCACATCCTTACCCAACCCCGTGTCCACATTGCCTTTGGCGCTGCGCGGCAGGTCACGGCCAAACTGGTACACCGAGCGCCGCCCCATGGCCGTACCCACCAACACGTTTTCGCTAGTGGCCTCTTCCATAAAACCGGCAGGGGCCACGATAGGCACTTTGCGCTGTGCCGCATCTTGCTGGGACAAGACGCCCAGCGCGCCGCCGAAATGGTCGGCATGTGCATGCGTCAGCACCAAGCCGCTGACCGGTTTTTTGCCCAGGTGCTGCTCGGCAAAGGCCATGGCCGCTGCTGCGGACTCGCGCGAGGTGAGCGCATCGACCACGATCCAGCCGGTCTTGCCTTCGATGAGGGTGATGTTGGCAATATCAAAACCACGCAACTGGTACACGCCGTCCATCACCTTATAGAGGCCAATATTCGCGTTGAGCTGGGCGTGGCGCCATAGGCTGGGGTTGACGGTATCGGGCGCTGCGCCTTGCAAAAAATCATAGGCCGCAAAGTCGCGCAAGACGCTGCCGTCGGCTGCCAGTATCTTGCCCGTAGGCCGCGCAATCAGGCCGCGTTTGGCATCTTCAAAGTCTTGCCCTGAAGCAGCGGCTATGGCCTGAGCAAAGGTGGTATTTTCCTTCTGCGTGCTGGGGCTAGCATCGCTACTGGCGCCGCCTATGCCTGGGTTTTTACCGCAGGCGGCCAGGGCCAATGCGGTGACTGCGACTGCCACGAAAGAGAGCGGGCGGAGCATGGGTTATTTCCTTCAGATGGGCTTACAACTAGGTCCTGGGGTAGACATGGAAAGGGGCTTATTTCAGTAACTGCCGGGCATCCTTGAGCAAGAGCAGCAATTGCTGCGCGCGCAAAGGCGATGGCACGAAACCAAAACGGGTGTAGAAGGCGGCGGCTTCTTGGTCCAGCGGATGCGTCAGCATGGCGCGCACACCGGCTTGTTCGCTGATGAGCACGGTGCGCGCAATGGCATCTTGCAAAAGACCCCAACCCAAGCCGCGCCCTTGCGCGCTGGTAGACACCGCTAAACGTGCCAACAAAACCACGGGCAAGGGATAGTGGCCCATGCCTTTGCGCATGCGCTCGGGCACCTCAAAGGTATCGATCTGGCCTACTGTCAGGCTGAAATAACCCAGCACCTGGTCTTCATCGGCTGCGACAAAGGTCTTGGTCGAACCTGCGCCTTGGGCCTGTCTGGCGTGGCGCACTAGCCAATCGTTAAGCACTGGCTTGCCGCAATCAAATTCCTCCAGCTTATGGCGGGGCGCCAGTAGCTCTGGCCTGCGCAAACTCACGGGGTTTCCCAGGGGGCTTGGCGGGCGAATAAATTGCGCAATCCTTCATTGGCTTGCGCGGGTTGGTCCAACAAATCTACAAAGCTTTGGTACTGCGCGCCCGACACCATGAATAGGCGTTGATCGAGCAAGGTCTGTTCAGCTGCCAGGCAGGCACTGTCCAAAATGAAATCGGTCAGCGACTTGTGCGCCACCTCCGCAGCCCGCCGCAAGACAAGCTCTTGTTCTTGGGTGGCGCGTAGGCCCAAACGGGCGGAACGGGTGCTGGCGGGAGCTAGGGCGGACATGGGCAGACCTCATGGAGCGGGAAAGTATGGCGGGGATGTTAGTACATATGACATACAAAATCCAGCCCGGCCCGCGCTATTGCCCCTAAAACCCTGTTGGCGCTGTGACGGGAGGCGCCGTCCTCAAGCCAACAAAGCCACATTCCCACCCGCTGCGGTGGTGTTGACCGTCACCGTGCGCTCAGCGCAAAAGCGGTACAGATAATGCGGGCCGCCGGCTTTGGGGCCGGTGCCGCTCAGGCCTTCGCCGCCAAAGGCCTGCACGCCGACCACGGCGCCGATCATGTTGCGGTTGATATAGACATTGCCGGTATGCGCCGCCTGCGCCATGGCCTGGGCGCGGCTGTCGATGCGGGTTTGGATGCCCAGCGTCAGGCCATAGCCCAGGGCGTTGATCTGCTCTATGGTGTCCAGCGGATCGCCCTGCCAGCGCAGCACTTGCAGCACCGGCCCAAAAATTTCGGCATCCACCTCAGCCACGCTTTGCACTAGGTAGGCATGTGGCGCGATGCGGTTCGGTAGCGCACAACAATCCTGCGCCAACGCCGCCTGCCAAGCGGGGCCAAACAAACACATGCGGCGCGCATGCAGGCGCGCGATATGGGCTTGCAATGTGGCGGCTGCCTCCGCGTCAATCACCGGCCCCAGGTCGGTGGCCAGGTCTGCCGGGTCGCCCACGCGCAGTTGCTGCGCCGCGCCGCGCAGCATCTCCAACACGGTGTCTGCAATATCAGCATGCACGCACAACAAGCGCAGCGCCGAACAGCGTTGTCCGGCAGAGCGAAATGCGCTGCTGATCACCGCATCGACCACTTGCTCGGGCAGTGCCGACGAGTCCACCACCATCGCATTAATGCCGCCAGTCTCGGCAATCAAGGGCACGATAGGGCCGGGCTTTTGTGCCAACGCACGCTGAATGATTTTGGCCACCTCGGTAGAGCCGGTAAACACTACGCCCGCCACGCCGGGCTGCGCCACCAGCGCCGCGCCTACGCTCTCGCCCGGCCCGTGCAGTAGCTGCAAAGCGTCCTGCGGAACGCCTGCCGCGTGCAGCAAGCGCAAAGCCTCTGCCGCGATCAGCGGCGTTTGTTCGGCAGGCTTGGCCAGCACGGTGTTGCCGGTGGCCAGCGCCGCAGCAATCTGCCCCACACAAATAGCCAGCGGAAAATTCCAGGGGCTGATACACACCCATACGCCGCGCCCGCACAGTTGCAGCGTATTGGTCTCACCCGTCACACCGGGCTGCCAGTGCGCGCTGTCGGTTTGCATACCGGCGGAGCGGCTTGCGGCGCCCACGCCTGACCATGCGTGACCGTGCGCCACCGGCATGGAAACCGGCTGCATGATGCGCAGCGCCTCGTGTGCGTAGTAGCGCAAAAAGTCCACCGCTTCGCGCACTTCAGATTGCGCATCGCCCCAGGTTTTGTGCGCCTCGCGCACCAGCAAAGCACACAGCGCCGGGCTGTGTTGCTCCAGGCTGTCTGCGGCGCGCAGCAAGGCCGCGCTACGCTGCTCCACGGGCGTGCGGGCCCAGGTTTTAAATCCGGCTGCTGCGCGCTGCATCGCGTTTTGCACATCCTGCAGAGTCGCCTGCGCCAGCGCAGCAGGCATGGGATGCGCCAGGGCATGCAGATAGGGCGCGCGCATATCCGGCACCGTGAAGTCCAGCCCCACGCTATTTGCGCGTGCGCCTTGGCCGTTGCCAAAGAGTTGCGGCGGAAGTGGCAAAGCGCCCGAGGGCTCCAGGCGCAGCGGCGAAATCAGCAAATCGCGCACGCTTAAATGGGGGTCAGCCAGTTGGTGCACAAAAGACGAGTTGGCGCCGTTCTCCAGCAAGCGGCGCACCAGGTAAGCGAGCAAGTCTTTGTGCGCCCCCACCGGCGCATATACGCGGCAGGCCATGAGTGGGTTTTTCAGCACCTCGCGGTACACGCCCTCGCCCATGCCGTGCAGGCGCTGCAACTCAAACGCGCCGCCGCTGCGCGCGCCCATTTGCGCAATGGCCGCTATCGTGGCTGCGTTGTGCGTGGCGAATTGGGGGTAGATCACATCGGGCGCGTCCAGCAGGGCGCCAGCGCAGGCCAGGTAAGAAATATCGGTATGGTGCTTGTGCGTAAATACCGGGTAATGCGGCAGGCCCAGCTCCTGGGCGCGTTTGATTTCGGCATCCCAATACGCGCCTTTTACCAAGCGGCACATCAGACCTACCCCATGTTGGCGCGCCATGGCCACCACGGTATGTACCAGTTCCAAGGCGCGGCTTTGGTAAGCCTGCAAAGCCAGGCCCAGGCCGCGCCACTGCGGCCAGTGCTGCGCCACGCGCTGCAACAAAGCGTCCAACACTTCGAGCGACAACTCCAGGCGCTCCACCTCTTCGGCATCAATCGTCAGGTTGATATCGGCGCGTGCCGCTTGCTCGCACAAGCTCCACACCCGTGGCAGCAACTCGGCCATAACGCGCGCGCTTTGGCCGTCTTCGTAGCGCGGGTGCAGCGCACTCAGTTTGATGCTGATGCCGTCATTGCCTTGCGGCCCGCGACCGGGCACGGCGGCCTGCGCCAGGGCGCTTATCGCGTCGCTATAACTTTGCCAATAGCGCAGCGCGTCGGCATCTGTGCGCGCACCCTCGCCCAGCATGTCATACGAAAAACGCAGGCCCTGGCTTTGCGCCTGGCGGGCCGTATCAGCATGGCGCATGGCCTCGGCCATGGTCTGGCCCAGCACAAACTGGCGGCCTAGCAATTGCACCGCGCGCAGCGTGGCGGCCACCACGGTGTGCGCGCCCAAGCGGCCCATCAAGCCGCTGCCGCTGGTAGCGCCTTGGGCATCGGGCAAAAAGTGTTTGGACATGGCAATCGCCGCGCGCGACAAACGCGCCAGCACCTGGTCGCCGGCCTGCGCAAAATCGGCGCGGCCCAGCTGGTCGGCGGTCAGGGCGATGGCGGTGTCCATGTCCGGCACGCGCAAAAGCGCTTCGGCCAGGCGCATCAGGGCCAGGCCCTCGGCGCTGGAAATGGGGTATTCCTGCAACAAGCTTTCCATGGCCCAAAACGGCGCCGGGTGGTCGCGCACGGTTTGCACCCAGGGCGCGGCCACTTGCGCGGCAGCGGCCCAGTCCAGCTTGTCTTGCAAGCTGCGCAGGCGCTCTGCCACGATCTCGGCCTCGGGAAGGTAGGGCTGGGGAAGGCGTTGCTGCATCAACATGGGTATGGCTCCTTGCGCTTGACGGTTGTCGTTTTCCGCTTTGGGAATTACGGTTTGCGGGCGACGGGTTTGGTGTAAAGCGCTATATTCCCACCGGTTAAGGTAAATATTTGTCTTTATTTCTGTCGCTTTATAGTGAATAACTCAATATGACCACCCCTGCCGCCAGCCTGGACCGCACCGACCTGAAGATTCTGCGCGCCTTGCAGGAAGACGGGCGCATCTCCAACCTCAAGCTGGCCGAGGCCGTGGCCTTGTCGCCCACTGCCGTGCTGGCGCGGGTGCAGCGCCTGGGCAAAGAGGGCTTTATCTTGGGCTACCAAGCGCACCTGAACCCGGCCAAGCTGGGCGCGGGCCTGATGGTGTTTGTAGAAGTGCTGCTAGACCACACCACACCGCATGTGTTTGAGGCCTTCAAAGCGGCAGTGCAAGTGCGCCCCGAAATCATGGAATGCCATATGGTGGCCGGCGGCTTTGACTACCTGCTCAAAACCCGCATGGCCGACATGGCCGCCTACCGCGACTTCGCCGGCACCGTGCTGTGGCAACTCCCCGGCGTGCGCGAAACCCGCACCTATGCGGTGATGGAAGAAGTGAAAAACAGCACGTACATTCCAATCAAGGGGTGATGGGCCCAAGGCTCATGCGCTGCCCCACAAATAGATCTTCAAACTGTCAAAAACCCATCTTTATCTATGCGCCATTGGCGTACAATAAATGGCATGGAATTTATTGAGACGCCGACCTTCACGCGTTTGCTTAAGCTGCTGATGACGGACGAGGAATACCGTCAAATGCAAAATGTCCTGGTGGTAGACCCTGCGTGCGGCAAACTGATCCCAGGCGGCGGGGGCATCCGCAAATTGCGGCATGCGCTTGCAGGGCGAGGCAAAAGCGCAGGTGTGCGGGCTATTTACTACTGGATCAAAAGCGAACACCAGATTTACATGCTGGTGGTGTACCCCAAATCCAGCAAAGACAACCTATCGGACAAAGAGATCGCCGTGTTGCGCGAACTCGTGAAGGAACTCTAAAGATGGACAAAGTTTTGTTTGATGACTTGGTTAACAGCTTGCAAGAAGCGCGTGCCATAGCGAAAGGGCAAGCTGGTGCTTCGCGGCGATTTGAACTGCCAGCGCCGGACGCCAAGGCGGTACGCGAGCAGATTGGTTTGTCACAAAGCGAGTTTGCCGACCTCATGCGCGTGAGTGTCAAAACCCTGCAAAACTGGGAGCAACACCGACGTGAGCCAACCGGGCCAGCCGCTGCCTTGTTAAAGATTGTGGCCGCTTCACCCCAGCTGGCCTTGAAATCCTTGCACGCCTAAACGAGAACACATTCGCCTAGCGGCTAAGGTTCGCATCTACCTTTTTGTGAACGACATACCTAATGCCCCAACCCCGCATACGCCAGCGCAATCGCGCAGGCCAGGCGAGCGTTATTGAGCACCAGGGCGATATTCGATGCAAGGCTGTCGCCGCCAGTAAGTTCGTTGACGCGGGCCAGCAAAAACGGGGTGCTGGCTTTGCCGCTGATGCCTTGGGCGCTGGCTTCTTGCAGGGCCTGGGCGACGGCGCGGTCTATGGTGCCTCGCTCCATGGCATGCGCTTGCGGTATCGGGTTGGCCACCACCATGCCGCCCGGCAGGCCCAGCGCCCACTGCGCGTGCATGGCCTTTGCGATAGCGTGCGCGGAGTCCAGCCGGTAGTCCACCTTAAAACCACTTTCGCGGGTAAAAAATGCGGGCAAGGCCTCGGTTTGGTAGCCCACTACCGGCACGCCCTGGGTTTCTAAATACTCCAAGGTTAGGCGCAAATCGAGTATCGACTTCGCCCCCGCGCACACCACCGCCACGGGGGTTTGCGCCAGCTCTTGCAAGTCCGCCGAGATATCAAAACTTTGCTCCGCGCCCCGGTGTACGCCGCCGATGCCGCCAGTGGCAAACACGCGTATGCCCGCCAGCGCGGCGATGCGCATGGTGGCGGCCACGGTGGTCGCGCCATCAGCGCCTGCGGCCACGACAAAGCCCATGTCGCGGCGGCTAACCTTGGTCACCGCATGGCCGGCGCGGCCCAGGCGCTCGATCTGCGCGGCGGACAAACCGGCTTGCAAGCGTCCCTGCACGATAGCCACCGTGGCCGGCACGGCGCCATGGGCGCGCACTTCGGCCTCGACCCGCAGCGCCGTCTCAACATTCTGCGGGTACGGCATGCCGTGCGAAATAATGGTGGACTCCAAAGCCACCACCGCCTGCCCTTGGGCCAGGGCGGTTTGTACTTCGGGGGCGATGTCTAAATACGGGTTCATAGTAGGGTGTGTTGCATGTGGTGTTGCACGGCCTGCACGCTCAGCGCCGAGGCGTTGGCTGCAGGGCTGCCTAAGGTAATTTCGGCACAGGCCATGGCCCACGCCAGCGCCTTCTCTAGCGGCCAGCCCTGCAAGTGACCATACACCAAGCCGCCCATCAAGGCATCGCCCGCGCCGGTAGCGCTGAGCACCGGCACTGCGCGCGCCGCGCGGTGGCCGCAGCGGCCATCGGCATCGCACCAGGCCACGCCTTGCGCGCCCAGGCTGATCAGCACCCGGCCCACGCCCTGGCGGTGCAAGGCCAGCGCAGCGTCGCACGCGTCTTGCGTGCTGGCAATAGTGCGGCCCCACAAAGCCTGCGCTTCCAAGCGGTTGGCCTTCAGCGTGTGGACATGCGCCAGCACCGCGCCCAGACGCGTGCACTTGGCCACCGACACCGCCTCGGCAAACAGCGCCGGGTGCGCCACCTCGGTGGCCAGCCACTGCCACACATCGGGCCGCAAATTGCAGTCCGCCACCAACACCGCCGCGCTGCGCAAGAGCGCCACGTGCGGCTGCAATAGTGCAGGCGTGAGCGCGTCCATGATGTCCATGTCGTTGACCGCCACATCCATATCGCCATCGGCGCGGTGCAGGCACACATAGGTTGCGCTGCGCTGGCCGGGCAGCGTCAGGCAGGCACGCATATCCAGCCCCATGGCCGCGCCCGATTGCCGCAAAGCCTGGCCAAACACATCGTCGCCCAGCGCCCCCAGCAAGCGCGCGTGTTGCCCCAGGCGCACCAAGTTTTCCGCCACATTGCGCGCAACCCCGCCGGGGCTGCACTGCACCTGGCCGGGATTGGAATCGCCCGCACGCAGCGCGCTGTGCGCATGAACGGAGACATCCATGTTGATGCCGCCTAGGAGGGTGATGTGGGGTGGGGACATGGGCGTGCAGCGCAAAGGCCGCCGTACTGTACTTCAGGCGAGATAGCCGACCTAAGCAGCCTCCACACCGCAGTCGCGCACCGTGGGCAGTGGCTAAAAAATATTTTCAGCCGGTAAATGAATTTGCCATTTTGATTCCCGAAAAATACCAAAAATAATTATTTCAATATTCGTTACTAAATAAACTATGAATTCACATTTTCAATCTATTGAGTTATGGCAAATCGCAACTTATCCAGCGCGAAGCGGGCAAAAAACGACGAGTTTTATACGCAGTTCGTTGATATCCAAAGAGAAATGGAAGCCTATTTGGAGTACGACGCCCAAACTTTCAAAGGCAAAGTCGTTTACTGCAACTGCGACGACCCCTACGAGAGCAACTTCTTTCGTTACTTCGTGTTGAACTTTAAAAAGCTGGGGCTCAAGCGCCTGATCACCACCAGCTATAAGCCCTCGCCCTTGGCCAACACCCAACTGCCCTTGTTTGGCAATGACAGCACGCTTGCGCCCGCTAAAGGACGACCAAAAGTCAACGCCAACAAGTTCATCATCAACAAAGTGCACGCTATCAACGGCAATGGCAGCTTTAATTTAAAAGATGTAGCCCAAGAGCTCAGGGCGAACAAGGTCAACACATGGGCGCCGCTGCAAGGTGATGGCGATTTTCGAAGTGCAGAGTGCATCCAATTATTGGAACAGGCAGATATTGTCGTAACCAATCCACCATTTAGTTTGTTTCGAGACTATGTGAAACAACTAATGGAGCACGGAAAGAAGTTTGTGATTGTCGGCAGCAAAAATGCGATCACTTACAAGGAAATTTTTCCGCTGATTATGTCCAATCAGGTTTGGACAGGAGTTACCGGCTTTACTAAAGACATGTATTTTTTGCCACCGCCAGATATAGATCTGAGTGACAAACCAAAGACGGCATTGCGTTGCATTGATGGAATCACCTATTTGCGCTCGCCTTCGATTTGGTTTACGAACCTAGACCATGGTCGCCGCCACCAACCGCTTGCGCTAATGACCATGGCCGACAACTTGAAATACAGCCGGCACAAGCAAATCAAGGGAAAGAAAAAATACGAAAAATACGATAACTATGACGCGATTGAAGTTCCATTCACGGATGCCATTCCAAGTGATTTCAAAGGTGTTATGGGAGTGCCCATAAGCTTCTTGGATAAATACAACCCAGGCCAGTTTGAAATATTAGGAGCGACTCAACGCGGCTGCCATGCTGCCGTTCCAGATACCAAAACCTACGATGATTATTGGGAAGTTAGGCAAGACGGCACAGCAACTGGTTCTGGTGGCGGAAAAACAAATGAGAACGCCAATTTGGTTGGCAATGATGGAAAGAAAAATTACTTCATAAATTCTAAAGGTCGCATGATTCAATCTGCCTACCAAAGAATTTTCATCAAGCATAGGGGAATTTGAAATGCGAACAAATCTCCGAACGGATATCAGCATTCAGGCCATTTGCAAGGGCTTTGTTTACAACGAACTAGAAGGCAAAGGCCTATTTGGCTTGTCCGGCAAACTGACCATACAGCCTGAATACCAGCGCAATTACATCTACGCCGCAGAGGGCGGAGGAAAAGAGGTGGCCGTCGTTGAATCGGTGCTAAGGGGCTATCCACTCGGACTTATCTATTTCAACAAAATTGCTGACGATAGGTTTGAAGTTTTAGACGGGCAGCAACGCATCACCAGCATGGGGCGCTTTGTGACAGACAAATTCGCCATTCGGGATGGGCAAGGGCATCAGCAATATTTCAGCGGCATGGCCGCAGACAAACGTGCTTTGATTTTGGACACCAAGTTGCTGGTCTATGAATGCGAAGGAACGGAGAGCGAAATCAAGGAATGGTTCAAAACCATCAATATCGCCGGAGTGCCGCTGAACGAACAAGAGCTCCTGAACGCGGTGTATTCTGGCCCGTTTGTCACCTTGGCTAAGGAAGCCTTTAGCAACAGTCAAAACTCCAACATCCATAAATGGAGCACTTACATCAAAGGCACGGCAATCCGACAAGATTTCTTGGGTTGCGCACTGAAGTGGGTGAGCAAAGGCGATGTTGGTACCTATATGGCTAGCCACAGGAGCGCAACAAATATCCAGGAACTTGCCACTTACTTTAATACGGTGATTCAATGGGTGGTGTCGGTATTTACAGATGTCGAGAAAGAAATGTGTGGCATTGATTGGGGCCGCTTATACGAAGAATATCACCATAAGCCTTACACCGCGGCAGAGGTTTCTAAAGTCTTGCAAATACTCTATGGCGATTCGCAGGTGAAAAACCGCAAAGGGATATTTGAATATATTTTGGGCGGCTGCACGGATACCAAACTATTAGAAATCCGCGTGTTTGATGAGATGACCAAAAAAGTGGTTTATGGCACCCAAACCCAAACTGCGAAGATAAAAAACAAATCTAACTGCCCGCTCTGCGCCGTGGGCCCGGAGGCCAACAAGAAAAAAATATGGAGCCTCGCGGACATGGACGCAGACCACGTCACGGCTTGGAGCAAGGGTGGCGCCACCGACAAGAAAAACTGCCAGATGCTGTGCAAGACGCACAATCGGGTAAAGGGCAACCGCTAGACCGACCAGCGTCTTGTTGCCTAGCGGCCGCCCGTGTAAATAGGGCGCCGCTTGCCCATGCATTTTCTGCAAAACCAAAGGCCAACTTTAAGTTTCCACGATCCTAGGTGTCAGTTCCGGGATTTCCCGTAGCCCAAAAAATATTTTTTCATTCTTTTACAGGCAACCGGTGCGGTCGGTACACCTGTCGGAGTGGGTGAGGAATCCACAAAATTCAAGGTCATAGCTGCGCTGATGGTCTGAGCCGTCGGGTGTAGGTAGTCCAACCGTTAGAGTTGAACGTTTCGTGAAACGTTTCGTGAATCGATTGTTGAGTCGATAGTGAGCCTATCCTTGAGACAATTCATGAAACGATTCTTGAAACAATTTTCTCCTACCGAGATTGAAGGGTTCCCGCTTTCAGCGCTCATTCGTAATGCGTCCCGCTGCAGTACGGCCCGCATACACTCGCGCCGTATCCATTTCCACCCCGCGCCCCATGGCCCTTCAATCCTTGCAAACAAACAAAGCGCAGCGCCCGCTGCCAACCGCCGCTGCCCTGCTAGGCCTAGCCTTTCTAGCCTGCCCGCTGGCCGCACTGGCCGCGCCGCAATTGCAGTGCAGCTTTGACGTGAACTCCGAAACCCACCACAAAAGCTTTGGCGTAGTGACAGATCCTTACACCACGCCTGCGGTGCCCATTGGCAACCGCTTTCGCTTCAAGGCCATCTTGCTCGCTGCCGGGCCGGACGCCGGGGGCGCATCGGGCCTAGAGAGTATTAATTTGTACGTGTACTACAACACGCGCCGCCAGCCCATGGTCATGCAGCACACCCGCTTTTTGCAGCCGGTGGCGCAGACGGCGCCCCAGCCCGATGCGCTGACGGGTCGGGTGTCTTTGTACTCGCCGCTTTTGGGCAAAGAGCTGCAATACCAATGCGCCCTGGCCGAGGTGGCGCCATGATGCGCCGCTCGCATAGCGCCGCGCTGGCCACTAGCGCAATGATGGGGCGCGCACTTTTTGCAGCGCTCGCCTATGGCCTCTTGGTGCTGGCCTTTATGGCACAGCCCTTGTTCGCGGCAGAAACCAGCCCGACCCAAGCCACCGCCAAGCCAACCCACGTACACGCGGCGAAAAAGCACAAAGACAAAGCGCACCACACTTCCAATAAGCAGG